>CAZGZR010000077.1:0-12703 GCA_964529745.1 uncultured Candidatus Bathyarchaeia archaeon
CCGCCGTGCTTCCCCACAACCACGCCCTCGTCCCCCTTGGCGTCGCCCCCCACCACCGTAGCCTCGTTTCCTATGCAGCTCAGCACGTTAAGGGCCCTGCTCTGGCCGTTGGGAAACCTGCGGTCGGATACACGGTTCTCCACACTGACGCCAGGCTCCACGTGGTCCGCCATCCACCCAGTGGCCACGTCGCCGACCCTAATGTTGTACGTGATACCGCCCACGCCGGGGAGCACCACAGGCTCGCCGTCCGCGGAGATCTTGTACACCGAGTCGCTGACCACCGGGCTAACGACCTCCCCGATGACCGAGATCTTCACTATCTTGTCGCGGTTTGTCTTGATCATCTTAGATCAAGCTTAGAGGATAAGCAGCCATGTTAAATGTATCGAGTAGAACTGCATATCCTTTAAATCTAGGTAGGGGTCTACTACCTAAATCTGGCTTAACGGCGACTCGATCATGGATCTTCTCGACATAACCATACTATCGGCTGAGGGGCTAAGGGAGAGGAAGTTCAGGGTAGCACTCAACGTCATAGGCATCCTCGTGGGCTGCGCGGCCGTCACGGGACTCGTCTCCCTCGCCGACGGCATGAACACCCAGGTCAGGGATCAGCTCAGCGTCATCGGGGCCAACACCCTGTTCGTCGTCCCCGAGGACGCCAAAGACGCGGCCATAAGCCTAAGCGCCACTCAGATAACAAGCCAGGACAGCGTCAGCTGGCGCGACCGTGAGACAATACAGGACGCCGGGGGAGTTAGGGACGTCTGCGAGATAATAATGGGCGGCGGCTCGTACACCGTCAAGGGAGAGACCTACACCGCAAAGGTGATGGGCGTGGGCGACAGCTTCCACGAGATCAACAAAGACGTCAAGATGACCGAGGGAAGGTTCTTCACACGCGGCGACAACGCGGTGGCCTTCGTCGGGAAGAACGTCGCTCACCCCACCGACGAGGAGGAGCCTATAATCGGGGTGGGGGACAGGATAAAGCTCACCGTCAACGTGAGGGGTGAGGAGAAAGAGATCACCCTCAGGGTCGTCGGGGTCTTGGAGGAGCACGGGACCATGTTCGGGCTTGACGTGGACAACGTCATAGGAATCCCCTTCAGGACGTACGACCAGCTCTACGAGCAGGGAGGAAGCTGCGCCATAGTACAGGTCCTCGTAAGAGACTCCGACGACATCGAGGAGGTGGCCGAGGAACTGGAGGAAAGGCTAGGCGGCGACTTCTTCGTGGTGTCGCCCAAGGCGGCCATAGACGTACAGGAGCAGGTCACGGGAACCGTTCAGGCCGTTCTCGGCGGCATCGCTGCCATAAGTCTCTTCGTGGCCGGCCTCGGCATCGTCAACACCATGGCGGTCTCGGTGAACGAGAGGACTAGGGAGATAGGGACCATGAAGGCCATAGGGGCCAACAGCGTAGACATCATGCTACTATTCCTAAGCGAGGCCGCGTACACCGGCATAATAGGCGGCGTAGCCGGGTCAGCCCTGGGCTTCACCCTGGGAAAGATGGTGGGCAACATCGTAGGGCTACCCGTCGAATACAGCCTGCCTCTGGGGCTAGCCGTCGTTGCCTTCTCCATCGTCACTAGCATACTATCCGGGGCGGGCCCGGCCTACCGGGCCTCCAAGCTGGACCCCGTGAAGGCGCTGAGAAGCGAGTAGCTCACCTAAGGTACGCGCGTATGAGCCGGATTATCTTCATGGGGCTGCGCTTGACTAGGCCCGCGACGGTGGCTGCGACGTTGGTGCCGTTCGCCAACGATAGAACGTCGTCGTTGGTGATCACCTCGGACAGCGTGTTCAGGTCGTCGTCCGAGAACCTGTCAAGTAACTCCAGCACCCTGCCGCTGTCCCTGATCCGTTTGCCCCAGTACTCGTCGAACTCCGTGCGGTAGGCGGAGAGCCGCTTCTCCGATACGTCGCCTTCCTTGACGGCTTCGGTGGCCACCCTGCCCGCCATCTTGCCGGCCTCGATGCTGCTGTGGATCCCCGCCCCAGTCATGGGTATGAGCTGCCCCGCCGCGTCGCCCACGAGCATCAACCCGTCCATGACTATCCTGTCGAGGGTGCCGCTCACGGGACAGATGCCCCCGTTCTTCTTCAGTACCTTGGCGTTCCTGAACCGCGGGTCCTGGGCGACGAAGTCCTTGAGGTACTCTATGGGCGGCTTGGTGTGCTTCACGCGGACCCCCAGGCCCACGTTGGCCACCTCCCCGCCCTTGGGGAACACCCACGCGTAGCCCCCCGGCGCGTACTTCTCGCCCATCCAGAACTCGTTGACGCTGGGGGTCTCCAGGTCGAGGCCGCCTAGCTGGTACTGGGCGCAGGTGACGTAGTCCTTGAAGTACCTGTCGAGGCCAGCGGAGCGTCGCGTTATGCTCCAGTGGCCGTCTGCGCCGATGACCACCTTCGCCATGAACTCGACGACTTCTCCATCGTGGACCGCCTTGACGCCCACGACGCGGCCTCCATCCATTATGACCCCGGTGGCTCTCGTCTCGGTCATGAGCCTGGCGCCTGCCTTCTCAGCGTTATCAGCGAGAGCCTTGTCGAAGACTTCTCTGTTCAGCGTGTACCCGGTCCAGTCATCGCTCGTTAGGTCCACGGTGTTCCCGTTGGGCGCAACGATCCTGGCCATGGTGATCTGCTGAGAGACATACGGAGGCTCGGCTACGAGCCCCCCGTCGTGGATGCCGCCGATGCTCAGCCCCTCGGCGCAGTACACCGGCGTACCGGCCACTGGGTGCTCCTCGACGAATATCACGTCGGCTCCGTTCTCGGCCGCCGCCCTTGCGGCCATGCTGCCGCCCGGCCCCGCGCCCACAACGAGAACGTCACACTGAATGGTAGCCATCTTAAGCCAGAATGATGCCCCGGGAGAAATATATTATCCTATCGCTCGAGGACCTTCTTGGCCGCGATCTCTATGTCCCTGGCCTTCACGGTCTTGCGGCCCGCGTGCTTGGCGAAGTCAATGGCCTCCATGGCCATCTTCAAGCCTATCTCCTCTAAGGCATGTCCAAGGGCGACTGCACTCTCCTCGCTCACCCTGTCGGCGCCAGCCCTCTTTATGAGCTTGTGCATCGGCGCCACCTTAATCTCGTCAGGCATCCTGTTCCCTTCTATTTCCTCTTTTCGTTTCGAATAATATTTAATACTTGCGAACCTTTCAGCCGAGAGGGCTAGATTCTTGCTTTTTTCATTTTTTAACTCTATAAGATTGATTTTCAACCCGAACGCCATCCAAATCCCCTGCGGGCTTCTTATCCGTGGGGCGCGTTGTGGGTTACATCAGTCTTAAATCGGGTTCAACTAAACCCCCTCTGAATGGGTTTCATCGAGAAAACGTTGAAACAAAGGGGCAGGCTGACCTTGGCCGCCGCCATACTGGTGTACACGGCTGCGCTGTCATGGTACACCGTCTCGAAACACAGCTCGTTCTCCACCTACGCGTGGGATCTAGGCATATTCGACCAGTCCTTCTGGACGACGGTGAACCTGAGCATGGTCTTCTACAACACCTGTGAGCGGCACCTCGTGGAGTCGGGGAGCTTCTTCGGCGTACACTTCAGCCCCATACTCTTCCTGCTGGTCCCCTTCTACTACCTCCACCAGTCGCCCGTGACCCTGCTTGTGCTTCAGAGCCTCATACTAGGGCTCTCAGCCTACCCGTTATACCTCATAGCAAGGACGAGACTGCCCGAGGAGACGGCGGCTACGTTAGCCATCGTATACCTGCTGAGCCCCGCCCTCCACGGCGCCAACTCATACGACTTCCACGTCCAAAGCATGCTACCCCTCATACTCAACTACCTCCTGCTCTACACCCTGCGCTGGGACACTAAACGCATGATAACCGCCTCCATACTGGCGCTGTCGGTCCAGGAGCAGGTCGTGGTGGTCATGCTCAGCTACGTGGCCTATCTGGTGGTCCACCGAACGCTTCAAGGGGCGAGGTGGCGGGAAAAAGCCGCCTTACGAAGAGAGATCACGCCCATCCTGGCGGTGCTCGCCGTCACGGTGCTCTGGTGGGTCCTCTCGGTCAGCGTGGTGAACTACTTCAATCCCGACGTGCCAAAGCACCTCATGGCGGGGCAGAACTTCGCGATCCTAGAGGTGGACTCACCGACGCAAGTCCCCCTGCGCGTCTTCACCGACCCCGACAAGGCCTTCAGGGCCCTTTCCTACGACTGGCTCGACAAGAACGTGTACGCGCTCTCCCTGTTCACCCCGACCCTGTTCCTCGGACTCCTCAGCCCAGCCACCCTCATACCCACTATCCCCTGGTTCGCAGTCTCAGTGCTGTCCAACTACCCGCCCTACTACCGGCTAGGGTTCCAGTACCCCACCCTCGTACTGCCCTTCATATACGTCTCCCTCGTCATGGGCCTTGAGAGATTGAGCCAGGCTCTCAAGGAGGACAACAGCGTAAGCCTCAGAGCCGTCGTCAAGGGGCTGCTGGTAGTCGGCGTCGCCAGCTGCGTCGCGTTGAGCCCCCTGAGCCCCCTCACAGACGGCTTCAGCCTCAGCCCAGCGTACATAAAGCCCCGAGCCGGGGAGAGAAGCCAGCGGCTCACGGAGATGCTGGCGCTCATACCCCAGGAAGCCTCCGTGCTGACCCAGGACAACATATTCCCCCACGTAAGCAACAGGCTGGACGCCTACGTCATTGTACCCGAGATAGCGCAGGACCCGGAGACGTGGCGCAGGGCCAACTCGACGCTCATGGCCCTGAGGACCGACTACATACTCCTCGACATGGAGACCGACCCCCACGGCACCGCCAAGACCGCGTTCCACATAATCGCCCACGGCAACTACAGCCTCCTCGCCTTCTACGACAACATCTACCTCTACGAGCTGGGTGACAGGCCGGCGCCGCTCCTCTACGAGCCCATGTCCGCCACTTACGGCCCCCGGGACCTCATACCCATGAACGCCGAGATCGTGGAGGAGCCCAACACCACCACCGGCGAGGCCATCCGCTACCTGGACATGAACCGGAAAACCGGCACCATATGGTACGGCCCCTACGCGATAGCTCCCGAGGGTAACTACACCGCGGCGTACAGGCTCAAGACGGGCAACCACACCCTGACCGGCGTCATACTCCTCGACGCCAGAGCCAGGGGCGAGACCCTCGCCAACGCCACAGTGGACGCGGGCAGCCTACCCGAGGGCAGGTGGAGCGAGGTGACCCTGGAGTTCAGCAACGACGCCGTGTCCACGGACCTCGAACTCCGGGGCATACTCCTCAGCGGCTACACAGACGTGCGCCTGGACCGTGTGAGCCTCACGCAGCGGTGAGGGTAAACGTTTAAAAGCACGGCACAGGTGATTAAGGCGCACAGGTGCGGATGTTTGGGTAAGGTACGCACGGAGATGGTGAAACGGATAAGCCTGGAGCTGCTGGACATGTACCCGTACAGCTTCGAGCCCGAGTTCGAGCCCAACAAACAGTTCCTCAAGGAGATAGGGCTCGACGTCTCCAAGAAGCTCCGCAACAGGGTCGCAGGCTACATAACCACCGTCGTAAAGTCGGACCTGCTCGCCGAGGCCCAGGAGGCCGCCGAGGAAGCCCTGGAAGAGATCCAGTAGCCCGGCCTCCGACAAGATTTTAACAAACGCGGACAATTCTCCTTGGATGTCCAGCCAGCCCGTCGCCTACACGATAGACCACGAGGGGCTCAGACTAGACATTGCCTTGGCCCCCACCGGGAGGCTCCTCATACACGAGGAGACCATACCGGCGCGCATACGCAGCCTGGGCGACAGGATAAGACGAGACGGCGTCCAGTCGGCCCCCATAATCGTAGACAGGGACACGTACGTGGTGCTGGACGGCATGCACAGGACCGCCATAATGACCGAGCTGGGCTGCAGGTTCACATGCGTCTGCCTCGTAGACTACCACGACCCGAGGATAAAGGTGCAGCGGTGGTGCCGAGCCATACCCGGCCCCTTCAGCATATACGAGGCGGGTGAGGCCGTCGCCGCCGTCGGCCTAACCTTAGTACCCATCGAGCCGACAGACTGCCTCGACCAGGAGAGCGGCCTCCTACTAGTCTGTAAAGACCAGACGTACCGGCTGGACCGTGGCGGAGACGACCTGCTCAAGACGTTCAAGCGTAGCCACGAGCTTGAGAAGCTGCTGACGACGAGAGGGCGCCGGATACGCTATCTGACTGAGGCCGAGGCCCAGAGGGGGGTCGAGTCGGGTAGATACGGGGCGACGCTGTTCCCCCCCAAGGTGGAGAAGAGGCAGGTCGTGGAGACCGCGCTGCAGGGAAGGGTCTTCACCCCCAAGGCGACCAGGCACAGGCTGCCCGCCAGACCCGTACAGGTCAACGTGCCGCTACGACTACTCAGGGACCAGTCCATCAGCTTGGAGGAGGCCAATGCGCGGCTCCGCCGCATGCTCAAAGACAGGGGGCTTGCCAGGTACGAGCCCGGCGCAGAGTGGATGGGCCGCACCTACGACGAGACGCTATACGTCTTTGAGCCCTAGGAACCTGCGCACCTGCTTACCCGTGAAACCAATCTCCGTTAGCTTCACCGCCAGCTCCTCCTCCGGCACCCCCTCCGCTAGCAGCTTCGCCCTGATGTCCTCGATACTCTCCCGTGGCTCCCAGGGGTAGATTATCCACTTTTCAGCCGACTCGGCGTAGAAATCCGGCTTGAAGTTGCTCCACGGCTTATAGTGCAGCGTGGCTATCCTCACCTCCCTCGGTCCGAGGCTCATCACGTACTCCTTCACGACCCTTAGGCTGTTACCGGAGTCGGCGACGTCGTCAACCACCAACACGTTGAGACCCGCAATCTCAGCGTTCAGCGGGTACTTCACCTGCGGCTCGTCGCTCCTCTCGTTGACTCCCGCGTAGTATATCACCTGGAGGCTCGCCAGGCTACGGATGTTGAGCTCGTCGCTGAGTATCCTAGCGGGATCGAAGCCGCCCCGGCTAACTGCCACGATGATGTCGGGCGTGAACCCACTCTCGGCTATCTGGTCTGCGAGATCCTCGGATAGACGCTGCACGTCCATCCAGGTGAGATAGAGGTACGTCTCGTTGGTCAAACCCTCGCCCCCGCGGCCCTTTAACTTGATGAAGCCTGTTTTAAATAAAGCGCTTCCGGTATCCACCGTATGACACGCCTGTGCGACGACCCGGCTCGATGGATGGAGAACGAGATCAAAGGATTCATGGCGGGCCCCGTGAACAGCATGGGGAAGTGGGGCGGCGAGCCCGCGTGGGCTGAGCCCCTTGTCGGCTACAGCAGCGGCGCCGACCCCCTCTACCAGTTCTACAAGCGGGACATAGGGGACTTCTACCTTTCGCCCCTGGAGTTCATCAGCCACGCCTACCCGGATAGGGAGTTCAAGGTGGAGGGGCTAACAGTGGTGAGCTGGATACTACCACAGACCGAGGCAACTAAGAGGGCCCACAGGAAGGAGACCCACTTCCCCAGCGAGCGGTGGGCCCGATCCAGGATATACGGCGAGGAGGTCAACGTCAGGCTAAGGGAGCACGTTGTGGAAAGGCTCCGGGAGGAGGGCGTGGAGGCGGTCGCCCCCATGCTCTCACCGCTTTGGAGGGGAGCCACCTCCGAGAAGTACCTGTACGCCTCCACCTGGTCCGAGAGGCACGCCGCGTACGCCGCCGGGCTGGGCACCTTCGGGCTCAGCGACGGCCTCATAACTCCCCGGGGCAAGGCCATGAGGGCGGGCAGCGTCGTGGCGAACATCGTGATCGATCCCACGCCCAGGCCCTACACGGACCACCACGCCTACTGCCTGTTCTACTCGGGTGACGGCTGCCGCGGATGCATCGAGCGGTGCCCAATCGGAGCCATAACCGAGGAAGGCCACGACAAGAGGGCCTGCCGCCTCTACGTGAACATGACCCGGGAGTACGTGCGCCGCCACTACGGGTTCGAGGGATACGGGTGCGGCTTCTGCCAGACAGACGTGCCATGCGAGTCAGGCATACCCGAAAAGTTGTTACAGGAAAAATAGGGGAAAAAGAGGGTTTACTCGATCTCCGGGGTAACCGAGCCGTCCTGGTCGACGGAGCCGGCCCACTGGAAGACTGGGTCTGCGTCCACGGTGATCTCCACACTGTAGACGGGCTTCCAGACAACAGGGAAGCTTACGTTTACCGTCCAGCTTCCAGAGGTGTACTGTAGAGTACTGTACCCCAGCAGACCCTCGGGAGTCAGGTTCTCCATCTCCCAGTCGCCATACGTCTCCAGCTCGGGGTGGCCGGCCTTAACGTACTCCACAGCGATGTCCCGGGCCTCCTCAGGGCCCAGAATATCCGTCTGGGTGGGCTCTAGGCTGGTAGAGGTTTCCGTCACCGCGGAACTCTGGTCTACTGTGCCGTTCCAGTTGAAGGCGGGCTCCCCGCCGTACTCGATCTCCACCTCGTACACCGGACGCGCGACTATGGGGTAGCCCACGTACACGGTCCAGTCTCCAGCCGCATACGTGAGCTTGGTGTATCCGAGTACCTTGGGCACTCCGCCCTCATGTATCTCAGCCCACTCCATGGGCGCAGTCAAGCCTGAAAGTTCGTAGTGCTCGATGACGTAGGCGACAGCAATGTCCCTCGCCATCTCGGGTGGGAGGAGCTCGGAGACGGCCTTCTCCCTCTGGTTCACCTCGTCCCAGATGCCGTCGATGACTGCGCTCAGCACCCGGCCGTCGCTGACTGTTAGCTTCATCACGTGAGGAGTTATGACCTGGGCCAGCACCTGACCGGTCCGGTCACCGTAGCCCGCGTGGCTACACTCGAACGCGACGGTGATGAAGTACTGGATGGGGTAGCTCTCGGCCGCAACGATGTCCACGATCTCTATCGAGCCGGGGACGCCGTCCCAGTCGTACGTCGGCGCCTCAGATAGGAACTTGGTCGCCACATTCACCGCAGCTTTTTCGGTGAAGACCGGCGTGGTCTTCCAGGCGTAGATAGACAGGGCTGGAAGAACCCCGATGATTAGGATCGCTGTTAACATTGTTTTAGTTGTGTTCATTCTGGTTCACGATCACCTGACGCCTGTGTCGAGTATAATGCTACCGTTTAGAACAGTCGTTCCAACATGTAGAACGGCCGGGGGAAACACATAAACAGGTTCCCCATCTCTTTCAGACAAGGAGAGAAACAAGTGACGCGCGCGTTGTTCGTGGGCAGGTTCCAGCCCTTCCACTATGGCCACCTGTACGCGATAGAGAAGATACTGGAGGAGTGCGACGAGTTGGTGCTGGTGGTGGGCAGCGCCCAGATGAGCCACGAGCCCGACAACCCCTTCACGGCCGGGGAACGCATAGAGATGATCCGCGGCGCCCTCGACGCCGCCGACGTGCCGGCGGACAGGTACATGATAATACCTATACCGGACGCCCCAGCCCACAGGGTCTGGGTGAGCGCCGTGGAGAGCCAGACGCCGCGCTTCGACCTCGTGTACAGCAACCAGCCCCTGACCAGGCGGCTCCTCATAGAAGCCGGGTACGAGGTGAGGCGCATACCCATGTATCACCGCGGCAAGTACGAGGCGACGGAGATCAGGCGCAGGATTCTGGAGAAGGAGGACTGGAGCGACCTGGTGCCCCCGGAGGTCTACATGGTAGTCGAGGAGATAGACGGCGAGAACAGGATAAGGGACCTCAACAAGACGGACTCGGCGAACTCCGGGAGGCACTAGCTTGCCGGAGTACATAAAGCTGAGCCCTGAGCTCCAGGAAATGTTCCCCGGGCTGGCAGCCCAAATCGTCAGGTTCACCGGCGTCACCGTGGCAAGTGAGAGCCCGGAGCTGGAGAAGTACAAGGAGGAGGTCTCCGAGAGGGTACTTGAGAGGTGGAACGTAGAGGAGCTGAGGGAGCACTCCACGTTCAGGGCATACAGGGACTTCTTCTGGAAGATGGGCATAGACCCCACCAAGACCAGGCCCGCGGCCGAGGCACTCATTAGGCGTGTGCTCAGGGGCAACCCCATCCCCAAGATAAACACGTGGGTGGACGCCTACAACCTCGTCTCCATGGAGTCCGCGATCCCCATCGCCAGCTTCGACACCGACCTCCTCGAGGGCCCGCTGCTCATGAGGGAGGCGGAAATGGGCGAGGATTTCCTCGGGATAGGCATGAAGAAGCCAGTCGTCCTGAGCGGTGGAGAGGCGGTGATAGAGGACGGGACCCGCCTCGCCGCCATCTACCCGTACAGGGACGCCGACCACAGCAAGGTGACCATGAAGACTAGGAATGTGCTCATGCTCATGTGCGGCGCACCGGGGATAACCCTGGAGGAGCTGGAGGAGAGCGCCGACCTAGCCGCAAGGGTCATCCCCCGTTTCTGTGGGGGGACCACCGTAAATTAAAGCCATGATAACCGTAGACGGATCCATGATGGAGGGAGGCGGGCAGCTGCTCCGCATGGCCACCGCCTACAGCGCCATCCTCGGGGAGCCCTTCACCATCCACAGCGTCAGGGCGGGGCGACGCCAGCCCGGACTCAAGCCCCAGCATCTGACTACGCTTAGAGCGGCGGCGGAGTTGACAGGAGCGAGGGTGATTGGCGCAGAGCTGGGCTCCACTGAGATCATGTACAAGCCGGGGAAAATTAGGGGCGGCAGGTACAGCTTCGACATTGGGACGGCCGGCAGCGTGACCATGCTCCTCCAGTGCCTAGCCCCCATCTCGGCTTACGCGGATAGACGGGTGGAGATACGCGTCACCGGAGGGACCGCGGTCAAATGGTCGCCGCCAACGCCGTTCCTAGAAAACGTGGTTTGGCGTGCATTCGGCTCCATGGGGCTCAGCTGCAGCCTGGAGGTGAGGCGCCACGGATTCTACCCCAAGGGAGGAGGAGAAGTCACGGCGTACGTGGACCCAGTTGAGGCCTTGAAGCCTTTCACGGCCATACACGAGCCCACTGGCATGATCCACGGGGTATCCCTATGCGGGCGTCTGCCCAGACACGTCGCCGAGCGGCAGGCGGCGTCAGCCACGGAGACCCTGGAAGCTTCTGGCTTCAAATCCAGTATCTCCGTCACCCATCTGGAGGGAGACGAGACGCCTCTCTCCCCGGGGAGCCTCGTCTGTCTCTGGGCGGACCACATGTTTCTCGGCTCCGACTCCCTCGGGGAGCGGGGCAAGCCGGCGGAGAAGGTGGGGCGTGAAGCCGCCACGAGCCTCGTGGAGCAGATAGAGACGGGGGCCACGGTGGACCTCCACACCTCGGACCACATTATACTCCCGTGCTCCCTCGCCGAGGGAGAGTCGAGATTCAACACGAGCGGGCTGACGCTTCACACGCTCACTGCCGTGGAGCTGGCCAAGACGTTCACGGACGCCGAGTTCAGCGTCCAGGGCAGCAGGGGCCAGCCGGCTACGATAACCTGCGTGGGGATGGGGCACAGACGCGGTTAGATGCGCTTATCCATGACCCCTACACCTTTGATATGACTGGAAAGACATGATCACGCTCCACTACGAGAATGGCAAGGTCAGGGTGGAGGGCGGACAGATATACCTGGGCGCCGTGGAGCCCTCAGACGAGTACCCCGGCTACATGTACCCCCAGATCATGAAGCACCTGGAGGCGTCAGGTACGGAGTACAGGGATGAGGCCATGAACGCCCCGTCGCCGCCGCCCATGAGAGCCGACGTAGACCTGAGGGACTACCAGTCCGAGGCTCTCTCCAGGTGGAGCCAGAACGAGTACAGGGGCGTCGTGGTTCTCCCCACGGGCGCCGGGAAGACGTTCATAGCAGTGAAGGCCATCGAGAACCTTCAGGTGCCGACGCTGATAACGGTGCCCACCATCGTCCTCGTTGAGCAGTGGCGGGAGGTGCTGGAGGAGTCCCTCGGCGTCGAGGTGGGCGCCCTCGGCGGCGGAGAGAGGGACATACAACCGGTGACGGTATCCACATACGACTCCGCGAGTCTCTACGCCGGCAGCCTCGGCAACAGGTTCAGGCTGCTTGTCTTCGACGAGGCCCACCATCTGGCCGCCCCCACCTATAGGAGGATAGCCACATGGTACCTCGCGCCGTACAGGCTCGGCCTGACGGCCACCCTCCAGAGCGACGAGGACACCAAGGAGCTCTACATGGAACTCGTGGGCCCCACGGTATACCGCCTCGGCGTGGACAGCCTCGCGGGCAGCCATCTATCAGACTACGCCGTGAAGACGGTGAAGCTGCCCCTCACCCCGGAAGAGAGAGCCGAGTACGACAGACAGTACGACATCTACAGGGGGTTCCTCAGGCGCCGGAAAATCAGGATCAGAGGCGCCAGAGACTACCTGAGGCTGGTGCGCCGCAGCGGCAGGGACCCCGAGGCCAGGAGGGCCGTGCAGGCGCGGGGCAGAGCCATGGACGTCGCGCTGAACGGCGGCAACAAGATCGCTTACCTGAAGAGCCTCCTCAAGGCGAACCCCGGCGAGAAGACCCTCATATTCACGAAGCACAACAAGCTGGTGTACCGGCTAAGCAAGGAGCTCCTCATACCCGCCATAACCCACCAGACGCCACAGGCGGAGCGGGAGGAGATACTGGGCGGCTTCAGGGACGGGACCTATAGGCGTATAGTGACGAGAAGGGTCCTCGACGAGGGGGTGGAAGTCCACTACGCAATCATTCAGGTCATCATCAGCGGCTCAGGCAGAAACAGGCAGTAAATCCAGCGCCTCTGCCGCA
>CAZGZR010000078.1:0-12627 GCA_964529745.1 uncultured Candidatus Bathyarchaeia archaeon
GTATATGGCCACGGTCACCAACTGGAAGGGCATGATGAAGGACGCCCGCATCGGGGCCCACTACCACGAGTACGAGGAGTAGACCGGTGACCCCGATGAGCCTGCGAGCCGCATGGAAAGCCTTCGGGCTCATGTTAAGGGTCCCAGGCTACGCCTATCAGTGGAGCAGAGGCTACAAGCGGGCGCGGAGCGAGTTCAGGCGGCAGCTGATCGCCGACGGGGTACCGCACGAGGAAGCCAGGGAACTGGCGGACCTCTATCCCTTCAAGATGAGCGACATCATCGAGGCCGCCCGGGAAGCCAACTAACCTTCTTTTTTCCGTTAAGTTTTTACGTATTGGTTCAGCGAAATCTCTGATATGCCTAAGGGACCGAGACCCGAGTGTATAGGGATGTATGGCTTCGAGCCCGAGTGCGAGGAATGCGATTGGGCCGAAGAGTGCAGGAAGATGGATGAGAGCATCGAGTCAGCCGTAACCAGGAAGGGCACCCACGTACGCCTCACGGGCAAGTACAAGGAGAAGAAGTACAAGCCTAGGACGAGGTAGCTACGTTCACCGGGGTCCCCGCTCAACTAATATTCATAAATTGATAAATCAAGGCTAATGGATAATGTCTCTAACATGAGAGAGGCGAACGTACATTGAAGTTCATAGGGGAGTTCGTCGATGAGTTGGACCGTAAGAAGGCTCAGCTGACCAGGCTCTTCGGGCTCGACGAGAAGGTTCAAGAGGAGGTTGAGCTCCTCGGAGCCGAACTTGAACGAAGATGGCGCCCTCTCCCGGAGCCCAAGGCTGTTTACGAGCCGGAGTTCAGCGTGGACAGCAGCAGCGCCTACAGGAGCCTCTCAAACGGCCTGGACTTCCTCATCGTGCGGGCCTTGATGCTGGGTACAGGGGGGTACAGGAGACCCCTGCTCAGGTTCGAGGCAATCAAGGGGATAAGCGAGTACAGCGTCGCCAGCGACTTCGAAAGGGTGATGCGGGAGCTTATTGAGATAAAAATAGTACTAGACAACATAGAGGACATACCTGACGGCGGAGTGGTTCTCATAGACGGCAACCTCTACGGCCGGTACACTCATGCGTTAAGGGAGATCGGCTTAGCTGGCTGGCAGCATCTCCCCTTGGAACTTCTCGACGCCATGTGGAAGCTCTACGAGGAGTGCGCCGAACGGGGCATCATGTTGGTGGGTGTGAGCAAGTTCAGCAAGACCAGGGCTTTGACGAGTGCCTTACTCCCAGGCAGAAGCCGCGACACAGGGTTTCTCGATGTCGAGCTGCTGTACCGAAAGAAGACAGGTGAAACAGGTTGTACGGAGCCGCTTCTCCTAGGCGAGTACGGGGTCGATCCCCGTGTGAAGAACACGTACGGTTCGCAAGACAGGATGAGGGAGAGGCTCTTCAGGGGGGTGCCGGAGCGGCTTCACGGGTTCGCGGAGGAGGTTCTGGAGAAGGTTCCCTCGTTCCCAGCCATCGTCATGTTCCACATCATACCCCGAGAGAACGCACAGCCCATGAGGGTGGACATCCCGGCCAGCCTCATCGGCCTCGACAAGAAGATAAGCGACGTCGCCCCATTCGAGTTCGTGGACTGGAGACATGCAGAAGGCGTCGCGAGGCAGATGGCCGCGGCATTCGGCGGAAGGGACGTATACAACGCCCTCCTATACATAGTGGACAAGGAGGTCAGGCTGAGCGCCAAGGCGGTGGACACGGTCTACAAGTCGGTGCTCGGCAGGGAGCTGGGAGTCCATATAGAGTACGACAGGAGCACTAGGAGGTTCACGTATTGATCAATGGTAAGGCAGGTTACATAGTAGGGGAGACCGACACGGGTGGCTTCGCGTTCGTCAGCGACCTCGACTGCTACCCGCCGAAGCACGAGTACCTTGTCGTCGAGGGTGTGAAGGAGCGGGAGGGCATAGGGTTCAAGCACGTGGACGTGCTCGCCCAGGTCAACAGGATCAGCAACAGGTCGGATGTCCTCGGCGACGCTCTGAGCCTAGAGGAGTTGGAGAGCATCATAAGCAGGTACACGGCCACCACAAAGGTGTTCGGCACAGCCAAGGTGCTAGGCTATATGGACAGCCGAGGCGAGGTGGTTATGCCTAGGAGCGCCGCCATACCCGGCACGGAGGTAAAGATCGCCTCCTCAGAGATGCTTGAGAGGTTCTTCACCAAGGACATCCGCCGGGGGGTTCCCATAGGGCACCTCATAACGCGGGACGAGGTCAGGGTGGCCCTAGACCCCAACGGATTCAGGAAGCACGTCGCCGTCATCGCCCAGACCGGAGCCGGAAAGTCGTACCTCGTCGGCCTGATACTTGAGAAACTGGTGCCCCTCGGCGCCACTGTCATCGTCCTAGACCCTAACAGCGACTACGTGATGATGAGGAAGACGCGGGAGGGCGGAGCGACGGCAATAGCCGACGATGTGGTCGTCTACAGGCCGCCCGGGCTCAAGGGGAGGAGATACAGCGACCAGGAGGTAGGAGGCGTCGAGCCCTACACCATCGACTTCAGCAGGCTGAACACGGGGGAGGTCTGCGACGTCGCCGGGATCAGCAGCAGGTGGGCCGTCATCAGGGAAGCGGTGGGGGACGCCCTCGGCCAACTCCAGGGCATCTACGGCCCCCAGCAGCTCATAGAGGCCCTTGAACGCATAGCGATGAACCCGGCCACCGACAACAGGAAGGCCAAGGCGGCTATGAGCGCCACCACCTATATACGCAGACTCCTCAGTTACAAAATATGGGGAAGCCAGGACATCCCGCTAGTTGAGCTGGCGAAGCCTAAACGCATGAGCGTCATCGACCTGGCTGGCCTGCAGAGAAACGTCTCGGAGTACATAGTCCAGAAGACGCTGGACGACGTTTGGAGCCTCGCCGTCACCGGAAGCCTCGAGCATCCGGCGTTCATCGTGCTGGAGGAGGCCCACAACTTCGCCCCCGGCATCGGAGCAGGGAGCCGCAGCGTAAGCAGCCTAGGCATCATTGAGCGTATAGCTGCGGAGGGACGGAAGTTCGGCATATTCCTGCTGGTGGTGACCCAGAGGCCCAACAAGATAAGCAGTAACGTCCTGAGCCAGTGCAACAGCCAGATAATAATGAGGCTCACCAACCCCGAGGACATGAGCGCCGTGCGGCGGAGCAGCGAGGGGCTCAGCGAGGACCTTTTCCAAGACCTCCCGGGCCTCAACAAGGGGGAGGCGGTCATAGTTGGCGAACTCACCAAGGTGCCCACCATGGTTAAGGTCTCCGGCCGCACCAGCGGCGAGGGCGGAAGCGACATAGACCTAGAGGAGGCCCTCAGGAACGCATTGAAGGCTTACGAGCTTGCCGAGAAGATGAAGCCTGAAGAAGACGAGGACGAGGAGTACAAGACGAGGTGGTAGCTTGCCGGTGAAGGCAGTCATAACGGGGGACAACCACCTAAACCTCTACAACCAGAGGCTCGGCTCAAGGCTTGGAGATAGGAGGCGCCGCCTGGGCAAGGCTTGGAGGGAGACAGTGGACTACGCCATAGAGCACGAGGCAGACCTGTACATAAACACCGGCGACCTGTTCGACCAGATAACCCCGCGTAACCCTCCCCGCGCCAGCGTCGTGGAGGCGTACAGGGAACTCAAGGACGCCGGCGTGGAGTCGTTCATCATCGCGGGGAACCACGAGGCGCCCGGTAGCGCCCGCGACGGGGCGTCGCCCCACGCAGTCATAAGGGAGGCGGGCCTCGCCACAGTCTTCGAGAACAGGAAAGACTTCGGGCACCGCGTCATCGATATCAGGGGCACGAGGGTATCCGTCGCTGGGATGAGCTACGACAAGAACCTCCCCGCCGGAGAGGATCCGTTAGCCGACAGTAGTGTGCCCGGGGGCGGCGACGTGAACATAGCCATGCTTCACTACAGCGTCGAGCGCATCGCGCCTCCCCTTTGGGAGGAGCCGATCATCAAGGTCGAGAGCCTGCAGCGGAACAGCCACATCCACTTGTTCGCCATGGGGCACATCCACGCACACATCGACACGAGGGTCGGCGACAGCAGGATAATTTACCCCGGAGCCACGGAGCACTATAACTTCGGGGAGTGCGGCAAGCGGACGGGCTTCTGCGTCGCCGAGCTGTCCCCGGAGACGATACAGGTCGAGTATATACAGACGGAGGCCCAGCCCATGAGCCAAGTGAAGCTCCACACCAGCACGATGGACCGCGACGACCCCACCGAGGCGATACTGCGGATGATCGACGCCGCTTCGAACCGCGACGGCCTCCTCCAGCTGGTTTTGGAGGGAGAGACGCCTTTCGAGCACTACACCCTGATCGACTTCCCCGCCGTCTTCGACAGGGGCAGCGGACAGAACTTCTATTTCGAGTACGTGGACCAAATCAGGCCTGTGGTGAAGGGAGTGGAGTTCACCCCCACGGAGGGGCTCAACCCGAGAAAAGAGCTTGAATCAGTTGCCAACAGGTTCAGGGAAGGCGCTGCCGATAGAGACCGCGACCTATGGTCCAAGGCAGCCGAGTACGCGCTGAGCTACTACGAGAAACATAGGAGCGAGTGACTTGTTCAAGATAAAGTCGCTGAAGGTATCTGGGTTCAAGCGCCTCGACCTCCCCGAGAGGCTGGAGTTCCCCGACGGAAGGCTGCTGATACACGGGCGTAACGAGAGCGGTAAGTCCACAGTTCTGGAGGCCATAAACTACGCCCTCTACGGCAACCCGCTGCGCCCCACGAAGCGGGCCAGCAACGAAGACATAATTAACTACGGACGCCGCGAGGCCGTCGTGGAGCTGGAGTTCAGCATCGACGATAACGTGTACATGGTCCGCCGCGAAATCAGGAAACAGGGCGTAAACACTCATGTCCTAAGCGAGAGGAGAGCCGACGGCGGACTGAACCGGGTCACGTCAGGAGCCCGAGATGTCAACGATCATATACTTGAGATTCTCCACGGCATCGACAGCGACGCCCTCCTCAACAGCTGCCTCGTAGAGCAGAAAGAACTGGGAAAATTGGAGGCCTCGACTAAACAGGAACGGATCAAAGCCATGAGCAGCCTCCTCAACCTAGAGGCATTCGTGGACGCCCGGGACAGCCTGAGGAAGGACCGGCGCGAGCTAGAGCTCACGCACAGCCAGACGGGGCTGAGGCTGCAGGAGGCGAAGAAGGCGGCGGAGGACTATGATGCCGCCGAGAATAGGAAACGGGAAGCTGAGAACAGGCAACGCGAGATAGAGAACGAGCAGAGCGTAGTCGCAGAGAGCCTCACACACCTGAACACGTTGCTCGAGGCATTAACCGAGATGCGTGAACTCAAGACATCCATAGACGAGAACACGGCACGCCTTGAGGGACAGGAGGAAAAAAGAGAACAGATCAAGGCTAGCCTAGAGAGGGCGGAGAAGGCGGAGGCAGCCATCAGAGAGCTAGAGAAGGAGCTGCCCGAGGCGGAGGAGAGACGCGGAGAGACGGAGAAGAAGATCGCCGTCCTAGTGGAGCTGCTGGAGCTCGAGAAGGAGAAGACAGAGAAGAAGACCCTAGTCGATAAAGACGCCATAAGGGTGGAGGAGGCGGCCAGGGCCCTGTCAGCGGCCGAGGAGGCGAAGAAGAGGGTCGAGGAGCTCAACGCCCAGTTGGAGGACTACCTGCCAGCCGAGGAGGCCCAGAAGCTGCTTGCCGAGATATCTGCAGCGGCCCAGAGACTCGCAGACGCCAAGCGGCAGGCCGAACAGGTCCATCGGTTGAAGGAGGAGGCGGAGGCGAGGCTAGCCTCACTTGAAGACTCCCAGATGAAGGTGGACAGCCTCGAGCAGCGGAGACGCGATCTGGGACAGGTCAAGGAGGCGGCTCAAAGATACCAGCGGTACGGCGTCATGATGATTATAGCCGGCTTCATCGGTGCCGTGGCTGGTTACCTGGTCAACCAGCTGCTATACGCCCTCGGGTTCGTCTCCGTAGCGGGGATCTACCTTTACTTCACGAACAACGTGCAGAGTATAGACGCCAGGCTCCAAGCGGTTCAATCCGAGAGGGACACGATGCTCGGTGAAATCACGAGAATAGCCGACTATAGAGGCCAGATCGCCGAGATGGAGGAAAGCTTGGCCAAGTCGGAGACGAATGTAGGAGAGGAAGAGACGGGGCTCAGCAAAGCATTAGGTAGCCTCCCCTCGAGGCCGCGTGACTACAGGTATCTGCTGGACTCCGGCGACTCCTCTTCCGTTGAGGCCCTCCGTGAAGCCGTGCAGGGAGACATGCAGACCCTGACCAAGCTCAGCGCAGACGTGGAGAACTACGGAATCACGGCGGATACGTATGACGAGAGGAAAGTCAACCATGAAGAGCTCGAGGCAGAGATGAAGTCCCACCTCGACGACCTGAGCAGGCTCAACGAGATGATTGCCGGGAAACAAGAGGAGACGAGAGTCTCCTTGGACGCCGAGGCGGAGATTAGACGCGAAAACGAGGTGGCCAGCAGAAAGGTGACCGAGCTTGAGACGAGGCTCGAGTCCAACAGGGAGACGGCGGCGCTCAAGCCGGAGCTACAGCGCAGCCTCGACGAGACCCTGCGATCCATCGAGACGCTCGGCGACGAGGTTAAACGAAGCAGAGAGGTATTTGAAGAGCTGGAGATCGAGCACGGCGTAGCCCTAGAGCAGGAGCCGGAGATAAAGGCGGAGCACCAAGATAAGCTGCAGGAGTCGTCGAGGCTCGAACAAGACCACCTAGAGAGGGCCAAGGATGTGGAGGAGGCTGAGGCGACGATGGGGCAGACCCGTCAGCTGAATGAAGAATACCCCGAGCTACGGGAGACGAGCGCCGAGGAGGAGTTCAGGTTGGAGGCCATGCGCCGCGCAGTGAAGCTCCTCGACGCCACTAGGGACACAATCATGTCGGGCGTCAAGCAGAACGTAGAGAAGCACATGATGCAGTTCCTCCCAGCCCTCACCGACGACAGGTACAGCATGGCGCGGATAGACGAGGAGCGGTACGTCATAGAGGTCTACGACAGGGAGGCCAAGCACTGGCGCGGTAAAGGCGTGTTCAGCGGGGCCACCCAAGACCAGTTCAGCCTCGCCCTTCGCCTAGCTTTCGCCATCAGCACTATACCATCCACGAGGGGGGCCCGCCCCGGCTTCATCTTCCTGGACGAGCCGCTGAGTGGTTTCGACGCCCAGAGGCGCACAGGCTTCATGACGCTGCTGAGGGACGAGCTGAGCAGGTACTTCGACCAGGTAATAGTCGTGAGCCACATAGAGGCGCTGAGCGGCGAGTTCCCGCACCACTGGCACCTGGACTCGGGGCAGCTCGTGGAAGCGTAGGTGCAGCGGCAGCCCCCTCTCCGTTCACGGGTTGACGCGGCGCAGCCTCGCATGCGCTTCTCCGCCCCGGGTTCCCGCGAGCGCCAAACGTTCGGACTTAGGTTGCTCCCTCCCGGGCCTGGCCAGGTTCGCCCGTCGAGTGCCCAGTATCGGCCCTACGGCCGTACACGGATCAGCCGCCGGCCCCGCGGGGCAGGGCATCGACGAAGCGCGGTGCGTCTTACGCCGCGCGCCCCCGATCCCTTGGAAGGTTACTGACCCCTCTTGTAGCCCGTTAGAGGCGTGGGGGCAGGGCTAGCTCCCCGGTCCTACCTACCGCTGCAACTATCACTCGCACAGGCATTGTAAAAACGTTGCGCGTGGAAACACTATATGGGGACGAAACCGAACTTCGCCAGGCTCAGGCTAATGTTCGACAGGATCAGAGCTATGAAGCCGTAAGTGGCCAAGCTCTGAAGCTTAGCCCCGCCTTCAAGCCTCTCCGTGTAGGTTCGCCACATCTGGCCGCCGTCCAGGGGGCCGATGGGCAGCATGTTCATCATGGCCAGGTTGATGCCCACGAAGTACACCCAGTTGAGGAATATTATCAGCTGCACGGGCATGGACCGCCCGAAGGCAATGAACAGAGGTATGGTGAGTAGCCCAGTGACGAGGTTGATCAAGCTCCCTATGGCGAATATCCTCATCTTGGACATGATGCTCGCCTGCTCCATGGACTCCTCGTCGGGCTCCACGGCGCCGCCGAACGTTATGACGGCCAGCATCACGGCCGTGGACTTCACCTTGACACCCTCCACATGACACATTATGCCGTGGCCCAGCTCATGGGTGAGTATTATGATGCCCGCCCCTAGGAGGAACCAGGGCATGCTGTCCACGCTGATGGTGACCCCGGGGATGAGCGGCTGAACGGGAGACGCCTGCTCGGGGGCGAAGAAGAAGCTCCACAGGTTCTTCACCAGTATATAGGTGATGAAGCTCACCTGGCCCACACTGGCTGTGACGCCGACGTTCCCCAGCACCCTCCAGAACCCAGGGTTCAAGTCGGCGATCCGTTTCACCAAGTCGTTCAGTTTTGTAGACTTGTAGAGCGCATAGTATGGCTCCAGGACCCATCCATGTTCATCCAGTTTGAGCCTCTTCGCCGCTAGGTAGAAGACGAGCCAAGCCACCAAGACTAGAGCCAGTGTCGCCATGCTACTTGAATCCATGCAGCATATGAGACCGATACTTAACATATAAGGGGAGCGCCCAAGGGTTTCTATTGGGAAGCCTTGGACGAGTTACAAGTGGAGTACACAGAGGGCCACTGGCGCCTCTTACGGCTGCTGAGGGCCGAGGCGGCGGAGATGATGAAGCCCCTATATGAGGCTCATATAGAAGCCGTCGTCTACGGCAGCATAGCCCGAGGCGACGTGAGAGATGGCAGCGACGTAGACGTATGGATGCCCAGCCCGCCGTCGCCCACGTTCGTACAGGCGGTCCTTGAAAGAAGCGGCGCACGCATAAATCGCAGAGAGATCATCCAAGCCACCCCCAGCTACGCCGCCAAGGCGTATCTCTACACCGAGCCCGACAGGGGCTATAGCTTACCCCTCGTGAAACTAAGAGCCAGCGAGGCCGAGTTCTACAGGTACGCCGGTTCCCTCGGCTATCGAGAGCTACAGGCTGGGACCAGGGTGCCTGGCGTGGACAAGAGGCTCATGCTGATAGAGCCTACGGAGACGGGGCACAGAGAGTCATCGGTCCAAGGGAGGGAGGGATACGTAGCCGGCCTCCTAGGAGTAGAGACAAGGATAGTTCAGGAGAGGGTGCACACCCTCGAGAGAAGAGGTAAAGTGGGCAGGACTGGGGTATACATCAAACGCGTTCTAGCTGACGACGAGGACTTTGGAGCCGTCTTCAGGCAACTGGCAACGTCTAAGCCAGCGCTACGTCGTAGAATCCGATAAAAAGATGATGGAAAAAATGTTTAGCTAAGATCTTTGAAGGATTTCACGTCTAGGCCGCGGGGGATGCGCACACCCTCGGCGACGCGCTCACCTATGAGGGTCTTGACGTTCTTCTCGTTGGCGGTGTCGATGAGCCTCCCCGTGACGATGCCGTCGAAGAGCACGGCACTGATGCCTTCGCTTTTCTTCAGCTTGTCCACGAGGTCGCTGACAGGTATCCTGCCTGCCTGACTCCCGTCTTCCTTAAGCATCACCGCCTCGAGTGTACCGCGGAGCCCGTTCGCTATGCCGGCCAGCTCGCTTGAGGCAACCACCTTGTCTGTGGGCTCCTTGTTGCCCAGAGCTTCATTTATCTCGTCTGGGGTGAGCTCCTCAACCTCTTTACCTCGTGGCGCGCGTGCTACATACTTGGGCTTCGCAACCTGCAGCATCTCCTGCAGTATGAGGTCTCCGCCCCTATCGCCGTCGAGGAAGGCGGTTATCTCCTTCTTCCTAGCCAGGTTCTTTATTGTGTTAGGCACCTTAACGCCTTCGAGGGCTATGACGCCTGTGATCCCGCTCTTTATCAGGTTGTTAACGTCCGCGCGTCCCTCGACTACGATAATTTCCTTGCTCCTGCTTATGTCAGGGGTGGCAGTCAGCCTCTCCCGTCCATAATGGACTGCCTTCACCTTCCGATCCTGTTTCTGCACCTCGTCGAGGAGCTTCTCGATCTCCTGGCCTTCCTGGACCACCCAATCCTTCATAAGCTCCTTGGCTCTCGAGACTATCTGGGCGCGTTTCTCGCTGCGGACATCCGCGATGTGCTCTATCTTCAGCTTAGCGTCGCATGGGCCCACCCTATCAACGGTCTCCATTGCCGCCGCTATGACGGCGGTCTCGGCCCTGTCCAGGCTGCTCGGGGCCATGACTGTACCCGTGGTCTTGTCTTTAGCTGAGTTTAGCTCTATGTCGATCCTTCCGATCTTGCCTGACTTTTGTAGCTCCCTTAACTCGAAGTCTTTGGGGAAGAGGCCCTCGGTCTGACCGAATATGGCACCGATGACGTCATGCT
The DNA here is from genome assembly GCA_964529745.1 of uncultured Candidatus Bathyarchaeia archaeon. Lineage (GTDB taxonomy): Archaea > Thermoproteota > Bathyarchaeia > TCS64 > TCS64 > RBG-16-57-9. The sequence continues at coordinate 10,329 of CAZGZR010000078.1, forward strand.
TCTCCACGACGCCTTCAACGGTGAACGTTGCCTTTATCACATACTTTGCGCCAGGGAACTTTTCAGTGTCTTTCACCTGTGATCATCTCTGTTCTCTATGCTCTAGTCACCCTTACCGCAGGGGCACCCGAGCCTACGCTGGTGGCTGCCCAGGGCGTGACAGAATCAAACCCTTCCTTTCCGATGTGATCGCAGGGGAACCGCATGCTCCGGGGTTCCCTGCTAGTGAGAGTGTACTTTGATGCAAGCGTCTTTTCTGACGCTCGGTTACATTGGCGGCATCTCTAGATAAAAAGGTTCCCGAACGGAGTTAATTTTATCAATATATTTTGAAACTAATAATAGAGGTATAGGGTTGGGCCTAAAGGCCGCGGTCAACGGGTTCGGCAGGACCGGGCGCCTCGCCTTCAGGGCTGCCATCGAGAAAAAATCGCCACTTGATTTTGTGGCGGTCAATAGGGGCGACGCGGCGTCTGTGGGCCATCTCTTGAAGTACGACAGCGTCCACGGGCGGGCACCCTTCAACGTCGAGTGGGACCAAGAGAACATCTACATAGACGGCATGCCGGTGAGGGTACTCTACGAGAACGACGCCGAGAAGCTCCCCTGGAGAGAGCTGGGCGTGGAGCTCGTCATAGACGCCTCCAACCAGTACAGGAGCAAGGAGAAGGCTGTTAAACATCTCAAGGCGGGCGCCAAGAAGGTGCTCGTGGCGGCACCCGGCGAGAACATGGACTGCACCATCGTGCTGGGAGTCAACGAGGAGGTCTATGACAAGGAGAAACACCACATAGTCTCCAATGCCTCCTGCACGACAAACTGTCTGGCGACGGTGGCCAAGGTGCTCCACGACGGCTACGGCATAGAGTCAGGGTACATGTCGACAATCCACGCCTACACGAACGCACAGAAGCTCCTGGACAAGCACTCAACGGATGGGAGAAGGGGGCGCGCCGGCGCGCTGAGCATCATACCCACGACCACGGGGGCATCCGAGGCCATAGGGGAGATCATGCCCGAGTTGAAGGGGAGACTGGATGGTATGGCGTTCAGGGTGCCGACGCCGGACGTATCCATAATAGACCTTGTGGTAAACCTTGAGAGACCGGCTACCGTCAACGAAGTAAACGCCTCGTTCAAGTCATACTCGGAGGGGACCATGAAGGGAATAATGGGTTACTCGGAGGAGCCGCTGGTGTCGGTTGACTACGTGCATAGCCCGTACTCCTCTGTCGTGGACGCCTTGGAGACCAGAGTCAACGGCTGCTTGGCCAAGGTGTTGGCGTGGTACGACAACGAGTGGGGGTACTGCTGCAGGCTGGTGGACGTCGCCGAGATGATGCTGTAGCTACCGTGTGATGGTTAGTCGCCGCATCTTCTCAAGGTTCTCGGGCTTCTTCTCGAAGTACTCAGCCACAGGCTCTAGGAGCTTGATCATGGCCGCGGAGATTCCGTTCTTGAGGTCCAGCGGGTGAAGGTCGCCTTTGGCGTAGGTCTGGGCCAGCTCCTCGAAGCTGCTGAACTCTACGTCTCCGCCGTACTTCCTGGGCCTCTCGACTTTCAGTTTACCGAAGTGGGGGAACACCACCATCCGCGCGTGGTCCAGAACAGGGTTGTCCTCCACGACCTTCTTGGGGCAGTACGCCGCACGGTACTTCTCCCTGATCTCGTCGGGGGTGTCGTTGATCCATATGGCGCCCTTCTCGACGCTCTTGCTCATCTTGTGCCTTATGCTCCTGTCGATCCCCTCGTCCTCGTCGAAGCTGCCGTTTACGTCCGTGACCTGGAGGCCCGGTAACAGCGGGTTGTGAAGGCAGACGGGAACCTTGAATCCAAGCTTGGACGCGGCCTCTCGGGCCAGCATGTGTACCTTCCTCTGGTCCATCCCGGAGCAGGCGCAGTCTAGGTCCATCTGGAAGATGTCGCTGGCCTGCATCGCTGGGTACAGCGCCCACGCGGTCTCCACGTCCGTCGTGTCGGCGCTGCGGCCCATGATGGGCATGGCCCGGAGGGTGCGCCTCAGGCTTGTGGCCTTCATGACACGGACCACCTTCTCCCAGTACTCCTTAGAGTCCACAACGTCGCTGGCCCAAAGGTACTCGACCCGGCCCTCGGGTAGGCCCAGGGCTGTGAAGCAGTCTTTGAAGTACTCGGCGGCCGTGGCCAGGTTCTCCATGACGCCGCCCATCTTGTTGTTTATCCAGCCGTGCCACTCGGCGAGGTAGATGATGAAGTGGAACCCCGCGTCCACGTAGTCGCTCATCTTCTGCCCCACTATGAGGCCGGTCCCGGCGTGCAT
>CAZGZR010000079.1:0-12595 GCA_964529745.1 uncultured Candidatus Bathyarchaeia archaeon
GCCATTAACTGCTCCATGTTCTCCAAATAGGTCTTCAAGCGCTGGCCACTGGTCGGGTGTGAGAGGGCGTATGGTTAGATCTAATTTAGATGTCTTGTATCGATATGTTACAGATTTTGATTCATTTCTCAAAGGCTATACACCAAGAAGAATGCTCAGACTACGGGAAATATCTTACCTCTTAAGACTAGTAGTTATACTGCGGGAAATTCAATACCCTTGTTACATGAGAGGCGCAGACGCAAATAACAACTGTAATCGATGAGTTTATTCTCGCCTACCTTTAAGAAATATCTGTGAATGAATAATGGTTGAATTAACCTATCAGATGGTGTTAAGCACGATACAGACGATATCTCTCATAGTTGGAATAGCCTATTACATGACCATATCTAGGAAACAGCAGAGAACCAGAGAACTAGCCCTCGAATCCCAAGAACAGGCTAGGAAAGCGCAGGAGAATGCGTTAGAGGCTAGAAAAACCCAGATGTTTATGCAAATCTATAACGAAAGCTATAACAACGACTCATTCATCGACGCCTATGTAAGGTTAGCGGATTTCCATATACACAGTTACGACGAATACCAGAAATTAATGGAAGACGAGGACAATAAGAAAGCCTCTACAAAGGTAGCCATGTTCTACGAAGGTGTGGGTGTGCTTGTCAGAGAGGGTCATATCAGCATCCGGTTGTTTGCTCTCCTCATGACAGGTATGACACGGAGTTGGTGGGAGAGATTATACAAATCCATTCTTGAGGAAGGTCGAGAAAAAAGAAATTTCCCACGCTGGATGTCTGAATCAGAGTACCTTTACAATGAAATGATGAAATACAATAAGGAACACCTAGAACCTGCATCCTGACTATTACCCAAATTATTTACCCACATTTGTTTTTGTTATACTGTGGGTAATTCAAACGCATTGTTATATGTGATAACTGATTTTCGATATCCAGTTCAAATTAGTCTATAGATGCTCTTTATGCGATTCCTCAATATCATCCGGTAACCATTGGGATATGAAGAATCTAGCCCATAAAACCATTAAAACAGTGGGTACAACACCAAGGGTCAGGGTAATACCGTATAGAACCTCGGTTCCAGTTGAAGCGTTACTCTGCATATAACCTGTTAATGAATCGATGAACGCGTTACCCAGATAGTGGACGATCATCGAGGGCAGAAGGCTCCGGGTCCTAACGAACACGTACCCGTAGAACAGTCCAATAGTAAACGCCCAGATAAGTTGCCCCATAACCCAGACAAATTCACGGCCAAAAACCAGATTCAACAGGTGCATTAACGAGAAGCCAATCGAAGAAAAGACGATTGAATCGCGTTCAGAGTACCTGCTTAGAAAGACAGTCAAAGCAATGCCTCTAAATCCCACCTCCTCAAACATGGATGGGATAGCGCCTAGTAGGCTTGAGGCGTCTTCCGATATTGTAACGACTCCTTGAATGAAACTCAGTGTAATCGGTTTACCTTCGAGGAACCTGTAGATGATCGATGCTGATGCCTGCGAGATCGCCAAGAAAACGTAGCAGGACAACCCAAGTAAAACCAGTTTAATCACCGGCTGATCTCCAATTAAACCAATATCCTGCAAGTACTGTCCGTATTTCCTTTTTCCTTTAGGGAGATGCAGTATGAGCGGAGCAATTATGAACCCTGTGAGTACGTGAAATAACATCCCCTGAGCGAAATTACCGGTCTTTGAGTCAGGTGATATCCCAATTATACGAAATAAAAGATTAGTGGATATGATCATGGAGATTATCGAGGTGAACATTATGATTGCCATAGATAACCATGGATGTTTGTGTAGCTGAAAACCACTCCTCGTGAAATTTCTCAAGGAATCCACAGTTTTCATTTTAATTCACCGGATATGTATTTTATATTTTTATTCATGATTAATTCTATAACATCATATCAAGTTTTCACTCGCGCAGATTATAGAAAAACCAGACGAATGAAATGAGAAGGGGCTGTTCTCATAGGCTTATAAGTTATCTATTAACCGCACACGTATTCATAATTGACGTTAATATCATTGGAAAATTTCTTAACCATACATCTTGTTACACTACGGGAAATTCACCCCCGTTACACTTAATTAACGTTCTAGGGCGTGTTTTTGTGTTCGGTGGATTACACTTTTGTATATGATTTGATCTAAAAGAGGCGTTTCTGGGGCTCCTTTCGATGAACGGGGTCTAGGTTCACCTTTTCTCGTTAACCCCCCTCTCCCTGGGTGAGGGTGTTTATGGGCTTCTTGACGGGTCGATATTTTAGTTGCATGGGATAACTGAATTTTAATATCATCGTTACATGAAACAGGGGAACTAATTTAGGTCATGTATAGTAAGTTTTCCTTCAACTCTATAGAATCTAAAAACGAGGTCGGCAACCCAATGTATTCGAATAATTCCAAAAATAATGTCTTAGGGTCATCCAATCTCTTAGAACAATCAATCTGTAACTGGATATCCGAGTCCCCGTCGATCAGTAACTGGATAACGATAGATGGGTTTTCTTTCTCCGTCTCCACTATCAAACAGTAAGTGTTGAGCATAGACCTAGTCTTATTTGCATACACTGCTTCCTCGTACCCTACATAGCTAGTGCCTACCCCTATAGGATCTCCCAGATCTTCTAAAACGAGGCTCCAGTCAGGTTTCTTGTCGATGATTTTTCCAGAAGTGAAATAGCCTTTTGTCCGGTCCTTTACCTGCTTTAGCTCTTCCTCGGTGAGATTGAGATATTTCTCGAGTTTTTTCCAGAAAATGGGTAACGTAGAACCTCCCCCGTCATCAAAGCCATAGAAATAGCCTGTATAGTTCTCCTTATACGCACGCACGTAGGATATACGGGCAAAATCTTTCCCCAAATAGCTAGGCCAGTAGACATACTCTTTAGGATATATTTCCCATTCTTCACGAATTTTTATGGTGGGTGTGTTTTCTATGTTGATTACTTCTGTAAGGTTGACAGGGTCTATTCTCATGGGAGTGCTTATGTATCCCATGAACTTTGGCGGTGTCCCACTTTGTTGAGATATTGTAAGATGCAGCATGGTGGCTGAGACATAGATATACAGCATGGACGCTAGGATAAAGGGGGATAGGATTATGAATACTAAGACCTTTTCTCCGAGCTTAGATACCACGCCTCAAGCTTCAGTTATATCCAAATAAAGTATATGGAATAAGTGAATCCTTAATGTTTTAACTCTAATTCCTTTGTTATATTGCGATAAATTCAATATACTTGTTACAATGGACAAGTATTTTCGTTGCCTATTCTTTGAATAACAGCCGTTTGAGTTCATGCATGCTATTGACTATGTGGTCGGGCTGCACCTCCATAAGCTGCTCCCGGCTGTGGTAGCCCGTCAGTATGCCGACCGTTTTGACCCCCGCCTCGACCCCCGCCTTGAGGCCAAAGGCTGTGTCGTCCACGAAGACGGCGTTCTCCTTCTCTACGCCGAGCCTCTCCAGGGTGTAGAGGATCATGTCGGGGGCGGGCTTGGCGTTGGGGACGTCGAGGAACCCCACGACCATGTCGAAGGCGTCGTAGACTCCCAGCGCCTTCAGTATCCGCTTTGCCTCGCTGCTGGTCTTGTTGGTGGCCACGCTCTGCCGGTACCCCATATCCTTGAGGCTCCTCAGCGTCTCCTCGACGCCGGGCAGCAGCTTAACAAGATTCGGGTCTCCAGACTGGAAGTGGTGGATGTACCTGTCCCGGAGCCTCCAGGCCTCTCCTCGACGATCCTCAGGCAGCACCCTCTCCAGGACCTCGATGAGGCTGGCGCCTATGAGGCTCCTCACCTCGTCGTCGTCGCTTTCGATTCCCACCTCTCGGAGGGTCAGCCTGAAGGCGTCTAGTATGGCTTCCGTGGCGTCGATGATCACGCCGTCGAGATCGTATATGATGAGCTCGACGCCGCCAAGCATACCCCACCAATGCCCCGGTTGCTTAAACCCGTTTCGCAGCCAAGGTATAATAACCCCGCCTCCGGAGACACTACCATCATTCCAGGTGAATCGATTGACCGAGATGAACCAAGTCTACAAGTGTGAGATATGCGGTAACATCGTCGAGGTGCTCCACACCGGTGTGGGTCAGCTGGTGTGCTGCGGCCAGCCCATGAAGCTCATGGAGGCCAAGCTCACCGAGGCGAGCGGCTACGAGAAGCACCTCCCCGTCATCGTGGAGGGCGACGGCTTCGTCAAGGTGAAGGTGGGCAGCGTCCCGCACCCCATGATGGAGAAGCACTGGATCGAGTGGATAGCACTGGACACCGACAAAGGCGTCCACAGGAAGTATCTGAAGCCCGGCGACGAGCCCGAGGCCGTGTTCAAGACCGGCGACAAGGTCCTGCAGGCCAGGGAGTACTGCAACATCCACGGCCACTGGGCCACCAATGCCTAACCCACTTTTCTTGTATTAACCACTCCTCACAACCCGTTTTTTCTACCTCGTTTGCCGCCTGAAGCTGGGCGTCTGGACCCCTGGAGGCTCGGTAAAAAAGGGTGGGCTTAGCAGCACCTGCCCGGGACCACCGTCTTCGTGGTCTCTTCGCAGCAGGGTGCCTCAGCCTCGTTCTCTGCCTCACAGCAGGTTTCCTCTGTCCCCCCTGCACAGCAGGGGGTCTCCGTCTTTTTCTCGGCCACAGACTCCGCCGATACCACCATATATAGTTAGGAAAAATAAATGATATGATTAAGAAATAAAGGTGTAAAGGGCAAATTATATAAGAATCAAAGGAACACAGGACCTTTGATGGGTTTGGACGAGATCGACTCCAAGATACTAGAGATGCTCAAGGAGGACGCCAGGGTCTCACTGGCGGACATCAGCAGGGAGGTGGGGCTCAGCAGCCCCAGCGTCAAGGACAGGATCGAGAAGATGGAGGCCGAGGGAGTCATCCTGGGGTACAGGCCCCTCCTAGACTACGGAAAGCTGGGCCTGGGCCTCACCGGGTTCGTGGGGGTCATGCTGGACCCCCAGAGGTGCTGCGACCAGGGCATCGTCAGGGACCTGGAGACCGTGGACGAGGTGGTGGAGGGCTGGTTCACAGACGGGGAAGAGGACATGCTCCTCATGGTCCGGGCCGCCGACCCCGTAACCCTGATGGAGACGATCAACCGGATCAGAAGCATCCCGGGGGTCTACCGCACCAGGACCGTCATAACGTTGGACAACCCCATCAGACGCGCCTAAGGCGCCCACCGGGCTTCATGACGAGACCCTGTAGAGGTTCGCCCTGCCCTTCCCACCGCTTACCTCGACGACCTTCATCCGCCGCAGGCAGTAGACCATCTTCTGTGCCAGCCTCATCCTGAGGCCCGACGCCTTCGCCAGCTGGCGAGCCGTGAACTCGGGCGGCAGGTCCTCGGGCAGCAGGTCGATGAAATCCCTTGGGTCCCTGAATACGCGGCACTCTACGACCTCGATCAGCCGCCTGTCGTGGACGCTCCATCCCCTCCTCCTCCAGCTGCCCCTCCCGTCGTCGATGAGGTACTCCTCTGCGTCCACGAGCGCGACCTCCAGCTCGAAGCCCTCGGACACACACATCTCCGGGATGTAGACCAGCTCGTAGAAGACGTCCTCGAACCGCCCCCTCTTGGGCGACCTGCGGCGGGACACCTCCGCCCCGTCACCGTCCAGCCTGATGATGTGTTTCACGCGGGGCACCGGGTGGACCAGTCTGACCCTGTGGTTCTCCAGGAGGTCCCGCAGCTTGTCTCTTATCGCAGAAAAGTTTCCCGTCTGCACTTCTATGAGCAGGCCGTCCCTGACCACATCCACGACGTAGCCGTCCACCGTTGCCTCCGCCTCCGCACCGTCGCCTGTGTACCACTCCTTGAGCTGGTTGTGGAGGCTCTGCTCGGTCACACGTCAGAGTGGCCCCGAACAGCTATAAATGCTGGGAGCCAACCCGGGTACATGGCGGTGCACCCGATCCTGGCCTTGGGCGTCCTGGCTGGGCTCGCCGCCGGGGCAATCGTCTACTTTAGGGAGAAGCGCCTCAATGGGGCGTTGTTCGCCGCCGCCATCGGCTTCCTCGCCGTTGGTACGCCGCTTTACTTCCTCATCTTACCCGTCCTCGCCGGGTACCACATCAACAACCTCCTGAACAGGCGCCTCGACAGGAACTGGGCGGCGTTCCTCGTCTCCCTCATCGGGCTACCCGTCATCTTCGTCTTCCTCCAGGCCACGGGAAGGTTCTACCTGGCCTTATCCGCGCCGGGGCCCCTCGACTTGGGTGGGGCGCTGGCCGTGGCGGCCACGCTGGGCGTCCTCTACGCGGCGCTCGTCGTCGCGGGAACGGCCTCCTACCTGCTGGCCAGCCTCTACGCCTCGTTCAGGCGGCGTCAACGGCCCCCGGGGATCAAGTCTTAAATGCGTCGCGACGCTGAACATGGGGGGCATGGAGGCGCACCCCAACACGACGCGGTGCAACGGAATGGAGTACTCCATCACGGACCTCAAGGGCAGGAAGACCCTCATCACCGGAGGCCCGGCCTCCGTTAGACTCAAGTACGCTAGGAGGCTCTTGGAGGAGGCCGTGGAGGAGGCGGAGGGCCTCATCACGGTCATCGACTTCTCTCCCTCGCTCCGCACCCCCGACGGAGAGGAGGTCGCCGGCCGCCTCTACGACGGCGACCACCCCATGGTAAGGGTGCTGAGCAGCAAGCTCATGAAGGCCCCGATCCTCACCGCCGAGACCCCCGAGGACCTGGTCAGGCTCGCCGAGTACAACCGCAGCATAACGGAGGCCCTACTGGGCCAGTTCAACGGCTCCACGAACACGCTGTTCATAAACGAGGTCCACATCCACCTCCAGAGAGGCGCCCTGCAGACCCTCTGGGACGCCGTGAGGGAAGTGGACACCGTCATACTCACCGGACGCATGGGCCCCGAAGGCGGCGACGAGCTGGGCACAGGCGTCCCTCGGCGAGAGAGGACCCTCATGACGCGCCTCGCCTCGAAGATGGACCAGGTGATACAGCTCTAGCCACGCAGCAACGTGGTGTAACCGCCCGGTCAACCGCCGGCTCGACGGCGTCTAGTCGTGGCGTGCCTCGCTGAACTGTGGCGCCCGGTCCTCGGCTGTGGGCTCCTCGATCAACAGCATTATCATGGTCGTCGTGAGGATGCCCAGCGCCGAGTTGATAATGAAGGGGATACCGTACCCGGGCACAGCCAACCCCAGCACACGGAAAGTGGTGAACCTGTAGGTGTCGTATATCCACGTCCCCAGTATGGGGCCCACGACGCTGCCCGCCGTGAACGCCGTCCCGAAGAGCCCGAACATCCTGCCACGCACCTCCGGTGGGACCAGGTCCGCCCTGAGCGCCCTAAACGCTGGCATGCTCACGTTGAAGCCCAGGCTTCTCACGCTCACCACGACTCCGGCCTCCGTGATGCTGCGGGTGAAGGGCAGCGCCAGCCCGGCGAGCCGGGACACGTAGTTCCCCAGCCCTATGAGGGGCTTCCTGCCCACCCTATCCGCGAACCTGCCGGCGACGTAGCTGGCGAGGAGCCCGATGAAGCCGCTGACGCTGATGATGGTGCCTATGGCCACGGGGTCCATGCCGAAGCGGTCCATGTAGAAGAGCACCATTATGGGTATGATGAAGCCGACGCCGATGCCGCTCACGAAGCCGTTCACCAGCAGTATCCTCAGGGGCCTCGTCAACTCTACCTTGGGCGCCTCCCCCGGCTCTCCGATCCCCGGCATGCTCCTCCGCTCAGGCTCCTCTATCAGCACGTAGATCATTATCAAGGCGACCAGCGCGAGGAAAGAGTCCACGAAGTAGGGTACCCTGTAGCTCGTGAGCAGGCTGAACCCGCGGCTGAAGGCGAGCCACTGTATCCCGCCGCCCAGCATAGGCCCCAGGTTCCTGCCCACCATGCTCATCGACATTATGTACCCCGACGCCTCCCCCCGCCTCAATGGGCTCACAAGGTCTATGAGGAGGGTCTCTGAGGCCAGCATGGCCGCGCTGGAAACGGCGCCGTTGAGCACCCTTATCGCCAGGAGCCACTCCCAGCTGGGAACCAGCCCCGTGAGAGTGCCCAGGATCACGTCGGCGCCGACGCCCAGCATCATGAGCCTCTTCCTGCCGTACCTGTCGGTGAGGCTCCCCATCTTGGGGCTCATCACCGCATGGGCGATCATGAAGCTGCTCGTGAAAAGCCCCACGCTGGCCACCGTGGCTCCCAGCTCCAATACGTAACTGGGGAAGAAAGATATGGGCAGCGCGATGGCCAGCGACTCTATGAGCTGAACGGCGCCCAGGGTCAAGATGGGTCCACTCAGCTTTCCCTCGCCCAGACCAGACACCCCGAAGTTTACACCAATGACCCCACACCGGATATAAACCCAACTATAGCCTGGCCAGGGCCCTGCCGTAGACCTCGTAGTCCCGCTCGCTATAGAGCACGAACACAACCTCTTCCAGGGACGGGTTCGTCTCGATGAACGACTTCACCGTCTTGAGCGCCGTCCAGGCCGCCTTCTCCACGGGGTACCCGTAGGCGCCGGTGCTTATGGCCGGGAACGCCACCGACCTCAACCCGCTCTCCACGGCCACCCTGAGCGAGTTCCTGTACGCGGCCGCCAGCAGCCTCTCCTCCTCGCTGCCCCCGCCCCTCCACACCGGGCCCACCGTGTGGATGACGTGCCGCGCCTTGAGGCTGCCGCCTCCCGTGATGACCGCCTCCCCGGTGGGAAGCCCGTCCGGGTACCTTGTACTCCTTATCTCCATGCACTCCGAGAGTATGGCCGGGCCTCCGGCCCTGTGGATGGCTCCGTCCACCCCTCCGCCGCCCATGAGGCTGCTGTTCGCTGCGTTCACCACGGCGTCGGTCTCCATGTGGGTGATGTCTCCCATCACAAGCCTTACCCTCGTCCGGTTGATCATCATGAATCCAACTCCTGTGCATGTTTATAAGATGGTTTCCCTCCCACGGAGCCGCCCCAGTCTTCACAATGACACCATCAGCCGCGGACGAAAATGGATGGCGGAAACGGCTTCTCTGAGTCTAAAAAGCATAAAAACCGGTTTTCTATCCTTTCTAGGCGCTTCTGCGATGCTCTCTGATACTCGAAGCCTGTTAAACTGTGGAGTGGACCTGTACACCGTGATAATACCGCTTGATATGTTTTTTAACTCATTTTTCGAGGCTTTCTCGCTGAGTGGCTCTTAAACATGGAACAATACGTCGTATAGCTTTTATTTTGGGTATCTTCATGAAGACTGATCACCCATGGCTGCGGGGCTAGGTCAGTTTGACGCGATATACAATATCCTCATACTGGTCGTGGTCATATCCCTCGTGGCCCGTCAGATAAACTTCCCCGCCACCATCGCGTTCATATTCGCAGGGCTGTTGGCCGCCTGGGTGCCCAGGCTCACCCTCCCCGAGCTCTCCCCCGAGGTGTTCCTCACCATACTCCTGCCGCCCATCCTGTTCAACGAGACCCTCACCTTGGACATAGAGGGCCTGATAGACGATAGCGACATCATACTCTTCTACGCCGTGGTGGGCACCGCCCTCATGGTGGCCGCCGTGGGCCTCTACACCCACTACATACTGGGCCTCACCTGGATCGAGTCCTTCATGCTGGGGATAATCGTGTCCCCCACAGACCCCGTCTCGGTCATAGCATCGTTCAAGCAGCTCGGCGTCATCAGGCGCTTCCAGCTCATCGTGGCGGGGGAGAGCCTGTTCAACGACGGCGTCGCCATAGTGGTCTACAGCATACTCCTCATAATCATCGAGGCGGGTGCCATAACCAGCTTCGAGGTCCTCCAGATAACGGCTTTGAAGGTCCTTGGCGGCGTCCTCCTCGGCTACATAGCCGGGTTCATAGTCCACCTTATCTTCTGCTGGACCGACGACCTCTTCGTGGAGATACTGCTCAGCTTCATCGTCGCCTTCGGCGTCTTCAGGCTGGCCGAGGAGTTCCACGCCAGCGGTGTCATAGCCGTCGTCATGGCGGGGCTCCTCCTGAACTACAGGTGCAGGAGCAGCGGCGGCATCTCGGAGCACGACGAGGAGAGCCTGGAGGTCATGTGGGAGTTCGTGGGCTTCATCGCCTCCAGCTTCGCGTTCATATTCATAGGCGTCAGCCTGGAGCCCTCCATACTGGTGGGCTTCGCGCTGCCCATACTCGGCCTCAGCCTCTTCAGCGTCCTCTTCAGGTACGTCATGGTGAGCCTCGTCGCCGAGTTCCTGGAGAGGCGACGCAGCAAACGCATCCCCCAGAACTGGCGCGTCGGCATGACGTGGAGCGGCCTCAGGGGCGCCGTCTCGGTGGTGCTGGTCCTTGGCATAGCCGGCCTGGGCCTACCAAACACAGAGACTATGCTCGCTCTCACCTACGGGCTGGTCCTCGGGTCCAACGTCTTCCAGGGCCTCACCATGCCTACCCTCGTGAAACGTCTGAGGCTCTACAGCACGAGGTCCAGGCCCGAGCCCCAGCCACAGGAAGAGGCAAAGCCCGAGCTGTAAACGTCCATTACCGATGCTTCAACTGGCACACTGGTTCTGGGACATGACACCCGCGGCCACGTCGCCGACACCTATACCGATAATCCCCAGTGCCGTAACATTTTCTCTATGTATCTTTTTATTTATACGATATTAAATATTAAAAATGCTTCATTTTAATATATCTACATAAAATTAAAATAATCCTCGTCTTTTGTCATGGTTATTTTTTTATTCTCACCCATCAATTCTAAGATAGAACCCATGGGGGCGCGATGCATGGGTAACCAAGTGGATATCATTGCTTTAATCGATCTAGAAATTCCTCTGCCAGTGAAGCAATGCCTCGAGAGATGCGACCACGGCTTCCGTGTGGAGCAAGCCTCTGACATGGTGGCTTTCCGGCGGCTCATCCTTTCGAGGAAGTTCGACTGCATACTATCCTCGATGGAGTCGCCCAGCGTGGGGGACGTCATCTGTTTCCAGCTGACACACCGCCCGCCCATCCCCGTCGTTCTCTTCCCGCTTGACGAGCTCGCCCATCACGGCCTCGAACACTACGAGAGGCTGGCGGTGAGGATCAGGAGGAGGGTAGAGTCTGGGAGGCCGTGGCAGAGCGAGAGCCATGGGGCGCCGGCTGTATTCCTCCGTGGGGACGAGATATACTTGAGGGGTGTGGACGGCATTGACGTTTTCTGGGGCCACGAAGGCCAGGACAGCCAGGACGTGGCGAGGGAGATGGAGCTTGAGTTGAGGGCCATCGACTACGTGAGAGACAGGCTGGCCGCCGCAGTCTCGGACGTCACCGAGGAGCTCTACCTCTCCGATGTCGAACCCAAGCACGTGAGCGACATAGTTTACGAGGGTTACAGGAAGCTTCTCCTCTGGTTCCGGGACATCGACGCGGCTCTCGGCCACCGTGAGGGTAACTAAATAACAGAATTTTTTTCTATAAAGCAGAGCTGGGGTGATGTTGCGCACACGTGGTTGCTGGAGATGAGTGAAACCAGATACTTTTTAGTTTTCTTTCTCTGGATTTACCTATAAAAATAAAGCTTTTTAAATATAAAAGCTGAGAAAAGCATAGGATGCCTGAAAGGAAATACAAGTACCACACTGTGAACCTCCCCGAGAGCCTGGCGAAGAAGATAGAGGAAGTCATCGAGAGCGGCAACCACGGGTACACCAGCATCCCGGACTTCGTGAAATCTGCGGTACGCCGGTACCTGAGAGACCTCGGGTATCTAGTGTGAAGGTAGATCCGCTAACTCTAAGGTGGGCACGGAGGGTGTTACAGCCTATGTGGTTAAGCAGATAGCTTCTTTTCTTGTCGCGGAAAACATCAGTCAGTAGTAAAACTTATGGTGACATATTAGAAATATTTAATGTGTCCCATGTCTAGTAAGCCGTCTTTCGACGAGGTCTGGGTGCGGATACGGAAGAGGGCGGGCGAGACGTTCCTCACCAAGACGGGTATTAGGTTCACCTACGGCGTCGAGGGGGACAGGCTGCTCCTGAACCGGGTCAGCTACAGCCTGTTCAAGCGCGACTTCATGAAAGCCTACCCCTTGGTGCCCGTGAAGGGCCCCAGCGGATTAGCCTCCATGGTGAGGGGGCCCTCCTACGTCTGGGCGATCCTCCACGACGCGAGGATATCTCAGAAGGCTTGGTGACCACAACATAATTATATCGCTAGCGTAAAACCGTTCTCATGGTGAAATGCAGAGGCTGCGGAGACGAGATCTCCGACGAGGCGTACTTCTGCCCCAGGTGCGGGCTGAGGACCGAGGCGGGGGAGGAGGCCGGCGTCAAGACGCCGCCATACACTCGACCGGGCTGGGAGAGGGACGTGGAGACGGCGCTGAGCAACGCCGCAAAGCTCATGGACGAAGCCTTCGAGGCTGCCAAGAAGGGCCTACGGCGGGTAGCCGACGAGGTAGAGAGCGAGGTAGAGAAGGCCAAGAAGAGGGAGGTCAAGGTGTCTTACCCCGTGTACTGTCCCCAGTGCGGCGGCAAGAACCCCAGCGACTCCCTGTACTGCACCGTCTGCGGGAAAGAGCTACCCAAGGACGTCTAGAGC
>CAZGZR010000080.1:0-12502 GCA_964529745.1 uncultured Candidatus Bathyarchaeia archaeon
ATGAGCTCCTGGGGGGTTCTGGCGAAGTTGCAGATGACGGCGGAGTCGGCGAAGACTGATCCCGAGAGCTCGTGGTAGCCGTCCCGGACGACGCTGGTGTGGTCGCCTCCCTGCACGTTGACCGCGTATCCGATGTCGTGGGCGAGGAAGTCTTCGTCGCTGCGGGTGCCGTGGGCGCCCACCTCGATGCCCTTCACGTGAACAGCGTACCTCAGCGTCTCCTCCGGTTCCAAGCCCTTCATCTCCGCGATCTTCAAGGCCGCCCTGTATGTGCCCTCGGCGAGCACGTCGCCTATGCCCTCCCTGTACGCGATCAGCCGCGCGAGCCTGTCGAACGCCTCCGTGTCGCCCCACTCCAGCCTGAAGCCCAGGTCCTCCTCGGTGAGTATGCCGCGCTGGTATAGCTCGGCGGCGTACCCCATGGTGTTGGCGCCGCCGATGCCCGAGTGGCCCAGGTTGTCGATGAGGGCGCTCAGGTGGATGTTGGCCTCGGGGTCGAAGATGCCGAAGTTGGTGCCGCAGTAGGACTGGAGCTCGTAGTCGGGGTTGTCTGTGATGGCGCCCCTCCAGGGGCCCGTCTTGACGCAGCTCACCTTCATGCAGCCGGTGGTGCAGTTGAAGTCGGCCCACTGCTTCTTCACCCAGAACCTGGTCTCGAACATGGGGCCGCCGATGCTTCGCTCGTCGTGCCACTCCTCCTGCCAGTTCCTGATGGGCTCAGAGCTGTAGAAGTTGCCGGTGGACCAGCCGCCGTACCCGGTGCCCTGCCGCCTGAAGCCGTCGCGGCTTATGAGGTGCTCGTGAGCCCGCTTCCAAAGGAGCTTCACGGCCTCCGGCGCATAGACCTCGGGGAGGGGGCCGCGTCCCTTGGCGACCACCGCCTTCAGGTTCTTGCTGCCCATGACGCTGCCGTAGCCGCCGTAACCGCATGCGTGGCAGAGCTTGGTCATGATGCAGGCGTTCCTCACCAGGTTCTCGCCGGCTGGGCCGATGTAGATGATGCCGGGCTCCTTCACGAGCCCCGTGTCGGGGTCCCTCGCTGAGAGCTCGTCCGGGACCTCCTTGTTTAGGGTCCGGAGGGTCTCCTCGCCCATGGCGCCCCAGAGGTGGCCCGCATCCCTGATCTCGCCGCCGTCGTCGGTCACCATTATGTATACCGGTTCGTCCGCTCTGCCGGAAACCATGACGCCGTCGTAGCCGGCGGTCCTGAGCTCGTGGGCGAACTCGGTGCTGGCGGTGCTGCCCACGGTGCCGTTGCTGACGGGGCTCTTCCCGGTGCAGCATACCCTGCCGCCAGGATATATGCCCGTCATTGGGCCGGTGAGGGCGATGAACACGTTCTCGGGGCCCAGGGGGTCCACCTCGCTCCACCTCTCGCCGATGCGGTCCCACAGTATCTTGGCGCCTAGCCCTCTGCCGCCGAAGTACTGCTCAAGGGCCTCCTCCGGGTAAGTCACGTCGCTGATCCTGGCACGGGTAAGATCGACGTCGAGGTACTTGCCCGCGTAGCCCCTGGACGTCAAGCGATCACCTCCTCGCCTTTCTCGCCGAAGAACTTCACCGCGAGGTCCTTGGCTACGTTTACCGGGTTGCGGGCGGAGAGCTTCCGGTGGCCGCTCATCCCCTCGTGGACCAGCCTCAGGGCGTTGTACCCGGCTTCCTGGCAGACCTCGACGCACTCGGGGTCCCCGCCGCAGAGGTCGCAGATGGTGGCCTTCCTGTCCCTTGGATGCAGGTAGGGGACGGTGCCCGGGCAGGCCTCCACGCAGGCTCCGCAGCCGGTGCAGGCTTCGCTGTCCACGATGACGGCGGTGGTTCCGCCGTCGATGGAGAGGGCGTCCACCGGGCAACTCTCCACGCAGGGGTAGTCGTCGCACTGGGCGCAGAGGTGAGGCACCTCGACGCCGGGGAAGGGCATGAAGACGCGTATCCTTGAGGCCTCGGGCCACATCCACCCCTCGTGGTGCATGCTGCAGGCCAGCTCGCACCTGCGGCAGCCCGAGCAGTTCTCGTAGTCCCTGACTATCCAGATAGAACTCATGGATGCATCTTGATGGATGGAGAAAAGAAAGTTTTGGTGAAGAAAAGGGTTCTAGCGGAGCTTGGCCACGCTCTTCTCCAGGAAGCCCAGGTCGAGCTTCTTCAGGGTCTCCTTGGTGGGGATGCCCCGCTCGTCCCAGCCCAGGGTATCGAAGTAGGTCTGCAGCTTGGTGTCCACCAGCTCCTTGTCGGTGGTCTTGCCCTTGTAGGGTCCGCTGGGCAGGGGCTCGTAGAACCTGGGCGGGTTGTCGTCGTCCTCGACGGGCTTCCACTCCAGGTCTGGTCCCCCCATCATGAGGAACACCCTCTGCAGGGTGACTATCCTGGGGCCGGTCTCGCTCCGCCAGCTGTGCAGGGTTATGGGGAACCCTGTGATGGCCTTGGCGAAGTCGAACACCAGGCTCTGGGGTACGCCGTAGTAGGTGAAGTTGCAGAACACGGCGCTGTCGGTGAAAACGGCTCCGCTCATGTCGTTGTAGCCGTCCACGGCCGTGCTGGTGTGGTCGCCTCCCTGGACGTTGGCGGCGTAGCTGATGTCGTGGGTGTAGTCGGCGTCGCTGCGGGTGCCGTGGGCGCCTATCTCGATGCCCTTGACGTGCACAGCGTACTTGAGCGTCTCCTCGGGCTTCAGGCCCTTCATCTCCGCGATCTTCAATGCCGCCCTGTAGGTGCCCTCGGCGAGGACGTCGCCGATCTTCTCGCGGCTGACCATCATCCTGAGTATCCTGTCGAAGGTGTCGGGGTCGCCCCACTTGGGCTTGAAGCCGAAGTCGCTGTCCTTGAGGATGCCGCGCTGGTGGAGCTCCACGCCGTAGGCGGCCGTGTTGGGTCCGTTGATGCCGCTGTGGCCCAGCTGGTCGGCCAGGGCGCTGAGGTGTATGTTGGCCTCGGGGTCGTAGATGCCGAAGTTGGTGCCGCAGTAGGCCTGGAGCTCGTAGTCGGGCATGTCGGTGATGTCTCCCTTCCACTTGCCCGTCTTGATGCAGCTTACCTTCATGCAGTTCTGCGTGCAGTTGAAGTCGGCCCACTTCTTCTTGACCCAGAACCTGTTCTCGAACATGGGGCCGCCGTAGCCCTTCTCGTCGTGCCACTCCTCCTGCCAGTTCCTGATGGGCTCCGAGCTCGTCTCGGCGCCCACGCTGTATCCCGCGTAGCCGGTGCCGTTGCGCCTGAACGCCGTCTTGGACATGAGATACTCGTGGGTCCTCCTCCAGAGCAGCTCCACCGCCTCGGGGGCGTCAACCTTAGGTAGGCTCCCTCGGCCCTTGGCGACCACCGCCTTGAGGTTCTTGCTGCCCATGAGGCTGCCGTAGCCGCCGTAGCCGCATGCGTGGCATATCTTGGTGCAGACGGCGGAGTTCCTGACAAGGTTCTCGCCGGCGGGGCCGACGTAGATCATGCCGGGCTCCTTCCATAGGCCCACGAGGGGCTTCCGTTTGGAGAGCTCCTCGGTGACCTCCTTGTTCAGCTTGATGATGGTCTTCTCGCAGTCCAGCCCCCAGAGGTGACCAGCGTCCATTATCTCGGCGCCGTCGTCGGTTATCAGCAGGTAGACCGGCTTCTCGGCCTTGCCGGTGAAGGTGACTCCGTCGTAGCCCGCCTGCCTGATCTCGTTGGCGAACTCCGTGGCGGCCGTGCTGCCCACGGTGCCCATGCTCACGGGGCTCTTGCCGCTGACGCATATCCTGCTGCCGGGGTAGATGCCCGTCATGGGGCCCGTGAACACCATAAACGGTGACTCGGGGGCCAGGGGGTCCAGGCCAGGGTACTTGTCGCCGACCTTGTCCCACAGCACCTTTGCCGCCAGTCCCCTGCCGCCGAAGTACTGCTCAAGGATCTTGTCGCTGTACTCGACCTCCTTGATCTTGTCCTTGGTGAGGTCTACGTCCAGCCACTTGCCCGCGTATCCGCCGGGGGTCATTCTATGACCTCCTCGCCTTTCTCGCCGAAGAACTTCACCGCGAGGTCCCGGGCGGTGTCAACCGGGTTTCTGCTGTACAGCTTCCTGTTGATGTTGGGGCCCTCGTTCACGATGGTCAGGGCGTTGTAGCCCGCCTCGGTGCATACCTCGACGCACCTGGGCTCGCCGCTGCACAGGTCGCAGATCGTCGCCTTGTTGTCGCCTGGGTGCAGGTAGGGCACTGAGCCGGGGCACGCCTCGATGCACTTGCCGCAGCTTATACACGTCTCACGATCAACGATGACCGCGCCGTAGTCGGGGTCTGTGCTCAGCGCGTCAACGGGGCACGACTCGATGCAGGGGTAGTCCATGCACTGGGAGCAGAGATGCGGCACCTCGACGCCGGGGAAGGGCATGAACACTCTGACTCTTGAAGCCTCGGGCCACATCCACCCCTCATGGTACAGGCTGCATGCGAGCTCGCAGCGTCTGCACCCCGAGCAGGAGGAGGGGTCCCGCGCAATCCATATAGGTTCAACCAATGTTTTCACCAGAAGTATATGCATATGTCCTATAGTGCCGAATAAAAAGATTCGTAAAACGTGACCCAAATACGAATTGCATAAACATGCATATCGTATTTGATGGTGGGAAGAGAAGTAAAAAGCTAGCTACGGAACCTCTCCATCAAGGGATCGACGCCCGACAGCCCGAGCCTGTCCAGGGTCTCCCTGGTTGGGATGCCCCGCTCGTCCCAGCCCAGGGTCTCGAAGTACGCCTGGATGCGCGTGTCCACCAGCTCCCTGTCCGTCGTCTGCCCCTTGTAGGGGCCGCTGGGCAGGGGCTCGTAGAACCGCGGCGGGTTGACGTCGTCCTTCAAGGGCTCCCAGATTACGTCTGGGCCGCCCATGAGGAGCAACGCCTTCTGCAGCGTCACGATCCTTGGGCCAGTCTCCCTCCTCCAGCTCTCGACGGTGATAGGGAACCCCGTGATGGCCTTGGCGAAGTCGAATATTAGCTCCTGGCTGGGGCCCCTCGCCGTGAACATGCAGAACACGGCCGAGTCCTGGAACACGGCTCCGCTCATGTCGCTGTACCCATCCTCCGCTGTGCTGGTGTGGTCGCCTCCCTGCACGCTGGCGGCGTAGCACATGTCGTGCGTATAATCCTTGTCGCTGCGGGTGCCGTGGGCCCCCACCTCGATGCCCTTCACCTGCACCGCGTACTTGAGCAGCTCCTTCGGCTTCAGGCCCTTCATCTCCGCGATCTTCAGGGCGGCCCTGTACGTGCCCTCGGCGAGGACGTCGCCTATGCCCTCCCTGTAAGCCATCATGTGGGCGAGCCTGTCGAACGCCTCCGTGTCGCCCCACTCAAGCCTGAATCCTATGTCGTCCTCGGTGAGTATGCCGCGCTGGTAGAGCTCGGCGGCGTACCCCAGGGTGTTGGGCCCGTTGATGCCGCTGTGGCCCAGCTTGTCCATGAGGGTCGCGATGTGGACGTTGTCGCTCGCGTCAAATATGCCCAGGTTGGTGCCGCAGTAGGCTTGGAGCTCGTAGTCGGGCATGTCCGTGATGTCGCCCCTCCACTTCCCGGCTTTTACGCAGCTTACCTTCATGCAGTTCGTCGTACAGTTGAAGTCCGCCCACTTGGTCTTGACCCAGAAACGATCCATATAGTTGGGGACACCCATGCTCTTCTCGTCGTGCCACTCCTCCTGCCAGTTCCGGATGGGCTCCGAGCTGGTGTCGGCGCCGACGCTGTACCCCAGGTAGCCGGTGCCCCAGCGTCTGAAGGTCGTGAAGCCCATGCAGCCCTCGTGGGCCTTCCTCCACAGGAGGTAGCAGGCCTCGGGGGCGTCCACCTCGGGGAGGCTTCCCCTGCCCTTGGCGGCGACGGCCTTCAGGTTCTTGCTGCCCATGACGCTGCCGTAGCCTCCGTAGCCGGCGGCATGGCATACCTTTGTGCAGACGGCCGAGTTCCTCACCAGGTTCTCGCCGGCGGGGCCTATGTACATGGTGCCCGGCTCCTTCCAGAGACCAACGTTGGGCTTCCTCTGGGCCAGCTCCTCGGTGACCTCCTTGTTGAGCTTGATGAGCGTCTCTTCGCAGTCCAGGCCCCAGAGGTGACTCGCGTCCCTGATCTCGCCGCCGTCGTCCGTTACCAGGAAGTAAACGGGTTTGTCTGATTTCCCGGTGAAGACGATGCCGTCGTAGCCCGCGGTCCTTAGCTCCACCGCGGTCTCGGTGGCGGCCGTAGAGCCCACGACGCCGTTGCTGACGGGGCTCTTGCCGCTGACGCAGATGCGGGCCCCGGGGTAGATGCCCGTCATGGGGCCCGTGGCGAAGATGAGGGGGTTCTCCGGGGCATGGCCGTCGAGCTCGCTCCACTTCTCTCCGACGCGGTCCCACAGTATCTTGGTGGCGATGCCTCTGCCGCCGAAGTACTTTTCAAGGGTCTCGTAGGGGAAGGTGAACTCCTCGACCCTGCCTTTGGTGAGGTTCACGTCCAGCCACTTGCCCGCGTATCCACCGGGAGTCATTCTATGACCTCCAGCCCCTTCTCGCCGAAGAACTTCACCGCCAAGTCCCGGGCAGTCTCCACGGGGTTCCTGCTGTACAGCTTCCTGTTGACGTTCGGCCCCTCGTTCACGATGGTCAGGGCATTATAACCAGCCTCGGTGCAGACCTCGACGCACCTAGGCTCGCCGCCACATAAGTCACAGATGGTCGCCTTGTTGTCCTCGGGATGCAGGAAAGGCACGGAGCCGGGGCACGCCTCGATGCACTTGCCGCAGCTTATACACGTCTCACGGTCCACGATGACAGCACCGTAGTCGGGGTCGGTGCTCAGCGCCTCCACGGGGCACGACCCAATGCAGGGGTAGTCCATGCACTGGGAGCAGAGGTGCGGCACCTCCAGCCCCGGGAAAGGCATGAACACACGCACCCTCGAAGCCTCGGGCCACATCCACCCCTCGTGGTACAGGCTACAGGCAAGCTCACAGCGTCTACACCCCGAGCAGGAGGAGGGGTCCCGCGCAATCCATATGGGTTCAACCAATCTATTCACCAGAACGCTTCGTTTACGTTACGTCGTAGGGGATTTGAAATTTTCGAGGAGCTACTTTGGAGCGGCCCTTACCTCGTCGAACCTGCCCATTATGAGGCGGGTGAGCTCAGGCTGCATCGTGTACAGGGTCTTGGCCTCACCCTTCGGGATGAAGAGCCTTATCATGTAGGTCTTGCCCAGCCGGTCCACGGTGTCCATGTAGGCCTCGGGGCACCTGAACCCGCCGTCCCCGCAGTTCACGTGGAAGTCCTCGATGGCCGGCTTGAGGACCATGTCCATGACCTGTTTCTCGGTCAGCTCGTGGCCGAAGTTCACCTTGAAGGTGTACTTGATGTTGCCCTCGTGGGTCATGTTCAGTATCTTGCTGTTCATGACCTGGGTGTTGGGCACCTTGAGGAGGTTGAACGTCGGCGTATACAGGCTCGTGTAGTTGATGCTAATCTCCTCCACCTGGCCCTCCAGGTCGGCGATCCTGACGTAGTCCTTGACCTTGAAGGGCTGGGTGAGGAGGACGTAGAACCCGGCCACTATGTTGTTGATGGTCTGGCTGGAGCCGAAGCCCAGGGCGGCGCCTATGAGGGCCGAGCTGCCGAGGAACAAGTCCGTGGGCAGCTCGAAGATGTTGAACACGGTGGTGATGGCCACAGCTATGGCTACGACCCTGAGCAGCAGCCTGATGATATTCCGGACGTGGGGCTCAAGCTCCATCTGCTGGCCTCTCCTCTTTATGAAACCGGATAACACGCGGTAGGCCACGTAGACCAGCACGATCGTGACGACGGCCCAGACGAACCTCATGTAGTTGAGCCGGAGGTAATCCACGACGCCTTCGTACATACAGTGCAGCATATGGGGCCAGGATATATCAGTTATCCTGATCCGCGTCCCCCTCGGCGCCACCGGTTTCCCTCTGCTCCACCGACCTCCTCATCTGGAGGATCAGGTTGGCGAGGAGCCCGAACATGGCCATCTGAAACCCGGAGGTGACCAGCAGCGTGGAGAGGAGGTACGAGTAGGGGTTCACGAACCCGGGGCTGCCCGACAGGACCTTGCTCAAGGACAGCCACGCCAGCGAGACCAGCCCCGCGACGAGAGCCGCGCAGCCAAGCACCAGGGCCACCGCGTCGAGGCGCGCGGAGAGGAGGTCCCGGAGCTTGAGGCTAATCTTGACGCCGAGAGGCTGACGGCTGGGGCGCCTGTCGTCCACCTCCACGGGCACCTCCTTCACGGAGTAACCCCGCCTCCTTGCCTCCACCACCAGCTCGGTCTCGAACACCTGGCTGCGCGACGGAACCAGCGCCGCCAGGTCCAGGAAGCAACCTCTCCTGTAAGCCTTGACGCACGTGGTGTCGGTGAGGCTGGTGTGAAGCAGCCTCCTCACCAGCCAGTGGTAGCCCACGCTTAGAACCCTTCTAAGAGCAGGCCGATGGTCCAGGCCCCCGTTGAGCCGCTTGGAGCCCACCACGAGGCTGTACTCGTCCAGCAGCCTCACGCTCTCGGGTATGAACCCTAGGTCCACGGAGAGGTCGATGGGGAAGTAGACCACCCTGTCGTGGGCAGCGGAACGCACCCCCGCCTTGAGGGCCTCGCCCAGGCACGCCTCCTCCAGCTCCACGACCCTGACCCCGTCCACCGTTTCCCTGAGCCGGTGAGCCACTGCGCCGGTGTCGTCCACGCTGCCGTTCTCCACGAGGATTATCTCGTAACTCTTGAAGTGCCGGGCGAGGTACTCGCTGAGAACTGACGCGTTGACCCTGAGAAGCCCCGCCTCGTTGTGCACCGGCACCACGAGGCTGGCCCCCGGCATCACCCTCAAACCCCCCGCAGGCGGACAGCCAACTAACCCTATCTATAGACTCAAATATTTTAGGTTTACTAGAAACTCACTGATAGGGTTGAGGGTCTGCTACGTCTCGCCGGAGTACTTCGGGCTGGGGGTACACGGCGGCTTCGGGTACGTCACCAAGACCCTGAGCGAGGGGCTGGCCCATAGGGGCTTCGACGTCTACGTGGTGACACCAAGAAGAAAAGGCCAGGCCCCCGCTGAGAGTGTGAACGGCGTGAAGGTGCTCAGCTACGATCCGTGCACATGGCTCCCGTGGCCCGCGGGGACCCTGGCCTCCAGACGCGGCTACATCGACCTAATCAAGGAGGTAGACGCCGACGTCTACCATAGCGAGGCCGTGAGCCTGAACACATACGTCGCCCAGAGGGCCGCCCCCGAAAAACGCCACCTGATCACGTTCCAGGACCCCTACGACGCACGCGAGTGGGAGAGGATAGCAGAGGTGGAGCCCAGGTACAGGGGCCCGCTGCACGGCGCAAGGGTGAGGCTGGAGAAGCATATGCTCTCGGCCGCGTGCAGACGCGCCGACGCCCTCTACACGCAGGCACGGTTCCTCGCCGAGAAGACCAGAAACTACTACGGCTTCAAGAAACTCCCCGGATTCCTGCCCAACCCGGTGCCCATACCGGCGGAGCCCGCCAAGAAGAACCCATGGCCCACGGTCTGCTTCCTCGCCCGCTGGGACCCCCAGAAGAGGGTGAAGCTGTTCCTAGAGCTAGCCCGGGGGCACCCGGAGGTCCGGTTCATCGCCATGGGGCGCAGCCACGACGAGGCTCGGGACCGGGAGCTACGGGAGATGTACCACGGCATACCCAACCTCCAGTTGACGGGCTTCGTCTCCGAGGCCGAGAAGTCCAGGATACTTGGGATGAGCTGGGCGCTGGTGAACACCAGCATACGAGAGGCCCTCCCCGTCAGCTTCCTCGAAGCCCTGGCCCACGGGACCCCCATAATCAGCGGCGAAGACCCCGACGGGCTGACGTCGGACTACGGCTACGTCGCCGAGGACGGCGACTACTCAGCCGCGCTGAACAGGCTCCTCACGGACGAAGATAGGCTGGGGAAGGGGCAAAGGGGGCGACGCCACGCCACGGAGGTCCACGAGGCCGGGAAGGTAGTGGACCGCCACGCCGAGATATACGAGTCAAGCGGGGTCTAGGCTTGCGGCTGGTGGTGTTCGGCGGCTGGTTCGGCTCCAGAAACCTCGGCGACGAAGCCATCCTAATCGGCCTCCGCAACGTCCTACGCGCCTCGATGCCGGGCGTGGAACTGGTTGCCCTCTCCACCGACCCCGAGTACACGGAGAAGGTGTGCGGCGTCGAGTCCGTGAGGCTCCAGAGCCCACGCAGCCTCGTCAGGAACAGGGAGGAGTACCTCCGGGTCTTCGACGAGGCCGACGGCTGCATAGTCTCCGGCGGCACCCCCATCTACGACTACGGCCACCTCAGTAGGGCCATACACATGGCCCTCCCCGCCATCAGGGGCAAGCCCCTGGTGTTCTTCGGCGTCGGAGCCAAGCCCCTGCCGTCGTTCAAGGGCCGGGAGGTCACCCGGCTGCTCCTCAGGGGCGCCAAGCTAATATCCACGAGGGACGCCCCGTCACGCGCCGTACTATCCCGACTCACCAGCACACCCATAGTGGTCACCGGGGACAGCGCCCTCCACATGGAGAGGGCGACGGCCGAGGAGCCCCGGGAGCCCCTGGCTCTGATATGCCCGAGGCACCTGTCGCTCGACCACAGGAGGAGCTACCACCAGCCCCTGTCCCCGTCCGAGATCAACAGGGTGAGGCATATGGTGGCCAGGGCCGCAGACCGCCTCGTCTCCATGGGCTACGCGGTGCGGTTCACGCCCTACCACACTGTGGCCCCCGACGACGACAGGAATGAGATAACGAGGGTGCTGAACCTCATGAGGAGCGGGGAAGCCGAGACGATGCCCAGACCCGCCTCGCCGGAGGCGGCCCTCAAGCTGGCCGCCGAGGCGTCGCTGGTGGTGGGGCTGCGCCTCCACTCGCTCGTGCTGGCGGGGCTCGCCGGGACCCCCGTGGCCAGTGTCGGGTACGACGTTAAGATCGACGGCTTCATGGAGCTCGCCGGGGCCAGCCGGTACCTATGCCACGCCGAGGACGGCCTGGACGCCCTGAGCGATAGCGTGGACCGAGTCCATGAAGAACGCGAAGACGCGCGTCGAACCCTGACGGATAACGTCGAGATGATGAGGCGGAGGATAAGCAGCGAGTCCGTGAAGGCGGCTAGGCTGCTCTCCGGGCAGCCTCCCTGAAGAAGGCCCGCGCCGACCCGGCCAGGAACACGGAGCCTATGACCAAGACCATGTCCTCGTCGCCGGCGAGCTCCAGCGCCCTACTGAACGCCGCCTCCTCGTCCTCTATTATCTCGTAGGGCCTGCCGTTTCGCTCCACCTCGGCCGCGATTCTCCTCGGGTCGGCGGCGCGGCCCATGACGCTGTGGGTGGTTATTATGAACCTCTCGGCCACCGCGGCCACGCTGTCTATCATACCCGGTATCTTCTTGTCCGAGGACATGCTCACCACCGCGACTACGCGCCGGGGCTTCACGTCTTCCATGATGCTCTTCCTCACGGCCTCCGTTGCCTCGGCGTCCTTGGCGCAGTCCAGCACCACCAGGGGCCTCTCCATCACGATCTCGAGCCGGGCGGGCCACTCTACGTTGGCGAGGCCGCGTCGGATGGCTTCGCCGGGCACCGTGACGCCGTACCTGCCGAGGCACTCGACGGCGGCCACGGCCGTGGAGGCGTTGAGCAGCTGGTGCTCGCCTAGCAGCGGCACGTAGAGGCCCGTGTACTCGTTGAGGCTGTGGAGGTCGAAGGTCTGCCCCGCTAGGCTGGAGCCCGTCCTCGTGTAGGAGGTGTCGTAGCCCACGTGGACCACCTCGGCGGCCAGCTCCTCCGCCCTCTCCTTGAAGACCCGGAAGACCTCGCTGTCCCTGGTGGCCGTCACAAGCACCCTGCCCGGCTTGATGATGCCCGCCTTCTCGCCTGCGATCTCCACCAGCGTATCCCCCAGGATGTTGGTGTGCTCGTACCCGATGTTGGTGATCACAGAGACCAGGGGATCGACGACGTTTGTGGCGTCCAGCCTACCGCCGAGGCCCACCTCGAGGACAGCGTACTCGACGCCCGCCTCACGGAAGTACTGGAACGCCATGGCCGTGACTATGTCGAAGAACCTGAGGGGCATGGACCTTTCCAGCATATCCTCGAAGAGCGGCCTGATCGCGGAGAGGATCCTGGCCACGTCCTCCCTCGATATCAACTCGCCGTCCACCCTGACGCGCTCCCTGAAGTCCTCCAGGTGGGGAGACGTGAAGAGTCCCACCTTGTAGCCGGCTGCGTCCAGGATGGACGCGGTCATGGCGGAGGTGGAGCCCTTGCCGTTGCTGCCCCCCACGTGGATGGAGTTGAAGCCTTCCTGCGGGTTCCCCAATAGCCCCAGCAAGTGGCGTGTGGGCCCCAGCGTACGCTGGGGGCCGAACCTCCTGACGTTGTACAGCCAGTCCAGGGCCTCGTCGTAGTTCAATACATCACCCACCCGTTCAACCCCGTTTGGGGTCCACGGGTAAATAAAGGGAGGGGCGGCTGTGCATAATGAAGATGGGTTAGTCCTC
>CAZGZR010000081.1:0-12384 GCA_964529745.1 uncultured Candidatus Bathyarchaeia archaeon
GTCATGGCCATGGCCTCCTCCTCGGGAATGCCGTTCTCGATGAGAGTCTTCCTGAAGTCGGCGATGCTCTTCGCCATGTTCTGCGCAGCCTCCGGGCTGAAGAACGAGTCGACGATGCCCCTGATCATCTTAGGCACCTTTTCGCTCACCATGTCCAATATCTCGGCGACGTCCTCGGGACTCTCAACGAAGTCGTTGTGTCTTCTTCTACGTTCACTCACGTTGTTTCACGAATATACAATGGGGTGATCACCTGATATAGGCGATCTGGGAAAAAGTGATCAAAATCTGATCAGCGGCGGTTCAGGATAACGATATATCTGGTAAAACCCTTGTCTTGTATTGATGGTCTCTGAGGCTCTAGCCTACTTCACGTCAGTATACACCTGGGTAAACGAGAACACGGCTTCCATAATCCTGTCAATGGTCTCGCTGGTGCTACTCATAATCGTGCACCGCGTGCTTGCTCACGAGATAATCCGGCTAAGAAAGAACGACCTGCTTGACGTCAACTCGGCTTTCCTGCTCAAGAGAATGATCAAGTGGACAGCCTACATCATCGGCTTCGTGGTGGTCTTCAACCTGCTTGGCGTCAAGGTGGACTTCTTCGTGGGGCTATGGGTCCTCGCCGGCGGCACCATTATTGGGTTCGCGTCCATGAACACCATAGGAAACGCCATAGCCGGCATAATAATCATGGTGAGCCGCCCCTTCAAGATCAGGGACCGCCTCGTCTTCCAGGACAGGTTCGTCGAGGTAGAGGACGTTGACCTCATCTACACAAGGATGAGGACCCTAGATAACATAGTGATCTCCGTCCCGAACCAGATGCTGCTGGACACCGTCATCGAGAACCAGAGCGTCTATGACTACATAAGGCGCCGCTGCGTCTTGACGATGGAATACAGCGTGGACCCCAAACGCGTCAAAGAGATACTCCTCTCCGCCGTCGCCACGGTGGAGGGGCTAGCCGAGGCACCCGAGCCATATGTCTGGGTCACGGACCTCGGCAACTTCGCGATGGAGTACACGTTGTTCTACTTCATCTCCGACACGAGACGAACCATAGAGCTTGACTCAAAGGTCCGGGATGCAGTGTACACAGCGTTTACGGATGAAGGGATTGACCTTAGCACACCCAACCTGATAAGGTCGCTGAAATAGATTATTTAAACAAATAAATTCAGGAAAAAATCAATTCATATACTTTTACAATTTAAAATTTAATCTATATGGGTAATTCTATATATTGAATTAATAAAGACATATACATATAAACAAATTACACGTAAACTATAAAAAAGCTGAAGAAGCGACCCCATTTTTCCCTGTTTAATTTTAAGAAGCCGTTAATTGCCACTTATTTTCTCTGCAATATGCCTGTTGAGGCTAAACGGAGTGATGTAAGGATGCCTATATGCGCAATCTGTGGAGAGGAAGTCGACCACGTCACCAAGTGCAAGATGTGCGGAGAAAAGTTCTGCATCGACTGTGGAGAACCCGACGAGAAACTCTGCATCTACTGCCTTGACGACGACGAGGAGTACGACGAAGACGAAGACTGGGACGAAGACGAAGACTGGGACGAAGACGAGTAATCTCCCGGATACACACTATTTTTAAACCACATTCTTTTCAACGTTAATATCCTTTAACGAGTGGGGATGAGCTGGCAGGCCTATAGCACTGTTTACGCCAAGGTGATACTTACCCTAAATATCTATATTGGCTGTATCTACGACGAGGTTGGAATTAGACCTATTTGTAATAGATTCTAGCTAAAAAATCTGTATCGGCATTCTCCCCGAAATATCCATTTATCTCGTGTTCCATGAAATTAAACATAGAAAATTAGTCCTCTATATTACTAGCGTTGAACATCCAGTTCATACAATATGCTATCAAAGCGGGCCCTCAGTCTAGACAGAGTATGGTAGGCGTCCAGCAGCCGGCCTCCTTGCATCTTAGCGTGCTCAGCCTCCTCCATGATTCCGAGAAGCCCGTCATAGAACCTTTCTTTCGTGAAATACTTGGAACGCCTCACCGCGTTCATTCTCAACCGTTCCCGTAACCCGTCGTCTGACAACACGTCGGCTATGCGCTCGGCGGCTTCCTCGCTCGTCGTGTAGCTGTATCCCGATACGTCTTCCTCTGCTCCGAGTATGTCGTGCCACGGTCCCCCATCCCGGTAGACAACCGGGACGCAGCCTGCGCTCATAGCCTCCAACACGGCTATCCCAAACGCCTCGTTGGGCTGCGTAGAGAGGTAGACAGACGACTCCTTCATGAGACCGATGATCTCGTTACGCCGGGGGTTTGGGTACAGATCGACGTACCTGCTGCGCAGACTGGACATAACCCCGGAGGACTGAACTGTGGTGCGACCGGCTACGCTAAACCTGACTCCTCGGAGGTGCCGAAGCACCTCATTTATCACCTGCAGGTTCTTCTCGGGCGTCAACCTGCAGACTGTTAAAACCCTACCGTTCTTGGGCTCATACCTGTAGGGTATGGGCTCTATTGAGGGGTGGAGAACCGTCGGCTTCAACCCGAATACTTTGCGGATTTGGCGTGCGTTGTAGGTGGAGTTTGTGACTAGGACGGGCGATAGGTGTCGTTCAAGCAGTTTGTCCTGCAGGTGCATGTAGGCTTCGCCTATGATCTCCCATAGTGGGACCCTGTAGGGGTTTCCGTCCACGGAAGCCAGTGGCTGGCTGTGTATGTACGAGACGTCGCTGATGAAGGGGTACACCTCCCCGTAGTTGTTGAAGGTCAAAGAGTCTTCGGTCTGGGCATAGTAGAGCAGCCAGAGGTAGAGGACTGAGCACCTGATCCAGCTTACTAAGCCTGAAGGCTTCAAAGCTCCTTCTTGAAGAAAGTACTCCGTGTCGGGCCTCGTCGCATCTCCCCAGTTTCCCTCTATGAGCGGCCACTGGGGCTCGTCCAGCGTGTAGAGGACCACGGAGTATCCGCTCTCCTTCAGGGCGCCGATCGCTTCGAGGCACATCTTCTCTGCCCCCCCTGACCTGTTCAGCGAGGGATGGATCACGGTGACACTCATCCACGTGAAGAGGAAAAGAGACGAGACTTATGGTCTCTGTGACCGGGTAAGCTTGTCCGCTGTCCCTTAGCCGTGATAACGCTTATCTCGGCGGGTCCCGCTGATGTCTTGAAATGGCTTACTCTTACGACACGGAGGGAGAGATAATCGTCCCTGAGAAGTGGTACGAGAAGCTCCCGCGCCCGGCTTGGAGTGGCTACGAGAAGCTGGACCAGCCCGACGGCTGGTTCGAGGTATATAGGCTGACGGATACGGTTTACGCGATATACGAGGATGGCCAGTTCGAGGAGGTCATCAGCTACCTGGTCCTCGGCGAAGAACGGGCGGCCCTCATTGACACGGGCAACGGCATAGGCGACATTAAGGCCCTCGTGGACGGGCTCACGGAGCTGCCTGTGACAGTGGTCAACACCCACACCCACGGTGACCACATCGGCGGGAACCACCAGTTCAACGAGGTAGCGGTCTACGACTCGGAGTTCAGCAGAGAGAACGCGAAGAAGGGCAGATCCAGAGAGCAGATGGGCCACTACCTTGACGGCGACATGGTTTGGAAGCCGTTCCCAACCTACTTTGACAGGGACCACTGGAGGATACATCCCTTCAGCGTCACCCGGTGGCTGAGAGACGGCGACGTCTTGGGCCTCGGCGGCAGAGAACTTGAGATAATGCACACGCCGGGTCACAGCCCAGACAGCGTCTGCATCCTCGACCGGGCGAACCGTATCTTCTGGACAGGCGACACCTTCTACCCAGCACCGATATACGTCTACTCTCCCACCACCAGCTTAGACCAGTTCATAGACAGCTTCTCCAAGATGGCGGCGCTTCTACCCCACTACGACTGGGTCATGCCCAGCCACAACGAGCCCCGAGTGGAGAAGAGACTCATCAGAGAGTGCCACAAGGCGGCTGTGAGCATCCGGGAAGGAACCGCCGGGCCATACAGCGAAGGGAAGGCGAACGAGGTCAAAGTCCACCGCTACGACTACTACAGGTTCAGCCTCATCGTCAGGGCGGAGCAGCCCCAGCCAGGCTTTTAACCTGATTCCCTCTCATCGTCTCTGTCTCCGTACTTCTTCATGAGCTCAGCGTACCGGACGAGAATCAGGTTCCTGAGTCGGGATTCGAGGTATTGGCGCTCATTCCTCAGTGTCTTCTCCTGGTCTTTAAGTATCTTCATGCGCTCCTTTAGCTCCATCTCCTCCAGCTCGGAGAACCCTTGAGCCGCGTCCACGGGTTCAGGCGATGCAGAAAGCTGATATAAGAATACTGTTACTCATGGCTAAACTTAGAGAACCTTTTAGATGGAGTCTAGCCATGCTTATACCATGCTGAAACAAGTCATCGAGATCATGGATCTCCTAGACAGCGCCACCGTAGACGGGCAGGCCGTGGAGCAGTATCTACGGGGAAGGGGGCTAGACGAGATCGAGGTAGAGACGATTCATGGAGAGAAGGGGTCCACAGACTTCGTAAAGATCAGGGTCCCAGGGAAGGAGGGGAAGGCTTCGGGGGGAGACGCCCCCACGCTGGGGGTGGTGGGGCGCCTAGGCGGCGTAGGTGCCCGGCCAGAGCGCATCGGCCTCGTTTCCGACGCCGACGGCGCGGTGACCGCCTTGTCGGTGGCGCTTAAGCTGGCCGACATGCAAGCCAAAGGCGACAGACTGCCCGGCGACGTCATAGTGGCCACCCACGTTTGCCCTGACGCTCCCACTCAGCCTCACGAGCCGGTGCCTTTCATGGGCAGCCCCGTGGACATAGCTACCATGAACAGGCACGAGATCGACGCCGAGATGGACGCCCTGCTCAGTATAGACACCACCAAGGGGAACAAGGTCGCCAATTTCCGGGGCTTCGCCGTCACGCCTACAGCCAAGGAGGGCTGGGTTCTCAAGGTTAGCGACAGCCTCTTGGACATAATGGAGACGGTCACGGGGCGGCCTCCCCGTGTGTGCCCCATAACAACCCAGGACATAACGCCTTACGGCAACGGCTTGGACCACATAAACAGCATCATGCAGCCCACCACGGCGACGGATAAACCAGTCGTCGGAGTAGCGATAACCACCGAGGTACCTGTGCCGGGGTGCGGCACGGGCGCCAGCCACCCCACCGACATTGAGGTAGCGGCCAGATTCTGCCTGGAGGTGGCCAAGTCCTTCGGTAAGGGGCTGTGTAGCTTCTACGACGAGGAGGAGTGGACCAACATAGTGAAGCGCTACGGGCCTCTGAGCCACCTTCAGACGCTGGGCAAGGCCAGCTAACCCCTGCCCCTAGGTTTCCTGCACCGATCCGGTAGTTTATATGCTGTAAAGATCAAGACCAGATCGATGTAAATGTATAGGAAAATTCTCGTGGCGTTCGACGGCTCGGAGCCGTCGAAGCATGCCTTAGACCACGCGGTGAGCATCGCGGACAAGTGGAAGTCTGAGCTGGTGATACTCTCCGTGGTCCCGCGGGTGATGATGCCCGTGTTCCCGGACGAGGGGTTCGGAGCCGCCCCGATAACGGCCGCCCAGGATATGAGCGAGTACCAGGAAAAGATGAAGGAGATATACGCGGGCAGCCTCAGGGAGGCGGAGGAGGACATCGAGGAGGCTTTCCCCGACCTCGTGGTGGCCACCAAGCTCATGGAGGGCAGGCCCTCGGCCATAATCGTGGAGGAGGCGGAGGAGGAAAACATCGACCTCATAGTCATCGGGAGCAGGGGTATCGGCGGGATCACGGGCTGGATACTAGGGAGCACGAGCCGCAGAGTCGTAGAGTCGTGCACGAAGCCCATACTCGTGGTGAAGTAGTCGCAAAGGCAACCCTTTTTCTTACATAAGCGAATCATAGGAGATGCCATGAAGCCGCTGGAAGCCTTGAGGAAGGCCGGAGAAATAGCCGCGAAGATTAGAGAAACGGTTCTGCAAGAAATCGAGCCAGGCGTCAAGGTCCTAGATATATGTGACAGGGCTGAGGCGATGATCAGGGAGCTCGGCGGCGGCATAGCCTTCCCAACCAACGTTGACATAAACAGCGTCGCCGCCCACTATGTGTCGCCGATCGGCGACGACACATTGGTGCCGGAGAGGTCCCTAGTCAAGCTGGATGTGGGTGTCCATGTCGAAGGCTACATCGCCGACACCGCGGCCACGGCGTGCTTTGAGCCGGGCTTGGTCTACCTCGTTGAGGCCGCTGAGGCGGGTCTGGACGCCGCCATCAACACCATCAGACCTGGGATCAGAGCAAGCGACGTGGGCATCGCGATAGAACAGGCGATAAAGGCGAGGGGGGCGAAGCCCATAAGTAACCTAACAGGCCACAAGCTGGCGAGGTACGTGGTTCACGCAGGCGCCAGCATCCCCAACGTCGCGGGCCGCGACCACCACCTGTTACAGGAAGGCGACGTCTACGCCATCGAGCCCTTCGCGGTGCCCAGCAACGCGGACGGCCTGGTGACTGACGGGGCCCCCAGCAACATATACAGGGTGCTGAAGAAGCACAGCTTGAAGGGAACCGCCAAGATGATGCTGAAGCATATACAGGAGGAGCACCGCACGCTTCCCTTCGCATCCAGGTGGGTGCTGAGAAGGTATCCGGGCCGGGAAGGTGTCGCTGCCTTCAACGAGCTCCTCGACTCGAAGTGTATAATGAGCTACCCTCAGCTCGTGGAGAGGAGCAGGGCGATGGTGGCCCAGGCCGAGCACTCCGTGATATTGACGGACGGCGGCTGCGAGGTCACGACGGCGTAGCTACTTCTTTTTCTCTTCCTTGCGGGTGTGGATGCTGGTTATCACCATGTTTCCATCGCACCTGGTGCAGGGCTCGTCGTTCTTGAAGATGTAGTCGCCTCTCTGGAAGGCGCGAACCCGCTTCAGGTTACACTGAGGACACTCAAGAGTCGTTATGACGTCGAACTTCTTTGGCTTCAGGGGGTCCTTCGAGGGGGGCTTGGGCCTGAAGAACGCGTAGCCTATGGCTATGAAGCCGCTGGTTCCTATGATCATGTACATGAAGGCTATCTCGATCTCCCCGTTCCCGTAGGATTGGAACCCCATGTAGAGGCTCACCAGCGCCAACGCGCCGACGATTATCATCGCGGCGAGGGTGACCCAGTTCTGCGCCGCTCCACCTGCCAGGGGTTGCGTTTCGCCGCTCATCCGTTTCACTGGGCAACCCCCACGGTGTTCCCTATTCCGGCTACTAGCACGGTTTCGCCTTCTTTGCTGTAGTCGAGTATGAGGCCTTTGACGCTGGAGACCGCCTTGTCGGTGGCCTCGAAAAGCGGCTCCACGAGGGGGGCCACGACGTGCTCGATTCCCTGCTTTATTGCGACGGCGTACATCGGTATACCGTGCTCGGTGGCTGCCTGCTCGATCTTGTACTTCTCTACGCCTGGGCCTCCGATGGCTGCGCCGACGCCTTCCGCGATGTCGCCGACCTGCTCTCCTTCGAGCTTCCCGGCTGCGTCTACGGTGATGAGCATGGTCACTTTGTCCTTGTTCTCGTTTAGAATGTTAGAGATCGCGTCCCCGGGCTTGCCGACGCTTCCGCCTGGTCCCTTTGCCTTGAGTATTATCACGCGTCTTCCCTCGTACTCTATCTCTCCGGCCACCATCTCTTTGGCGACGTCCCTCGTCTCGGCTCCGTTCAGCAGCTTTGCCGCGACCAACGGGCCCACGCTGTCGCCGATGGGCATGCCGTCCCTGAACGCTGTCAGTGCGGAGCTGTAGGCCTCGATCTGTTGAAGAATCATGGGCAGTATCATGTGGATCTGCATTATGATGTAGATGTTCATGGTCTTCTTGCCGAGGAGGTAATAGTGCCGTATGACCTTGTAGAAGATGTTCAACGCGAGGGACGCCTCCAGGAGGTTCTCTATGTTGTTTCTCTCGGAGGGCTCCGCGTTGGGCGCCATAGCCTCGACCTCCTTCTCGAACGTGAACTCGCGGACGTTGAGTATGCTGCCGAGCTTACCCACAACCCCAGCCGGGTCCATGCTCATGGGCTCGATCATGAAGTGCTCCATGAAACGCTCCACCATAGGCGTCGGGTCCCTCTCGGGTTTCCCTATCTCTTTGATTGTCTCTATGGATGTTGTCTTGCCCTCGTCGCGGAGACCCTTTATCTTCCGTAGGGTCGTCTCTATCTGCCGTAGCATCGTCATGGCTTGGATACGTTGGGCGTAGAAGAGGTAGATGATGAACGCGAAGCTGAAAAGCGTCTGTAGGATCATCCCGATCTCGCTATCAGACTGAAGCAGCGACATTAAATCACTGCAAGTCTTGACAGAGCAGCCGATATAAATGTTAGTATAAATAATTATACCTCCTTTTAGACGATATACATTAATTAAATTGTCATCAGACAGCAGCGTTCTTTCAGTAGCTCAGCGACCCCCGAAGGATTTAGCATATTTTTTTAAACGAGTCTCAAAGATGTGTAAGAGATGTTCCGCTACGCAGCAAAACGCATAGTGAGGGGGAGAGGACTCTTCCTTTCGCTTTTCCTCAGCGTGGCTCTAGCGGCGACCCTGTTCGGCGGCATACTCCAGGGGGCGGACGCTGTGGGCGTGGCGATACTCGATCATACCCTCGAGTCCGCGTTGATCGATATCATAAGCAGCGCGCCGGAGAAGAACGTCACCGAGACACATTACTTCGAGATCGATGAGATATTCGGCGAAGTAGAAGGCGTGGAGCGTGTAGACCACTTCATAAGGTGGAGGGTGGAGCTACAGTCCCACGAGATCAACGGCACCATCGAGGCCATTTTGCTGGCTCTGCCCGACGACTCTTCGCTATATGAGGGAATGTCCGTCGAGGGGCCTCTGGAGGACGGCTTCGTTTACATAGACGCCTCCTCGGCGAACGCGACGCTCATACGGAGCAGCGACCCGCTTACCCTTAGGTTCGAGACGTATATGCCGTATAACCCGCCGGGGTTCGAGTTCAAGCATCGTAATTACACCGTAGCCGGCTCCGTTGCTCTTGACGAGAGAACCTACACGATCAGCGTGGGCAGGTATAACATCTATCTGAGGGACCTGATCCAGAGCAGCGAGTCCTTGAGCAGGAGACCAATATACAATATGATTCTCATGACCGAGGCCACCCTAGAGGAGCTTCTTGACCCCATCTTCGCGGAGATGAGGCGGCCGGTTGACGACCAGACGACTCAGGCGCTGATAATGGTTGACAGGGAGACGCTGATCAACCAGTGGGACATAGAAGCCTCGATGAACAGGCTGCAGGGCATATATGACGACATTAATACGGAGGGCGCAGAGTACATGTACACCCCACGAAGCTACCTGCAGGAGATTTTGACCACAGTCTCGCAGCTATCCAACCAGATGAAGACTAGCACCGTCCTGGTGGCTCTCCCGGTCTTCTTCTGCGCCTGGTACCTCGGCATGACGGTGTCCGACGTGGTCTTCAATCTCAGGCGTAGGGAGATCGGTCTGCTTTTCACGAGGGGTATGACTCACAGGCAGGTGCTATACATATTGGTATTCGAGGGGCTCATCGTGAGCGTTTTAGCGGCCGTGGCGGGGGTTCTGGCTGGTGCAGCCGTCCTCGTAGTTGTGATCCCCGAGATGGGGTTCTTTGAGTTACTGAACAGTGTCAGCCCGTTGACAATGGGGGCTACCTTGCTTTTCAGCACGGCGCTGGCTTTGACGGCAGTCTACAGGCCCGCCCAGGAGGCCACCAGGATCAACATCGTGGACGCTCTGAGGGAGCATGTGACGGAGGAGGAGGGAGTCGGCGAGTGGCAAACAGCCTTGGTGGCTTTCCTGCTCGGGGCGTACAAGATGGGGATGCTGTTCCTCGGGTATACGGTGGACATGTTTGAGCCTACCAGCGGTAACCTTGTAGTGACGTTGCTATACTACACGTGGTGGGGGACGGATTACCTGCTCAGTTATATCGCCCCGATACTGCTGTTCTGGGGCTTCGTCAAGCTGTTCTTGAGGTTCGTGCCCGGCTTCCATACGGCGTTGGGCGAGTTGGCGTCCCTCGTCGCCGGGGACGCGGCGAGGTTCTCGGCCATAAGCTCCGGGAGGAACCTGAAGAGGGTTGCCGCCTCGACCTTCATGGTGGCGCTGATAATGAGCTTCAGCGTCTCCGTGGTGGGGAACGTCGCAAGCACAAGCGACTTCATGGTGCAGGCCGTGAGGCACAGCGTTGGCGCCGACGCCTCCGTGTGGCTATTCGAGGGCGAGGACGTCGAGGGACTCATGGAGCGGGTGTCGGAGATGCCGGGCGTCACGGCGGTGGCGGAGGAGATCCACTTCACCCCGGTCTCGGTCTTCGGAGACACGCCCATCAGGGCCATAGACCCGCTTGAGTGGAGGGACGCGGCCTACACGGACCCGGGCTGGGCAGACCCCGGTGTGTTCGAAGACATGGCGGAGGACGAGTTCGCCGGCATCATGGAGAAGGGGGCGGCGGAGGTCGCTCAGGTTGACGTCGGTGACATCTTCCTGGTGAAGCTGCAGTCTAAGCTGTACCCGATAACGATCGTTGGGTTGTTCGGCAAGGAGCTCGGTGAGGCGTGGGTGCTTCAGAACCCCACCATCTACGTCAACGAGGGGTTCCTGGTGAACGTGAAGAAGAAGTTCATTGAGCAGAGGCGGCTGGTGGTGGATCTCGCCGAGGGCGTAGACCTGGAGGCTTTCAAGGCTCAGGCGGCGGCCATCGACAGGGACGTGGAGAGGGTTGACGTGACCGAGCTAGAGATGGATAGGGCGCTGAACAACATCTACCTGGCGGGTCCGAGGAGGATCGAGGAGCTGGGGGCCTATATGGCTGGGCTCGTCGCCAGCCTCGGCGTCGCGTTGATAGTTTCGACGCTGGTGAGGAGCCGGGCCAAGGAACTCACCATAATGTCCATCAGGGGCTACAGCCAGTCCCAGATGGCGTTGAGCCTTCTCTTCGAGAACCTTGGGATGGATCTGCTGGCAATCACATTAGGCTGCGCGGTGGGCTACGTCTCGCTGAAGGGTCAGGTGCAGCTTTTCAACCAGATGGTGGCGGTTGCTGTGGAGAGGCGGATAATGTTCCCGTGGTCGGCGCTGGCCAGCCTGTCTGTGATCGTGGGGCTGCTTCTGGTCGCCACGGTGGCGCCCGTGCTGGCGGCGGTGAGGAGGATAACGGTGTCGCCGGATCTGAGGTTGGAGGAGTGAGTGATGAGTAAGAGAAACGCGGTGATCGTCAGGGATCTGATAAAGATCTACAGGCTTGGTCAGGTGGAGGTGCAGGCCCTGAGGGGCCTGAACATGAACGTCAGGAGGGGGGAGATGATATCCCTCATAGGGCCCAGCGGCTCGGGTAAGTCCACGCTGCTGAACATCATGGGTGGTCTGGATAGGGCTACCGCCGGTAGCGTGAGGGTTTTCGACACGGATCTTACAGGCCTCGGTCCGGGTGAGCTCGTGAGTTTCAGGCGGGGCACGGTGGGCCATATCTTCCAGAACATGAACCTGATTCCGACTTTGACGGCGCTGGAGAACGTGGAGCTGCCCATGGCGGCGCTGGGGGTTAAGAGGGAGGAGAGGAGGAGGCGGTGCATGGAGCTCGTCGAGGTGGTGGGGCTCGGGGAACGTGTGGGTCATAAGCCGGGGGAGCTTAGCGGTGGGGAGCAGCAGAGGATTGCGTTGGCGGCGGCGTTGGCGAACGATCCTCCGCTGATACTGGCGGATGAGCCGACGGGGGAGCTGGACACGGAGAACGCCCGGGTGGTGGTGGAGTATCTTCGGAAGATTAACCGGGAGCTGGGGAAGACGGTGGTGATGGTGACTCATGATCCTAGTGTGGCTAGGGTGGCGGACAGGATTCTGCGGATTCATGACGGCGTGGTGCAGGCGGATGTTGCGCCGACGCGGGACGAGGGGGCCGTGGATTACGGTGGTATACTTCGGGCGAGGATCACGGAGCTGGATGCGACGTTGGCGGGGTTGGACAGCCAGTTTAAGGCTGGGGCGATCACGGGTGACGAGTATGTGGAGAGGCAGACGCGGCTCCGGAACACGGTGGAGGTGCTCAGGGAGGAGCTTCACCGGCTGGGCATTGTGCACTGAGTTTCTATAGCTTCTTCGTCTTAGGGATGGTTTGTTGCAGGTTACTTGTAATCTTTGAAAAAAATTTTGGGCAGGGGTTTATGTTCTTAGTCGCATGGAATAGGCGTTTTTAGGGCGTGATCGGGGGCCTTTCTTGGGGCTTGTTCCCTGTTACTCGGTATTACGGAAAAATTTCTGTGGCGGGGGATTTTCTTAGTTACATGGAACACGTGCGTGCATACATGCATGGAAAGGTATGATTAAACTGTGGGAT
>CAZGZR010000082.1:0-12073 GCA_964529745.1 uncultured Candidatus Bathyarchaeia archaeon
TGAGCGTCTGGTGGGCTCGGTGATGTGTATGAGAGACAGCTCCCTTCCACAAGGCATGGACGCGCACAGCGCCGACACGATCTCCTGGAGCTGCATCTCGGTGCCCGGGCCCGCGTTGGTCATCGCAATCGCCGTGTTGACAATCCGGGAGTTCCGTGATATGGCCTGGCTGCCTATCGACGACCCCCAGACACAGGGACGCGTCACGAAGGCGCTATAGTTGGGCGTCGAAGACCTCAGGTACCCCAACGCGTTGTACGACTCCCCCTCCCCCAGGCAGTAGACCATGGCCACCATTATGGCGTTCGCTATGGCCACCACCAGGGCCCCTTCGGGGCCCCCCGCCCAGCCGCCTATCATGCCGCCGTTGTAGACGTGCTTCACGCACCCGTAGTCGTGGCAGTACACGATCTTGTTGAGGTTCTCGTAGTCCGTCTTGAGCTCGGGCATTATGGTGGCCACGATGCCGTCGCCCCTCCTCAGGCCCCCCACCGGGTCGCTGGCGGCCACGTTGGCTATCGCGGCGGTGCAAGCCGACGCCCAGTGCAGCCCAGGCCGCCCCGCCCGCCTCGTAGCCTCACGCACCCAGGACGCCATGGACCAGCCTTGATGCGTCTCGAAGGGCGTCCCCGACCGCACCAGCCTCCCCTCCGACGACTCCAACGGCGGCCCCACGTAGAACCCGTCCACCGCCGGCTCCTGGGCGATGCTCTGGTAGAGCTTCACGAAGAGATCCCCCTCAGGCACGTTGCTCTCGATGACCCCGCCGCAGAGCACAGTGGGCGGGCTCCCGTCATCGACGCCCCTGAGCGTTATCCTCCTCCTCTCGGCGCCCTCCCCTATGGTGGCCTCGCCCCGGAGGCCCCTGAGCCCCTCCCTGATCTCCTCCTCCGTGAACATTATGACCCTGCTGGAGTTCATGCAGTACGCCCCCACCTCCATGAAGAGCTCCAGCCCCGCCTCCCACACCTCGTCCGCGAGGCCATCGTCGGTGGACACAGGAGTCCCAGGGTCATACTTGATGTCGTGGTCCTTGACGAGCCTCTGGGCCACCCTGAACACCTTCATGTCGAAGTCCTTGGCCGGCACCGTGGGGCCGGTGTTGCAGGCCCTGTCCAGGACCTCCCACAGGCTGGGGGCGGTCATACAGGTTACCCTCCGGCTAGCAACTCTTTGGCTACCCTCACGGCCTCGGCCGCGTCCTTGCCGTAGCCGTCGGCCCCGATGGCCTGGGCCCACTCCCTGGTGACCGGCCCCCCGCCCACCAGGACCTTGTACCTATCCCTGACGCCCGCCGAGTCCAAGGCGTCGATGACGTCCCTCATGAAAGGCATGGTAGTCGTCATGAGCGACGACAGGGCGATGATGTCCGCGTCCACCTCCCTAGCCTTAGAGATAAACGACAGGCTCGGGGTGTCGCACCCCAGGTCATACACCGTGAAGCCGTTGGCCCTCAGCATGGACGCCACGATCCGTAGCCCCAGGTCGTGTATGTCCCCCTCAACGGTGCCTATCACCACGGTGCCCGCCCGGGTGCTCTCAAGCTCGGACCTGGGCATGTGCGCCTCAAGCACCCTGATGGCGGCCTCCATGGCCTCGGCCCCCAACACCAGGTGGGGCAGCCACAGCTCGCCGGCCTCGAACCTGTCCCCTATCTCCCGCAGACCCACCGCCAGGCCCCCCTCTATGGCGGTCACCGGGTTGACGCCGGCGTCCACCGCGGCCCTCGCCGCCTCGGCGGCCGCGTCTGCGTCGAAGCTGAGGACGGCCTCGGAGAGCACCCGCAGAATATCTTCTTCACTCAAGTCGATGCACTAGACTTAAAATAGGTTTGAACTAGATATGTAAACTTACTCGTAACCCAACGTAGGGGTGAGGCCCATGATCAGCCTACTGGAGATCGCGGACAGGATGCGGAGCGGCCCCAAGATGGCCGCCAAGGACTGGGACATGGCGCTCTTCAGGAACATCTCAGAGCTAGTCAAGACATACGACATACGGTGCCCCAGCGACCCCACCGACTGGATCAACACAGACGACGGCCTCGCCGACGCCGCGTGGGACGCCGCCGTGGACTTCGTGGTGAACAACGGCTGCCTCTGCCTGGACAGGGAGCGCGTCGTCAGGTTCACCGAGGAGGAGGTCAAGGAGGCCATAGACGCGATGCAGAGCGAGGTACCCATGGGAGAGGGGAAAGACGCCCGGACATGGAAGCAGCATAGCATCGAGGGCACCGAGCCCATGAACGTCGCCCCGGGCCACCACGCCCCCTTCACCGAGGACCTGGCGGACCTGGTGGTCCAAAACTTCGCCGCCATACCGAGGCTCGACTTCCTCGAAGGCTTCAACTTCCCCAAGATCGAAGGCTACGACATATACGGCCACCCCATCGAGGCCTACGCCTCCCAGCGCCAGGTGGCGTGGCTCAGGGAGGGCATCAGGAAGGCCGGGAGACCCGGCGCCGCCATAGTCTACTACCCCATCACGACGGCGGCTTCCTCGTTCCTGGCGACCATAGACCCCGATGCGGGGCTCAGGCCCACGGACGGGGTGCTGCTTTCGGTGCTCCCCGACGCCAAGGTCCAGTACGACCTCATGACGGCGGCGCTGGTGCTTCAGAGCCGCGGGTACTTCGGGATAAGCGGCAGCTTCGGGATAGCGGGGGGCTTCGCCGGGGGCCCCGAGGGCGCCATAGTCGAGAGCCTCGTGAAGACCATAGTCGCGTGGATGGTCTACAGGGACAACCTCTACTACAACGGCGTCGAGCACTTCACCCACGTCAGCGGCGGCAGGAGAGCCATGTTCCCCGTCGGCTTCGCCCGCTCCGTGGTCTACCAGGCGACCATCAGGAACAGCGACGGCATACCCATGCACTGGCCCATACCAGTCTCGGAGCTCTGCACACCGAGCCACCTCGAGGAGCTGATCCTCAGAAGCATAGAGGCCACGGTGAACGGCGCCAACCTCTACGTGCCCAGGGTCAGCCGGAGCCGGATGAACGGCGGCCAGACCCCCGCCGACGCGGAGCTGATGATAGAGGCGTCCGACGCCGCCATCGCCACAGGCTTGAAGAGGGGCGAGATATACGAGATGTTCGCACCCATCATAACGAGGCTCATGGAGAACCCGGCGCCGGAGCCCGGAAAACTCATCACGGAGTGCTACGACCTGCAGAACCACAGGCCAAGCCGCGAGTACGGAGCCCTCATCGAGGAGGTTAAGAAGGAGTTCAGCGACCGCGGGCTCACATGGGAAAACTGAATTTATCGTCTCAGCCTCGAGGGCTTCAGGGATTAGGCTCTAGAGCCCATACGCCTTGGCCGCCACGGGGTCGTACCCCGTCTTCCTGACCATGCACCTGGGCTGGGCGCATACGCGGCAGCTCAGGAACCCGGTCTCAGACGTGAACAGGACGCCTGAAACGGATTTCACGGGCACCATCAGATACGCGTCCGTCAGCGTGACGCCGATCCCCTCGACGCCGGGGCCCAGAAGATCGAAGAGGACCCTCTGCTGCTCCAGCGGCCAGTCGAGGTGGCCGGGGCTCATCCCCGAGACTTGCTCCACGCCGTGCCTCTCGGCGATCAACGCCCTCGTGTACTGGTACGCCTTCTCCACGACGACGTTCTTCACCAGGTCCAGCAGCATGAGGCTCTGGTCTACGGGCAGCTCCACGTCGTCCAGCTCACGGCCCGCCGTCACCACGTAGGGGTAACAGCGTTCCTGGTCCGCGAGGTTCTTCGCCAGCACCCTGCTGCCGAACACGTGCCCGTCTATGGCCACGGTGTTCGAGCCCATGCGTTCTACTACGCTCTCGGAGTAGACCGCCTTGGGCCTCATCACGGGCTCTATAGAGTCTATGAGCTCCCCTATCTTTCTCTCGGCGTACGGCGCGTCTTTACCGATCTTCAGGCTGTCCCCGACTTCGTCTGTCTCTAGCCTGATGGGGATGTCATCGACTATGTTCATCTGTGCGCCTCCGGGGAGCCTTTATCTTCTTACCCTTTGTTTTGATATTAAGAATTGCCTCCTGGAATCGGAGCGTTCAATGCGAGCGCTAGCTGCCACTAATCTAATTTACATGGTCGGTGGTTCAAATCTCTCCCCACACTACCATAGTCACGTGAGGAGGCTTAGATAACCCTTCAGATTGGTGAGTTTGGAAATCAGATCTCTTCCTTCTTGAATCTCCATAGAGCTCCTGCGACGAAGACTATACACCATAAGGCGTTGAGGAGGATCGGCGTCACCATGGGCAGCGGCTGCCCATAGGCTGCAAGGGTAGCCAGGTCGACCAGCGTCTTGGGCATCATCTGAATCATGTAGGGCTGTAAAGCCGGGATAAGGAAGATGAACAGGTCCTGGCCTGCCATGAAGACGAAGGATACGCCGAGGAGCGCCCCCCTTCCACCGAACAACGCGCCCAGGAACAAGCTCAGGGTCAACCAGAACAGAGCGTGTAGGCTATGTATCCCAAGGCTGAGAATCAAACCTGAGATGGATGGCGTCTGTAAACCGAAGTACCTGAAGATCAGCACAGAGACCGTAGCCTGAAGCCAGATCACGATGGGCAAGACGTACAGGGAGTTAACCATGAGCTTCGAGAGCAGGAACGACTCCCTTGACACGGGGCCCGACAGTATCCACTGCGCCGTGCCCGACTGTTTCTCCCTGATCAAGTCGCCCTGCGTCAAGACCAGGACGCCTATGGGCATCATGGCTCCGAGGAATATGTTATAGTCGGGCATGCCCTCGACGGTCTCCGTGGGGTCCACGGTTGTCTCGTACGCTATCAGCCCGAGTATGCCGTTGATGAGCACGAGCCAGATGATGATCTGTTTGAGCCATCGTTTGGTGTTCCACCAGCGGTTGTTTTCCAGCCTCAGCATGGTGGGTAATCCGCTTAGCCACCCCTTCTCGGCGCGGCGTTCCAGCTCAGTCAAGGCTCTGTCCCTCCACGATGTTCATGAACACGTCCTCCAGGTCGTATCGTCTCCGTCCGAACTGGGACACCCTCAACCCGTTATCCAGCAGCGTCCTGAGGAGCTCGGTCTCCGCCGCGTCGTCGTCGCTCACAGAGACGGTGAACCGGTTATCCCTGGATTCGGTTGCCTGATGCAGGTTGGTGATCCAGGGCAGCTCCCCGAGCCGGGAGACAGCGTCCGCCGGGTCGCCCTTCACCGT
Source organism: uncultured Candidatus Bathyarchaeia archaeon (assembly GCA_964529745.1). Taxonomy (GTDB): domain Archaea; phylum Thermoproteota; class Bathyarchaeia; order TCS64; family TCS64; genus RBG-16-57-9. The sequence goes on from CAZGZR010000082.1 coordinate 5,185, forward strand.
GAAAGTATATACGCTTCCCGCGCCGCCGGAGAGAAGGTTCTCGATGGAGTCCTGCGCCACCAGCTCCCCGTGGTTCAGTATGGCCACGGTGTCGCTTACCCGCTGAACGTCGCCGAGTATGTGGGTGCTGTAGAAGATGGTGGTGTCGTGTCTGAGCTTCTCCATGATGGAGAGAACGTCTCTACGCCCTATGGGGTCGAGGTTGGCGGCCGGCTCATCAAGTATCAGAAGGTCCGGGCCATGAATCTGGGCCTGCGCTATACCCAGCCTCTGCCTCTCGCCGCCGCTGAACCCCTTGATGGGCCTGTCTGCCTTGTCATCAAGCTCAACCAGCTCGAGGGTCTCCTCCACCCGGGTCTCGACGGCGTCTCTCGGCCCCGAGTAATAGAACAGCGCCTTGTATCGCAGCGTCTCCCGGGCCGTCATGTAGTCGTAGTAGCTGGGCTCCTGTGCGAGGTATCCTATGTGTTTCCTTACCTCGATGCTGTCCTTGAGGATGTCTTTCCCGTAGACTTTCCCGTTTCCCTTGGTAGGGGCGATGAGGCCGAGGAGAAGCTTGATCGTCGTCGTCTTCCCGGCGCCGTTGGGTCCGAGGAAGCCGAATATGCTGTTCCTTGGGACCTCGAGGTTTAGGTCTTTGAGGGCGTGTACTTCGCCCCATGACTTGGAGAGGCCCTCCGTGATGATCGCGTGATCCATGCTCAATTTGATCCACCTTTCGCTTGGTCTCGGCTAGAGCATTGATAAGGGTTTTACAGAATCATTACAGAATCTATACCCAATCTTAACCTAATTAAAAAATTAAGCAGACGCGCGTGGCCAAGAACGCCAAGGTCGGCTGGTTCAAATCTACCACCGCTATCTAACTCGTTGGGATTTTCTTCTTCGATCTAGTCAAATATCTCAATTTTTTTATATGCAGACTAATCTAAGTTAGCTTGGAAAAAATGTTTGATCTTCAACTATTGATAATACTAGTAGTGGCTATAATTGTCGCCATAATCGCCTGGATTCTGAGCCAGCAGCAGATCTACATGAAGATAGATCCGCCCCCAGACGCCGACAAACCAAACCCCAACGATCCAGCCGATCAATCCTGTTGGCAGGCCACGGCCGCGAACATGTTGGCGGGCGCGGGATACGGGAACGGAGCCACCGTCCAAGCCAGAGCAGACGATATATACGGGCAGATGAAGGCCCACTTCGGCACCGTGAGCGGATGGACTGACACCGCTTTGATCTGGTGGCTCACGTCGGTCAACAACGCGTGGCCGGCCAACCCCTACGTCGTCGTCACAGTCTACGGATACAAGATACCCAGGTATCCATGGGACGAGCCCAACGGGCCCCGTTTCATAGGCAACGAGCTCCGACGCTGCCAGATGGTGGGCCTGAGCATCAGCTGGCCCACGTGGGGCGCATCCATAGGCAGCGGTGGACACGCCATCACCTGCTGGGGCGATAACGGGGGCAGCGGGACCCTCACATCGAATCCCTCGAGGGTGAGGGTCACCGACTCCGACAGAGACACGGGAGGCGACGTCCAGAGCTACGCCTACGACGCGTACACGAATCCAAACCCCGGAGGCCCCAACGAGGGGGACGGCTGGTACATCAATTACGATAATAACCACCCGTACATCAAACATATCGTGACACTCTGTCCAACTAAGGTTCAGCCCGGTCAGACGCCCGTGAAGGTGGTGGGCTCGTACAAGATCCACCAAGATCAACAGCTCCCCGCCGTAGACCTTCACTACAGAGTAGGCACCGACGCCGACATTCTCAGCTACGAGACGACCATCGACTGGGAGACGGCGAATCCACCCACCATCGCCGAGGACGGCCCCCCCTGCAGGGAGCTGACCGTGGACTGGAACCTCGGGGATAAGCCCGTCCCCTTCTGCACGGAGGTGACCATAACCACGAAGTTCGTCCTTCCGGCATGGAACGCGATCCGGTACGAGGACGTCCACTTCACGTATCCAGAACCACACGAACCCGACATTCCCGACATCGACATAGAGGTGGACTCACCCCTCGTCGATCTAGCCTCGACGATACCCAACGTCACCGGCGGCTACGTCGTTGGCAGCTTCGACATCATAAAGCCCGAACTACCAGACGAGAAGAGGGTGGTTTCCAGGTTCAGGTTCATCCACGAGTACAGCTTCCAGCAGAACCCCGAGAAGCATACCCTGCGCCTGTCTGGCGACAGAGGGTACGCCGTTTCCAACGTCAGGCTTGGTCACAGCTACGGGTATCCGACCTTGGGGAGACTCTGGGAGTTCGAAGACTGGATGACCGAGATAACCGATAGGACATACGAGTTGGGTGAAGAACCCGTAGAGATCGGGATAGACTGGGACGGGCGTCTTCCCTACCCAGAAGGCGAAGACATACGCGGTAGAATTCCAGAAAAAAAGAGGCCACCCGAGAAAACCGAATAACTCCCCTTTTTTTTAAACGTTAATTCCGTGGCAAGCATAGATGGTATAAATCTACCCTCACTGCTATCGTTTTTACTGCCAGCGGACTGTAATCTCTGGGAAGAACCTGTTTCTTGTGTTGATTATGGATGCGGGTTTTTGAGATGTATTTAGTTTCTTGGTTCTTGTTGTCACCTTTGGGTATATTGAGTAACTGGATGGGGCGGCTGGGTAGCCCTGTTAGGCTCATACCCCCAAGTCATTAGTTCAAATCTACCCCTCGCTACTATTAAAAATCATTGAAAGAACCATTTTTTGGGCTTGTTTTAAAAAAGTGCAATAACAATATCTTTAATTTAATCCTAATAGTTAAATATTTCTAACAAATATTGTATTTATGTTGGTTTCTTTGAGAAGCGTAAAACACATAGATAAGAGAAAAATGACCTTTATCACTTCTGTTTTTCTGCTATTAATAATTTCTATGCTTTCAATTGTAACAACAGCGAATAACGATGCCTCTTGGATTCCATTTATTCCTGAGGCTGTGCCTGGATCCAGTTCCGAAGTCCTACCAAAGTCAGGCGATACTACAGGACTATGTATAGATTCTAACTTCATGGGTATGTATAGTTTACCAACTTACGTCAACGAAACGCGGTACAATGTGCTTCATATACCTGCTGCGGGGCATGTCACTGAGGTTGGGAAACCTGCCGTTCCGAAAATGACTCGATTTTTAGAGATTCCTGATGAGGTGCAAGTTAACATTGAAATAATATATGAAGATATGCAGATTTTGGAGAATTACTACGTCATCCCCGCACAAGAACCACATGTAGATATTCATAATGCCTCAGAGCCACCCTTTATGATTAATGATACAATCTACAAGGTTGATGCCTTCTATCCTTCAGAGATAGCTTCTCTAGAAGGCGCTGATGGCGCTGATCCAATCATCATTCGGGGCCATCGTATAGCGGCTTTGAGTCTTTATCCAGTTCAGTTCAATCCGGTAAAGCAACAATTAAAAATATATTCTAAAATTGAAGTGAGGATAAATTATGAAAAACCTGCGCAGGTTGGACCCCTTGATCCACGATTAATATCTCCTGCTTTTGAAACACTACTAGATGCACTCGTCTTAAACTACCAACCACGCCCTTTAGATATTAAAGTACAAACTGCTCTCGTGCCACTCGTGGGCCCACATTTATGGATACCGACTGAATTACCCTATCCAACAGGTGAAGGCGCAGACTATCTAATCATCACTCATGATGATTTCTTCAAACCAGCCCAAGAATTAGCGGCTTGGAAAGAGAAAAAAGGACTGATAACAAAGATAGTTAATACTACGCAAATAACAACTACTGGTCCTACCGCAAACGATATCGAAACATATATTCAAAATGCCTATGATACATGGAATCCTGCACCAACCTTTGTGCTATTATTTGGAGACTCGGATCATATTCCCCCACACTACTTAACTCCCCATCCTAGTGCCTCGCACGGTAATTTTGAGATTCCAACAGATCTTCATTTCGTGACAGTAGAAGGGGACGACATTTTCCAAGATATTTACATAGGCAGGCTCTCAGTAAATGACTTTGCACAAGCAACCACCGTCGTTAATAAAATTCTTGAGTATGAAAGAAATCCTCCTTCCAACGCTGATTTCTACAATCAAGTAACTGCGTGTGCTCTATTCCAAGATGAAGATACTATAAATAACCTTGGCCAAGTGATAACTTCTAGAAATGGATTCGAAGATAGGAGGTTTGTTTTAACATCCGAAGAGATTCGAGATTACCTTACCCAGGTAGAAGGATATGACGTTGACAGAATATACTGGGCTAGGGATCCAGACCCCGCTCTACCTGATGGACAAGATCCTACAAACTACAATGGTGCGGGCGATATGTACAATATGTTTGACAATGGAGATCCTTTACCACCCGATTTACTTTGGCCCGGATTTACATGGGATGGTGATACACTAGACATTACGAATAATATAACTGATGGCAGATTTTTAATCTACCATAGAGATCACGGATCGTCTAGGAACTTTTGGAGACATTCACCTTTAGGAGGAGGTTGGGGCGCTAATGTGGATGGTTGGACTCATCCCGATTATGATACAGGTGATATTGCCGGATTAATGAATGACCCCCTTCTCCCGGTCGTCTTCAGCATCGAATGCCAGTGTGGCTGGTTTGATGGCGAAGTTGATCAACAAAATGATCCTGCCTTGACCCGTAACTCCGAAAGTTTCTGTGAAGAGTTTGTAAGACAACAGGGCGGAGGAGCAATAGCTGCTATTGGGTCCGCCCGTAACAGTTACAGTGGGTATAACGATGATATGGTGAGAGGATTTATAGATGCCATATGGCCTGGCTTTGATCCTGATTTTGAGTCCGGTGGTTTGTATCACCTTGGCCAAGTGATAACGTATGGAAAAATTTACATGGCAACCTTTAGACCACCGCCTGATGATTTAACAACTACAACTTTCGAGGAATTCCATCTCTTTGGAGATCCTGAACTTTCTATATGGACTGAGGAGCCAGCAGAATTAGATGTATTACACCCAACCAGTGTTGGCTCATCAGGAAGACAGAGATTCGTGGTGAACGTTACGAACCACGATACAGGAGCCCCGGTACATTTCGCCAAAGTATGTATTCGAAAGAACACGGATGTTTACAGTGTAGTTTATACTGATCCTGCTGGAGGAGCTTATTTCTCCATTAATCCAAGCAGTGGAGGAACGATGGAGATTACTGTCACAAGGCATAACTTCGAACCATATGAGAGTACTATAACCGTTACGAACGGAGGCGCATCGCTCACGATAAACCCTGATAGTGGTCCTCAAGGAAGCAATCCTACCCTTCAAGGAAGTAACTTTGATGACGGGGAGATTGTCGATGTTTTTTTCGGGGAGGGAACTTTTTCTGACGATCATTTTGAGGCAACTGCAGGTTCCTTTGATGAGATCGTTACTGTACCTGCTGGACCAATAGGCCCTATCAACGTTAGAGTAGTTGGACGCACTTCAGGGAAATACGCGGTCGCCATGTTTCGAAGACTACCAGATCAACCACTCCCTGACCCCTACACGTACAGCCAATGGGATTCTTCCACCTGGCACCTAAACCCAGATGGCAGTGACCCACGTTGGAATAGTCCTACAATTAATCTCTATGAGGCGAACACCGGAAATCCTGTGGCCTCAAATGATCTAAGGGTGGGAACAACCTATACTGTCAAAGCGGATATTTATAACGACGCTACTGAACCCGCCACAAACACTGAGATCACCTTCGAATGGACCAATTTCGGTACAAGCCAAACAGTGTGGAACAAGTTCGGCACTGATACTATTACAGTACCTGCAGGAGGTTCAGAGACTGCAGAGACAAACTGGACTCCTTCAATAACGGGACATAGCTGCATCAGGATTACCATATATCACGCATATGATGAGAATCTCAATAACAATAAAGGACAGGAAAACACAGACGTCCACCCAGTGTCTTCCCCGGGAATGATCAACTTCGTAGTCGGAAATCCCACCCAACAAACGGCACTGGTTTACTTAGATGCGAAGCAGATAGGTGGGCCAGATTTGTGGGCAGCCACAATAGAGCGAGACTACCCACAGGTTCAGGAGCCTGGAGACGTTCTGAATGGGACCCTTTTTGTGGAGGCGCCAGACGATGCAGAGATAGGCGAGAATCGTACCTTTACAGTTTCTGGTTATATTGATGGCGAACTAATCGGCGGTGTTGAGATCAATGTAGTGGTGAAGATACCAACTACTGTCTCGTGTTCAGTCTCACCCTCCGAGGTAACTCAAGGCGTTCCAGTCACCATATCTGGTTCTATCAATCCCGCAGTTGCAGGCGCCACAGTCTTACTTGCATATAGAAGCCCTGATGGTACAGATATCGAGAGGACTGTTACGACAGACACTGATGGCTTTTACAGCGATTCTTACCAACCTGATATAATAGGCTCCTGGAGTGTGACCGCCTCTTGGCGAGGTGATCCCACTCACATCGAGGCAAAAAGTCCAACAAATTCTTTCAGTGTAGAAAAAAAGAAGCCGTGTCAAATAATTCAGGCAATAGTAATAGTATTTGTAGCCCTTGTCCTCTATTTGATTAGAAATCGTAGCCGTGAAGTCAGGATCTTAGGTTTCGTTGCAATCATAATTGCGCTTCTATTATACTATTGGTACTGTATAGGATGGTATCTATAGCACCATTCAGAATTTAAATTCCCTTTTTTCTGAGTTCTCGATAAAAAAATTAACATCAGATACATTCGACCCGTTATCTGTGAAATCAGTGGTTCACGACGGAGATACTATTAAGGTACAACTCCTTAGCAACTTCATCAGGTTCCTTGGTATAGATACTCCCGAGATGACATTCCAATACCCCAAC
>CAZGZR010000083.1:0-11484 GCA_964529745.1 uncultured Candidatus Bathyarchaeia archaeon
TTGTTGTCGTAGGTGATCCCGTTGGGGTCTGTCCATAGCACCCTCATGCTGAGGCTTGTCGGGGGATCATCGATCTTGACCCAGAACCCGACCTTCTCGTTGTGTGTGAAGAACGCGGAACCCACGCCCTTGGGCCCCAGAGTATCAGCTCTGTAGCCGAAACATGTCTCATACTCCAGTACTTCATATGCTCCCATCACAGTCGGCAGCGCTGTCTGTAGAATTATCAGCGACGCCAGCATGAACGCCAGTAAAGTTTTACCTGCTTTCATGGTTTCTTCTACCCATCAAGGTTTTATAAAGTTACTTTCACAATCTGAGAGGAATCCACCCTATAATAACACATAAAACAACCTCTAAGATAAAAAGGAGAGAGGCCGCTGCGTCTTTAACGCGCCCACTATTGTCTCAAACAATAAAAAACCGATTAAATTTTTCCTATTTTTTCCTTAACCCTGTCAAGTATTCTCGCGGCTATCTCGTACTTGCTTGCCTTCAAGTGCTCGACGTGCCTCTCAGGGTCCACGACGTACACCTCGTTGTCGTCTGCCCCGAAACCCACGCCCTCCTTTGAGACGTCGTTGGCGACTATCAAGTCCATGCCTGCGCCGATCATCCTGTCGTAGGCGCGGTTGATGAGATCCTCCTCTGAGACGCCGTACTCGGCCTTGAATCCGACGAGGAACACGTCGGGGTCTACCTTCTTCACGTTCTCCACCACCTTAGGAAGCGGCTTCAACACTATTAACCACTCATCTCTCCCTGATGGCGTCTTTTCCATCCTCCTATCGGAGGGCCCATAGTCTGCCGCAGCAGCGGAGAGGATCGCCGTATCGTGTCTGGTTGAGCCCAGCTCTTTTTTAACGGCCTCAAGCATCTCCTCCGTGGACTGGATTTGAATCAACTTGGCCTGCCTCGGAGGCTTGGCTGTGCCCGGCCCATAGACCAAGGTGACCTCTGCCCCCCGAGCCAGCGCGTTTCGGGCCAGCGCCACGCCCATCTTCCCCGAGCTGGGGTTGGTGATGTACCTGAACGCGTCTAGGTACGCCTTGGTGGGCCCGGCAGTAATTAGTACACGCCTCCCCGCTAGGTCCTTCTCCACGGTGAGCTCATCTACTACTGCCTGCACGATCTCGTCGGTGCCAGGGATCTTGGCTTTCCCCTCTTCCATCCGAGGCATGAGTACCTTGATGCCTATCGACTCCAGTTTCTCGATGTTCTCCAGCACTATGGGGTGGTTGTACATTGAGGCATGCATCGCCGGGGCGATTACGACGGGTACACCTGCGCCTATCCCTGTGGTAAGCGTCGTGGTCACGGGGGTGTCGTCTATGCCGGCGGCGGCCTTACCTATGGTGTTCGCCGTGGAAGGCGCTACGAGTATGAGGTCGGCTCGCTCCTCATGTTCCCCCACGTAGGTGACGTGCTCTATCCTGCCTGTTAGCTCGGTTACCACGGGGTTCCCCGTGGCCCACTCGACCACGTCGGGGTGGACGATCTGCTGCGCGCTACGCGTCATGACGGCGTAGACGTCGGCGCCCCGCCTCATGAGCTCCCTGGCGATCTCCGTGCTCTTGATGGCGGCGACGCTGCCCGTGATGCACAACACTATCTTGTTTCCCTGAAGCTCAGTGGACTTTGAGCCGATTATCTGCTTTGATGTGTGCTCCCCGAAAGCCATCCCAAATGCCTCTCATTTGGGCGTATGTTTCAGGTAATTAAGTTTTGGGTGAGAGAAAATATGTGTGGTTACTGTTCCTCTAGTTTTTCCTCGATGTCTACGAGTCGTTCCCCCAGCTCTTCGAGCGTCTCCTCTATAGAGTCTATCTTGTCTATCAGTGCCTGGATCTCTTTCTCGATGTCCTCAAACTTCTGTTCTATAGACATAATGTTAGGTCTTGAGTTGGGTTGGTTTATAAATTTGTCGAGGCTACTCTTCCCGCGCCTTACGGAGCATCTCCCTGTACCACTCCCCGTCGGCCTTTACGTATTCCTTCACGTCGATCCTCATCGGTGTGCCATCGTCCCTGAGTACCACCACCTCCGATATCTGGCTGTTGATGATCTTGCGCTGACATCTTTGGCATGGAAGAGCCATGGTGTAGTTGCCTTCCCTGTCTAGGCCCGCTATGTATAGGGTGGCGCCTATTCTATCGGCCCTGTTGCTGTTTATTATGGCGTTTTCCTCGGCGTGGACCGCTGGGCAGTAGTCGTACGCCTCTCCATGCGGGGCGTCCATGAGGTCCTTGATGCAGCCCGCCTCGCTGCAGTTCACGACGCCGCGGGCGTTCCCGTTGTACCCGGTCCCCACGATGGTGTTGTCCTTCACTATGACTGCCCCGAACCTGCGGCGGAGGCACGTGCTCCTGGCCGCTACACTGAGGGCTATTTTGAGGAAGTACATGGTCTTGTCGGGTCGGTCCATGGCGAATCTATTACGCGCACACGGTTTAAGGTCTTTCAATGGGGAACCCTTATTGTCCCGGAGCCCTTGTTTCATGGTGGGCGGGCGATGATATGTTTGCCCCTCTGAACCGTGATGAGGATCTTGAGTTTGGAGCCCGCTCACCCGAAGGCTTCTTATCATTCATGGCGTTATCTTGGTTGACCCGAGATGCCGCTTATAGAGGTTAAATGGTTCAAGGGGAGAGACAAGGAGACGAAGGCCAAGACCATCAGGCTCCTCACGGAGGCCATGTGTGAGGCCGTTGGTTGTGGGCCTGAAGCCGTCACCGTGATAATCCAAGACGTCGAGAGGTACGAGTGGGGCAAAGACGGGAAGCCCTACGCGTAGCCACGCAGATCAACCCTTTTTCTTCAATTTTTTTACTGGTTCAGAGCGTCTCTGAGCTCCCTTATCACGGTTTCCTTGCCCACGAGCCCCACGTATGGGCCGAACCTTGGGCCCTGACGCTTACCCAGCAGTATCCTGTATAGTACAGGGAACAGTTTTCTCGCCTTGACGCCGGTGCTCTTGGAGACTGTGAACACTGCCGCCTGGTACTCTTCCTCGTTTGATGCCTTCTCCAGCTCAGCTGCAACGGCCTTCACGGCCATTTTTTCTTCATCGGTCAGCTCGACGTGCGCCGGCTCCTCTTCCTCGAAGTCCTGCACCCAGTTGAGGGCGTACCTGATCCTTTCATCCAGGCCAAGGGTGGTCTCCTTCAGGTATCCGTACTCTTCGAGTTTAGTCTCTATGAAGTCGTACTCGGCTCCATACGGTGCATATCTTGCCAGCTTTATCATTAGGTTGTAAGGCACGTGTACACTAGGCTCCGTCGGCGGCTCCAGGAGGTGGCTGTACTCGTAGAGGCCGGTGAGCTTATACCTCTCCATCTCGTCGTTCACCCTGCGTTTACCAAAGTAGACTTCCTCTAGGTCGTCGAGCTCGTCCATGTGGACGGGTATGTCGTCGACGCTGCCGCTCTTGGTGCCCACGAACCGCTTGAATATGAGGAGGTTAAGGCTCTCCTTGCTCCCGTACCTATACCACACCTGGGGTGTGAACACGTTGCCCGTGCTTTTGCTTATCTTCCTGCCGCCGCGGTCCACGAACATCTCATACTGGACATGCATGGGTGGCTCCCACCTGAATATCTCGCGGCAGATGGCGTCGTTGACGTGCACGGAGTCGGCGATGTCCTTTCCGTAGGCCTCGAACCTGATGTCGAGGGCGTGCCACCGTGCCGCGAACTCCACCTTCCAGCTGAGCTTGCCGTTGCCGCTAGTGACGTCAACCTTGCCGCTGTGTCCGCATCCCTCGAGCCACTGTCCCTTGACCTCCATGCCTTTGCACTCGTACCGTATAGTGTGGCTGGAGGGGTCATAGTCGTAGGCGTATGTGGTGTATATCCTGCCGCAGTTCTCGCATACCACGAAGTAGGGCAGCGCATCGGTGTACTTCTCCTGCCCGGTGACGCTCTCTATTACCCTGCCCACCCTCTCGTGGTTGTCCAGCAGGGTTATGATCTCGTCGTTGAGGACGCCTTCCTGGTAGACGTTGTACGCAGACATGGGGGTGTAGTTGACGCCGGTTATGTCCAGCGCCTCTTTGAGGAGGCTGCTCATGTGCTCGCCGAAGCTATAGTGGCAGTCACCGAAGATGTCGGGGATGGTGGCCACGGAGTACCCGAGCCACTTCTCGAGCTCTTCTGGCATCCCGCCGGGGACCTTCCTGAGCCCGTCCTTGTCGTCGGCGAACGCTATGTACTCGCTGTTGTACCCCAGGTTCTGCAGTGCGAGGGCTATGGCGTAGTTCCTGAGCCCGTCGGCCAGGCTGCCGATGTGTGGGTAGCCGCTGGCGCCGAGTCCGCTCTCCGTCCGCAGGAGGTCCAGGCTACGGCCGAGCTTCTTCTCCCGCTTCACCAGCTCATCCGCCGCTTTGTCGTACCACGTCCCGCGTCCGATGATCTTCGGGTTTTCTATTGGCCGTAGACTCAAACCTATTCACCTCTCAAGTTCCCTTACAGTCTACACGGTCTATCAGAAAAGAGTTACTTATGGCGTTGGGTTTTTACGGGGGTCGTCTACTCAATGTTCATGGCAGACGGCGGAAAGAGCGACCCCAAGGTAACGAATGCCCTGATCGCCATCTGCGTCATGCTTTTTCTGGTGACCCTGTTTGGCTCCAAAGGGCTATCGATGGGCCTGCTATACAGGTATGGGCTCGTTCCCTCCATGGTCGGTGTGGCCAGCCCCTTGAGCCTCTTCACCTACATGTTTCTCCACGGAAACCTGGCGCACCTGGTCTCCAACGTGTTCGTGCTCCACAGCGTTGGCAGGGAGGTTGAACGGGACGTGGGCTCGATGAGGTTCACGCTGGTGTATCTGGCCTCAGGTGTCTCCGCGGGCCTGATCCACATGGCCGTCAACCCGGATTCGAACGTGCCTGTAATCGGTGCCTCGGGAGCCATATTCGGTTTGATAGCGGTTATGCTGCTTTTGATGCCGTTCAAGGTGACGACTGCTTTGATACTGCCGCTTCCAGGGGTGGTCATGGGTCTACTACTGGTCCTGGTCGAGGTCGCCGCAGTCATGGTCAGCGTCGAGTCGGGGGTCGCCCACGATATGCACCTGTACGGCTTCTTCGTGGGCTGCGTCGGCGCGTTCGCCATAGACCAGGACCGCGCCTTCCGGGGGCTCGTGATAGCGTTACTGATACTGGTGGCGCTATACGTCTGGGCGGTATACTTTGAGGGAGTCATGTTTATCGGCTAGATGTCCATCAAGGCCTGAGGCAGCTCGGCGAGGCTGTCGATGATCCGGTCCACCCCCGCCTCCTTCATCTTATCGACGTTGTTGAAGTACATCGGCACAACTATGGTATATGAGCCGGCTTTCTTACCCATGATTACGTCGTGGTGGCTGTCTCCCACGATAACGCCTCTGCTGGGCTCCGCCTTGAGCACCCTGTAGCATTCGAGAAGCTGGTCTGGGTGAGGCTTAGTCCTGTGTCTCGTAGTGCATCCAACGATAGCCTCAAAGTAATGAGTTATACCTTTCTCTCTAAGCGCTTTTTCAGCGGTAGTCTGGGAGTTTCTCGTGCATACCCCCATGGGTATGCCTCTGTCACTCAACCACTCAAGGGCCTCCGAGCAGCCGGGCATCTTGACGCAGAGTTGAATCCCGTCCTCTTCGTATCGGCTTAGTGTCCTGTAGACCGCTTCCTGTATATCGGTCGCCTTCCTTTTTCCGTGGTCACCGGCGTTGAGGTTGTAAATCTCTTCGAGCATGCTCCATAAGCCCTTGTCTCTGCAGGCATCGACTGTCTCCTTGTCACATCCATGCTCTAGGTACGTCCTCAATACTTCTTCTTGGGCTTTTTTCCAGTCCACGAATCCACCAAGATTTATCAGCGTGCCGTCGAGGTCGAAGACCACGGCATCGATGTCTGGCTTCAAGTTCAGCGTCTAATATGGTTCATCGTATTTAGGGGGTCCTCTATGGGCCGTGGTTCTTGTTCAATATTATAGATTCACAATCCCTTTTAGCGGGGCGCCGGTGTTTGAGTCAGCCGACTGAAGGAGATGCATGCGTCATGGATGCAGGAGACTACAGGGTACTCCTAGTCATAGGCAACGTGAACGACGCCAAGATCATTAAGAAGTACTTCCAGCTTCACGGCAAGGCCATCACCCTAGACTACGCGCCTGACGCGGACGCCTGCTACAGGAAGCTGATTGAGCAGGTGTACGATCTCATGATCATCGACTACGCTCTACCAGACAGCACCAGCGTCGAGATCGTGAGGGAGCTCCGTGAGATAGACGTGTCCGCCCCCATCATAATCGTCGTTGGTGAGGGTGATGCAGAGAAGGCCGTCGAAGTGGTGGAGGCCGGTGCGGACGGCTACGCAGTAAAAACGTCGAAGGGGCTCAGGGACCTCCCCGGCCAGGTCGAGGAGCACATCGAGGACTACCACAGGAGGTTCCTCATCGACGAGAAGATCAAGGAGCGTAGGTTCGAGCTGTACCGGAACAAGCAAGTGTACGGCTTATTGTCTACGCTCCATAAACGTAACCTAAGGCACATCGCTCCCATATCCCACACCACCCACGGCTACAACACCCACCTTATACCCGGAGTATCCTCCGGAGACCGGATGCAGAAGCTGCTCAACATCCTTGCCCACTACAGAGTTCTCCATAGGACTAAGATAGGGATGAGGATGACGTGTCCCAGCTGCGGATCAGACGACATCGCCCCGATTTTCAACTGCCCCAACTGTGGAAGCGACGTGTTCCAGAAAACGAGGAGACACTACGTCTGTGAAGGAATCTGCGGGGAGAGGTTCACAGAACTTGAGAGGGTCTACAGATGCAACAGGTGCAGGGAGAGGTTCCAGGAGAAGGACATGCTTTTTGACCCCGTCTACATCTACTCGGTTAACGCTGAGCTGGAACAGGAGATAGCTGAGTCCATCGAGAGCATCAGGGAAACGATTAGAAAGTACACGATAGCGGAGCCTGAGCTTAAGCCTATAATTAACCGGTGATGGAGCCCCGGGCGGGATTTGGACCCGCGATCTTTTGCTTACCAAGCAAACGCTTTAACCAGGCTAAGCTACCGGGGCGTGACTCCACTATGGATTAAGAGCCCTGTTTTTTAATTTTGCCCCTCTGGCTCTCGTTCATATTAAAAACGTATTATGTTGAATATTTAAGGATGGATTTATTTGAGGTGCGTTACTCTATAACTAGGGGAAAAGGTAAAAACGTTATAGCATAGAAAATACGTGTTTTTAGGCGCTCGTAGAAAACCGTTTCCAACAACCTAAACCACTTTCACTGACCACTCTAGAAATAAATTTGGGGTAAAATATGAAATACTTATATATACCGAAATTATATTTTTTGGTGGTCTAAAGATCGATGATCTCGGTTAACAGGCGGCGATCGGATGTCTTCAAGCTCATACAGGAGTCTAAACTTAAGGCAGCGCAGAGAAACAAGAAGGTAGAGACCATAGACCCTCTTTTAAAAATCGCGAAGAGACTCTTCCCGTTGTATACGAGCGAGGAACTTTACGATTTGAGCAGCACCGCCTTGTGGATGATACTTAACGAGCCCGAGCCCCAGTACCAGCAGACCACGCTTCTAGTCCACATCTAGTCCAGCTAGCTCCAAAACTTTCCTCATGTTACCCGTGTCTGCCCTCCTTTCGTCTATGGGCGTCTCCATAATCATGGGGATCTCTCTCAGTACGCTGCCCAGGATCACCCTGAACCCTTCATCACCGATGTTTCCCATCCCGATGTGCTCGTGTCGGTCACGCCGGGAGCCGAGAGGGTCCCTCGCGTCGTTCAAGTGGACGAGGTGAAGCCTCCCCAGGCCTATATGGTTATCCAGCTCGTCTAGGGCGTCGGATAATCCTCGCCGTGTCGCTATGTTGTAGCCCCTCGTGTAGGCGTGGCACGTATCTAGGCAGAGTCCCACCCTGTCAGACTCGGTTTTCTCGATGATCATACCGATCTCTGTGAACGTGGAGCCCACCTCGTTGGTCTTCCCGGACGTGTTCTCCAACAGGATTATGGGTGTCTCATCGAACACCGCGTTGACTTGGTTAAGCGCCTCCACAACCCTCTCCATGCCTCGTTCAGGACCTGAGCCGAGATGGCTGCCTAGATGCGTCACGAGGTACCTTATCTCGAATCTGTTACACTTCCCGACCTCCGCCTTCAAGGTGTCCACTGACTTCCGGTAGTTCACCGGGTAGGGGGTGCTAAGGTTCGGCAGGTAAGGCATGTGGCTGAAAACGGGATCGATGCCCGTCTCTCGGAGCCTATACTTGAACCTCTTTACTTCTTCCTCACGAAGTTTTCTGTGCTTCCACATCTTGGGACTCTGGGTGAATATCTGGAACGTGGAGCATCCGATGGCTGCGGCTCGGTCAACCGCCTTGTCAACTCCGCCTTTTATAGAGACATGGAAGCCAAGCTTCACAGACAAACAACCGACTCATGGGTAGTTAAAATAATGGAAAGATTTAGCTGTGCTTCTTTATGGCGGCCTCTAGGATGTCGAGTCCTGTTTCGAGATACTCGTCCTCGATGGTGAGCGGCGGGTGAAGCCTTATGGCGTTGTTGTATAGCCCAGCCTTCAGCGTCATGAGGCCGTTCTTGAGGCACTCCTTCATGATGGCGCTGCTGGTCTCGGGGTCGGGCTCCTTGGTCTTCCTGTCCTTGACGAACTCCATGGCCAGCATGGGGCCCAGCCCGCGGACTTCGCCTATGGGCTCGTACCGGGAGTAGAACTCGTCGAGGCGCTTTCTAAGTTTCTTACCCAGCCGTGCCGACTTCTCCACTATCTTCTCCCGTTTCATTATCTCGGTTACCTTGAGGGCCGTGGCACAGGCGATGGGGTTTCCCCCGTATGTACCCCCCAAACTGCCCGGGTATATGTCCTTCATAAGATCGTCCCTGGCGACCACGGCGCTCAGTGGGAGGCCGCTGGCTATCGCCTTTGCCATGGTCATGAGGTCTGGGACCACGCCGTAGTGCTCGATGGCCCACATCTTGCCCGTGCGACCGAAGCCAGTCTGCACCTCGTCGTCGATGAGCATGATGCCGTGCTCATCGCAGAGCTCCTTCAGCATGGGCAGGAAGTTCTTGGGCGGGTCGATGAAGCCACCTTCTCCCTGCACGGGCTCCGTGATGACGGCGCCGACTGTGCCTGGGTCCACCTGGGTCTTGAAGATGTTCTTCTCTATGTGGTGGATGGCCGCCTTACCGCATTCCTCTTTATCGGTGGTGCCCCATGGGCAGCGGTACGCGTAGGGGAACGGCGTGAAGTAGACTCCGGGGACGAAGGGCTCGAGCCCTACCTTGTAAGGGTTCCACTTACCGGTCAGGGTCATGGCCATGTAGGTGCGGCCGTGGAAGCTGTTCTCAAAGCTCAGTATGTTCTCGCGCCCCGTGCTCTGGCGCACGATCTTGACAGCGTTCTCCACGGCCTCGGAGCCGCTGTTCAGCATAAGGGCGCGTTTCTTGAATTTTCCTGGGGTGATCTCTGTGAGCCGCTTAGCCAGGGCTACGTAGGGCTCGTAGTTTGCCACATGTATGC
This sequence comes from uncultured Candidatus Bathyarchaeia archaeon, assembly GCA_964529745.1. GTDB lineage: Archaea > Thermoproteota > Bathyarchaeia > TCS64 > TCS64 > RBG-16-57-9. Next base: position 9,561 of record CAZGZR010000083.1, read on the forward strand.
AGCTATGGATGAGCTTGCCCGCCTGATCGCATATGGTATCCACGACCTCGTCGACGCAATGGCCCAGACTGGTGACGCCTATGCCCGAGGTGAAGTCCAGCAGCGTGTTACCGTCCACGTCCTTGACTATGCAGCCCTTGGAGGATGCTATGCTCACTGGCTGCACCAGGTAGACGCCCGGCGGCACCAGTTCGCTTCGCTGGTCGATGAGCGCCTGGGACTTGGGCCCAGGTATGGGTGTGACAACGTTAGGAACTTTAGCCATGTTCCATCGGCATAAGGTAACTTGTAGGCTTAATAACCCTAACGAATATCTGAAACATCTACCATGGAAGGTTTGGGCTCCCTGACGAAGAGCAGTATGATGGGGATGGACAGCGCCTCGAGCAGGCTTCCAGTTAAGAGCAGCATGTCGGGGTCACGGTCATAGAGGTATCCACCGATTAGCGAACCGGGGAGCCCGATGACCCCGCTCATCGTGCCCATCAGCCCCATGATTTTCGCCCTATCCTTGGATGGTACGATGTCAGCTATCAACGCCTGCCAGGCCGGGCCTCCCATGTAGCCTCCGCCTCTGCGCCTGCATCCCCCGAGGCCACCGGCTACCCCTATAACCCCGTAGGCTAGCAGCAGCTTGCTGTAATCCTTGAACAGGTAGAGGCTCAAGCTGTCGAAGGGGCCGAGGCCTCTCGCAAGGAGGATAAGAGGTACCCTGCCGAATCGGTCGGCTATCATCCCGCTTATGAGGTAAAGTGGGACCGATATGCCCATGGCTAGGCTTTGAAGCATACCGTACTGTGTCTTGGTTAGGCCGGCCACGTTCACCGCGTATGGCGTGAGGAACGTCCAGGTCATGCGCATGGCGAAACCGCTTATGACGGCTACGCCCAGCATGGCGTATATGGTTCGGGGCTGGCTCCTGAATGTCTTCCAGAGGTCTTTACTTAGGAGGGTGGACTCGGTTTTGCTGGCGCCGGGGTTTTCGAGGGTCTCCTTGATGACTATGGCCCGCACGGTGGTCACTATAACCATGGCTCCCGTGAACATGAGTAAGCCGTATCTAACGGCGCGACCGAGGCCGAACACGTCGAAGTAGTAGCCGCTGACTACCGGCATGAATATCTGCGGCACGCTTGTGAACATCCTGTACGCGCCGAAGGCTGAGCCCCGTCTATCCTTGGGAAGCGACTCCGATATTATAGCGTTGAAGGCTGGGCCGTAGAGGCTGGACATGGAGTTCAGTATCAGCCCTGGGACCACCAGCTGCCAAGACCTAGCGAAGAACAGCATGAGCGGCGCTACGGTCCTCAACGCCGTCCCGAAGACGATTACCTTCTTCCTACCGATCCTGTCCGCTATTATCCCGCCTGGAAGCTGGAAGAGTATCTGGCTCGTGTTCTGGATGGCGGCGAGCATCCCTATGATTAACACTGGAGTCTTCAACTCCTCCAGAAGGTAGAGGCTCCACCACAGCTCCCATAGACCGTTGAAGACCTGGTACAGCATGTTTGTGGTTCCGATGGCCAAAATGTTTCGGTTGGAGAAGACTTCCCTGAGTATCGACGCCACTAGGTTTCAACCTATCTCTATTGAGTTGCACATTTATCCATGCTATTGCTTATAGTCTTTATGCCGAGTATAGTAAAAATGTCTGCTAGATGTGAATGTGCTATCTTCATATTCCTTGAAGATTAGGGTAAAAGATTGGGGTTTTATAGATTACTGGATAAAGAGGGCGAGGACGGCTTTCTCGGTGTGCATCCTGTTCTCGCCCTGGTCGAAGACGGCGCTCTGGGGACCCTCGATGACGCTGTCCGTCATCTCCTCGCCGCGGTACCCGGGGAGGCAGTGCATGAAGATGGCGTCCTTCTTGGCCAGCTTCATGGTCTCGTCGTTTACCTGATACTTGGCGAAAGCCTTCTTC
>CAZGZR010000084.1:0-11434 GCA_964529745.1 uncultured Candidatus Bathyarchaeia archaeon
GAGAAGGCTTGGAGGTGGATCGATGAGCACAGGGATGAGTTCATCGAGATGAGTGACAGGGTCTGGGAGTACGCTGAGCTGGGCCTCGTCGAGTTCAAGAGCGCGGAGCTCCACGCCGAGACCCTCGAGAGACACGGGTTCAACGTGGATAGGGGAGTAGCAGAGATGCCCACAGCTTTCGTGGCCAGCTGGGGTGAGGGGAGACCCGTCATAGGGTTCATGGGTGAGTACGACGCGTTGCCGGGGATAAGCAACAAGGCTGTACCTTATAAGGAGCCTCTGGTGATAGACGGGCCCGGCCACGGCTGTGGTCACAACGTCCACGGCTCCAGCGGCTTCATGGCTGCCGCCGCCACCCGGCACACACTCGAGGCGGAAAACCTATCGGGCACGGTGAAGTGCTTCGGCAGCCCCGCCGAGGAGAACTACGACGGCAAGGCATACATGGTGCGCGCAGGCTGCTTCGACGGTGTGGACGCGTGCCTTAGCCATCACCCCGGCAGCATGAACGTGGCCGGCCTCTCGTCCAGCAACGCCGTGAACAGCGTCAAGTACGAGTTCCACGGAAAGACGGCGCACGCCGCCGGAAGCCCCGAACAAGGCCGCAGCGCCCTAGACGCCATAGAGCTGATGAACATAGGCGTCAACTTCCTCAGGGAGCACGTCATCCAGGACGCGAGGATCCACTATGTAATAGAGCAAGGCGGAGGCCAGCCCAACGTGGTCCCAGACTATGCCAGAAGCTGGTACTACATCAGGGCCCCGGAGAGGGACCAGGTGGACGCCATCTACGGCCGCGTCAACAAGATAGCCGAGGGCGCAGCGTTGATGACGGAGACCGAGCTCAACATCGACCTCATCGCCGCCATCTACAACAAGATACCCAGCAAGGCCCTCAGCGAGCTGGTGACCGACAACATGCGGCTTGTGGGACACCCCGGCTGGACCGAGGAGGAGCTGGGCTTCGCAGCCAGGATCGCCGAGACCCTGGAAAAGCAGAACAAGATAAACAGCCTCCGCAAGAACAAGGTGCCCGACTGGGAGAAGTACGTGGACGTGGACCTCGTGACCGAGATACTGGACGCCTGGAACGAAGGCGAGATCAGCCACGGAAGCACCGACGTCAGCGACGTGAGCTGGCAGTGCCCCACCATGGAGTTCAGCACCTCGTGCAACGTACTCGGCGCCCCGGGCCACGACTGGAGGTTCACCGCAGTCAGCGGCATGAGCATAGGCCACAAATCACTCATATTCGCCGCCAAAACCATGGCGGCCAGCGCGCTGGACCTCTTCACGAAACCTGAACTGATTGAAAAAGCCAAGGAGGAGCACAAGGATCGGCTCGCCGGGCGCAAGTACACGTCGCCAATACCTCCCGAGGTGGAGCCGCCACTTGAGATCGCCATGGAGGCCTGGGAGAAGCTCAAAGGGAGGCGAGAAGCATGAGCACCGTAAAGATAGGCGGAATGTCGGCTGCGCCAGGCGAGAAGGCCAAGGGGTTCCTGGACGCCGGCACCACCAGCGTCAACACCTACAGGGTGCCCCTATGCATCATAAACGGCGCAGAGAAGGGTAAGACCGTCGGCGTGATAGGCGGCACCCACGGCACCGAGTTCGCCAGCATAGAGGCGGTCATCAGGGCCATCAAGGCCCTCGACCCCAAGAAGATGAGGGGCACCGTCCTCGCCGTGCCCGTCCTCAACGAGCCCCAGTTCGAGCACAAGACCATGTTCCTCAGCCCCTTCGACCAGCTGAACCTCAACAGGGTGTTCCCCGGCGACAAGGAGGGGACACTGAGCCACCGAATAGCCTTCACCGTATACGAGAACGTCATCAAGAGGTGCGACGCGTTGATGGACTGCCACGGCGGCGACGTCAACGAGGACATCAATGGCTTCGTCTTAGCCGGCAAGGGTGACGACGAGGAAGTCAACAAAGTGGCCTTGGACATGGCCCGATGCTTCCCGACGAGGTACATCAACCTGTTCCCCGTTTCGCCCACCGGGCTTACCATGTGCGCCCAGAGCAGGCTAGGCATACCCTGCATAACATCGGAAGCAGGGACCCCTTTTCCTGTCCGGGAGAACGAGGTAGAGTTCCACTATGAGGGCATAATAAACGTGCTGAGGTACTTCGGGGTCATAGAAGGCAAGCCCAAGCTCGTTGAGCCGGTGATAAGCACCGGCAGCGTCCGTCTCAAGGCCGTTGAGGGCGGCATATGGAGGCCCTCGGTGACCCCCGGCCAACGGGTGAATGCAGGAGACGTGCTGGGTGTTGTCACGGACCTATTCGGGGAGGTAATGCAGACGGTGACGGCCCCCAGCGACGGGGTGGTGGGCATGATGAGGTGCTTCTACTCCGTGAACTGCGGCGAGCTGCTGGTGTCCATAACCACATTAGAGTGAAGAAGCCAAGAGGAGAACAGGTTTCAGCGGATGTAAACTACCAAACCCAAAACATCTGTTAACTGGCTGAACCTATCTTCTCGGCGATGCCTCTCCACAGCTCATCTGTCCTCATCCCAAGATCCTCGAAGCCATTCTGTCTACGCCAGCCCCGGTGAGACAGCCCCGCCCCAGAAGCCAGATGCCTGGCCAGCGCATCAGTCGAGCTGAACAGCCCCTTGCAGCCTTCGACAGGGCAGGGAACCTCAAGCACGTGCCTCTCGAAGTCTCTAAGCGAACGCCCCAGCCTATACGCCTCATCCAGCTTTTCCTTATCTCCCGATACGTGGCCGTCGGTCGCGTTGTACTTGAGCACCACGAGGTCCATCCCCGCCCACGCGGCTATGGATCTGAACATCTGGATCGCCAGGTAGACGCCGTCGGGATCCTCCATGTTGTAGGTGATGACCAGCACGAGGGTCTTGCCTGATAGGTTGTTGGGGCCGTTCCCGTCCAGCAGGCCCTCGAACCTGTCGATGAACTTCTTCATCTGAGCATTAATGTGCCACCAGTAGACGGGTGTCGCGAACACGAGTACGTCAGCCTCGTTGAGTATGGGGTAGATCCATGTCATGTCGTCGTCCATCACGCAGCCGGGCTCCCCCCGCTTGAGGCAGCTCCAGCACCCCCTGCAGAACCCGATGTCCAGGTCTTCGAGGTACAGCTCGGTGATCTCTGCGTCGTCGTTCCCCTGCAGCCCTTTTATTAGCTCCTTGGTGAGGGTCACCGAGTTACCCTCCCTCTTGGGGCTCGCCTCGACCACTATAGCCTTCATAGGTTTCTCTGAGCCGTGAATGCGTAATAAAAGGTTGTTTTGTATGGTTACTCTGGGGGCACTATCATGTACTTCTCGAAGAGGCCCAGGTACTCGTCGAGGGCGACGCTGTCCCTGTCGATGAGGTTGCTCATGCCACTCAGCATGGAGTGGTGGCGCCGCTCCTCTTCCAGCAGGTAGCCAAGGAACGCGTTGACGCGGTCGTCCCGCGTCTGGCCCATCATCTCCTCCAGCCGCTCGATCATCTCCGCCTCGACGGCCACGTGCTGCTTAATGTCCTGGTGGAGGCTGACGGCGGGCCCCATTTCCACGTCCAGCCTAAGCGGCACAGAGCCGGCGTCCACGTCAATCAGTGCCTGGCAGACGGCGGCGTGCTTCCTGCTGTCATGCAGAATGGCCTCGAGCAATGCCCTGATGAGGGGATGCTCCAGCTGCTCCATGGAATCGGCGAGCCTCTCGGCGTGGCTCAACTCTATCTCCCTCTGCTTCCTTAGAAGCTCCACAAGCTTGGGCATAGAAACCATGTAGACCGTCGGCCCGGGGGAATATATTGTTTGACGCCCCTCACCACGTTTTTAGGCATAGGCACGCATCTCATCACGATAATCATGGTTAAGGAGACGGCTTGGAGGTGGATAGACGACCACCGTGACCGTTTGACCGAGATAAGCGACGAGATATGGGGCTACGCCGAGTACGGGCTCTGCGGGGATAAGAGCAGCGGGCTCATCGCGGACACGCTCAGCGAGCACAACTTCAAGGTGAAGCTGGGGGACGCGGGGATGCCCACCGCCATATGTACCGAGTGGGGCGAGGGTACGGCTGCGGCCACAACGTACACGGCGCCACGGCCCTTGCCTGCGGCCATAGCCGTGGGGTACACTCTCTAGCAGCACGGGCTAGGCGACACCATCAGGTTCTACGGGATCCCCGCCGAGGAGAACTCAAGGTAGATCCTAACCCGCTCTTCTAAACAACTTTTTACGGTCTCACCGTAACTATCTGTGAGATGGATCTGGAGAAGCTAGCCGACTACCACCTCTGGGCTGACGACAGAGCCAGGGAGATCATAAGGGACCTGAGTGAGGAGGAGTTCACCCGGGAGGTGGTGCCTCCCTTCGGCAGCGTCAAACGCCTCTGCATCCACATGGTCATGGCCATAGAGTTCAATCTCAGGAGGAGGGTCCAAGGCGAGGAGGTGGACCCCTACGAGATGGACGAAGAGCTGGACGCCATGTCCATCGACGACCTCATGGGCCGCTGGAGAGAGGCAGACCTACGGCTCAGGGACTACGCCCTCGGCTACCGCGACCACGTGGCGGTCTTCCCCAACTTCCTAGGCGAGGGGGAGATGAGGGTGGTGCACGACGACTACTTCACCCAGTACCTGATACACACCGCGTACCATAGGGCCCAGGTGATGAGCGCCATGAGGGCCCTGGGCAGGGAGGGGGTGGGCACAGACTACCTGTTCTACCTGTCACACATAGCCAGTGAGCCTTAGCAGGATCACCTATTTTTTTATCGACTAAACCTTACTACATACCATGTTGAAGGAAAAGGCATGGAAATGGATAGATGAACACAAAAAAGAGTTCATCGAGGTTGCAGACAAGGTCTGGCGCTACGCCGAGTTGGGCTTGGTCGAGACCAGGAGCAGCAAACTCATAGCCGAGGGTCTTGAGAGACACGGTTTCGACGTCCAGCTGGGCGTTGCCGGTATGCCCACGGCAATCTACGCCACGTGGGGGGAGGGCGAGCCGATGATAGGTTTCCAGGGGGAGTACGACGCCCTCCCGGGCATAAGCAACAAGGTCAAGCCCGAGAAGGACCCCCTGGTCCCCGGCGCCCCCGGCCACGGCTGCGGCCACAACGTACACGGCGCCACGGCCCTCGCCTGCGCTGTAGGCCTCCACCACCTGCTGGAGGAGGAAGAAGTCCCCGGCACCATAAAGTTCTACGGGACCCCAGCCGAGGAGAACTACGGCGGCAAGGTCTTCATGGTGAGGGAAGGCCTCTACGACGGCCTCTCGGCGTGCCTAAGCCACCACCCCAGCAGCATGAACACCGCGCGTCTCTCGAGCAGCAACTCGGTGAACGGCGTCAAGTTCATCTACAGGGGGAAGACTGCTCACGCCGCAGGGAACCCCGAGATGGGCCGCAGCGCCCTTGACGCCGTGGAGCTGATGAACATAGGCGTCAACTACCTCAGGGAGCACGTTATAGCCGACGCCCGCATCCACTACGTCATCGAGAACGGCGGCGGCCAGCCCAACGTGGTCCCCGACTACGCCAGAAGCTGGTACTACATAAGAGCACCCGAGCGGGACCAGCTGGACCCGATCTACCAACGGATACTCAAGATCGCGGAGGGAGCCGCCCTGATGACAGAGACAGAGCTGGAAGTCCAGTTCATAGACGGTCTGTACAACGTGCTGCCCAACAAGCCCCTCGCGGAGCTGGTGGTCAAGAACATGCGGGAGGCTGGCCCACCCAAGTGGAGCGAAGAAGAGCTGGAGTTCGCCGCCGAGATCGCCGGCCACTTCAGCAAGCAGAACAAGATCGACGCCATGCGAAAGGCGAAGGTCCCCAACTGGGAGAAGTACGTTGACGTGGACCTCATGACCGACGTACTGGACCCGTGGGGGGAGGGCGAGACAAGCCCCGGCAGCAGCGACGTCGGAGATGTCAGCTGGGTCTGCCCCACGCTGGAGTTCGGAACATCGTGCAACGTCCTCGGCGCCCCAGGGCACAGCTGGGCCTTCGTAGCCTGCGCAGGCAGCACCATAGGCCACAAGAGCCTCGTATTCGCCGCCAAGACCATGGCCGGCGCCGCCATAGATATACTCACAGACGATGAGCTACGGAAAGCGATCAAGGAGGAGCACGGGGAACGGCTCAAGGGCAGGACGTACAAGACGCCTCTCCCGGAGGGCCTCCAGCCGCCCTTGGAGATAGCCCGGGAGAACTGGGAGAAGTCCCCCAAACAATAAACCCTTTTTTTCAGCTGAACACCGGAAATATTAGGTGTAATAGTTAGATGGAAATAACATCACACTAGGAAAACCTACTCCATTTGAGACAGATATCATAATAAATGTCATTTTAGTGTCGATAAACTTTATACCAAGAAACTTCGATATTTTATGTCGAAGTTATAAAATCAACTGTAGTAACGTATATACCTTAAAATTGGTAAAATTTGGCAAGTATTAAATATAGTTTAATTCCTCAGTAATAATAGCAATCAGGAGAGATTGCGATGATAAGAACAGGAACATACTTGGATATAGTGCTAATGATAGTAATGGTTGCGGCAACATACTACTATTTCGAGAAGACGAAGGACCCTAACTGGAAACCGTTCATAAGACACATACCCGCTCTGGACGCCATAGGCGAGGGCGTCGGTAAGTCCGTCGAAGAGGACCGGCCAGTACACTTCGCCATGGGTGCATCAGGAGGGCAGCTTTACAGTAACCTCGTGTCGATGACGTTGACGGCGTTGGCTTTCCTCAGGCATATCACCGCCCTCTGCGCAGAGTACGGAGCACGCCTGATAGTTCACATGCCCTACCAGACGGAGAGCATCCCAATAATCGAAGGAACCGCGCGAGAAGGCTTCGCATATGCAGGGAAACCCGAGATGTATCGCCGAGACGACATGAGATACTATGGACGTGGAGCACTGACATGGACTCAAGGGGTAACCATGAGTTACGCGGAGGAGGGGGTGGGCCTGAACCTAAGCATAGGCATATTCTACAGCGACTGCCCCATCAGCCTGGAGATGGCTCACATCATGGGAGGCATGAACGTCGGCGGGACAGGAAGGTGGATCATGGTCTACGCGTTCGCGATGATGTGTGACTACGTTTTCCTCGGGGAGGAGATCTACGCCGCGGCGGCTCAGGTATCTGAAGATCCGGTGATGCTCAGCGGAATCCTGATCGAAGAGGTAGGAAAATTCTTCGTCTACATACTGTTGTTCTTGGGAACCTTGCTGGCGGCGGTGGGCCTTGACGTGGGCGCACTGCTCAGCCTATAGGAGGGAGAGATGAATGGCAGTATTTAAACGAGAAATCCCGACATGGGTGCTATCCTTCATCGGCATAGTGATACTACTGGCCTTCTTCACGACGCTGGATATCTTTGAAACGCTTAAAGGCGTCGTTTCAAGTTGGATACCGGTTGTAAGTGCGGCAAGCGTCGGTCTTGGTCTCATCTACATGATCTACGCCCAATGGATGAACTATCAGAGGAACAAGACCCTGAACAACATGATATACTTGGTTGTTCCGCTGATATTCTTCGCGATATTCTTTGGAACAGCGCTAATCGTGCCCGGCAATATTAGCAGCGATGCCTACCAATGGCTGTACTTCCATATATACCAGAACGTAGGCGGAACAATCTACGCCGTAATGTTCTTCACGCTGGCAAGCAGCGCCATAAGAACCATGAGGCTGGTCACAAAAGACGCCACAGGAGCTTACCAGTTCCGGCTCGAAGCAGCTGCGCTTATGTTCGGTGGCCTCATCTACACCCTCAGGCAGATCCCGCTCTTCCAGGTATATTTACCGGGAATAGTAGGCTTCGGCGAATGGATCATGCTGGTCCCCAACGTAGGTGGCGGCAGAGCAGCTGTGATCGCGGCGGCTCTGGCTGCCATTACGGTCGGAATCAGGACGCTCTGGGGCAAAGAGAGAACGACGACGGAGGTAGACTAGAATGGCGACAGCAAGAGAAAGACTCGCGAAAGCGACGAGGTTCTACCAGATCGTATGGGCTTTGTGCCTCATAGGGATGTTCATACCTCTTGTCCATCCATTGGGGTTGCCTGTGGTGTTAAGCGAGCCTGTAAAGGATTATTATCACATGATAGTCGATCTCCCGGAGGGGTCAGTTATTGCGGTCAGCTTCGGGGCTTCAGCCTCGCTCTTAGATGAACAGGAGGCTCAATTCTTGGCGACATGGAGAACCATATTCGAGAACGGCTACAAAGTAATATTCTATTGTACAACTGAAGACGCCCCGATCGTGATAAGAAACGAGCTTAACGTGGTTGTGCCAGAGAACTACGGCTATACCTATGGAGAAGACTATGTGATACTACCCTACTCGCCTCTGGGCGAAGCAGGGGAAGCCGCGTTCGCGCAGAGCATCAGAAGTATCTACACGACCGATGTACAAGACACATCGCTTGATGCCATACCACTGATGGCAGACATCAACGACCATAGTAGCATAGATCTGCTGATCTTCCAGTACACAGCATGCACTAGCGTAGAGTGGGTCGTACGCCAATGGGTTGTGCCCTACAATACGCAGGTGATAGCCACCACGCTTGGCTGCTGCGGACCAATGGCGGCGCCATACTACCCCGCACAGGTACAAGGATTCCTCAGCGGAAGCGGAGCAGGAACCGAGCTAGAGGTCATCTCAGGCAACCCCGGGCCAGGGGCAGCCATGGGCGACGCGAAAAACCTAGGTATACTACCATTCCTTGCAGCGGTTCTATGGATGAACGTGAAGTCGTTCATCGGGAAGGAGGATTGATGAGATGACTAGCATAATTGGAGGGTTCATCGGGACTCTGTTCATCATAAGCGTCATGTCTATGCTCTGGAAGGACAACGTGTTCTTCAGGTTCGGTCAAGCCGCCATCATGGGCGCCAGCGTAGCACACTATACCTTCATGAACTTCCAGTCAGTCCACACAAACGCGATTAAGCCGATCATGTCTGGAAACGTGCTCTTCATAGTACCTGTATTACTCGGTCTACTCATGTACTCGAGGCTGAGCAGCGACCTAGCTTGGCTCGCCAAGTACCCCACAAGCGTACTCGTCGGAGTCGGGACAGGGGTAATGATCGCTGGGACACTAAGAGGGCAGATAATAGACCAGATAAAACAGACGATACTGGACGCTTTCACGGGCCTGAACGGGATACTCATCTTCATAGGCGTGGTCACGGCCTTCAGCTTCTTCATATTCACGAGGGAGCACACGGGGGCGCTGGGCACCAGCGTGAAGATCGGTAGAGTGTTCCTCATGATTAGCCTCGGAGCCAACTTCTCCGGCGAGCTCGTCTGGTACCTGACTCAGATGATCGGACGGCTGATGTACATACTCAACGAATTCATCTGGCCACTACTCGGAGTATAGCGAAAACCCATTCTCTTTTTTTAAAACATATATTCAAGGTAACGCAACACTATTAGATCGATATGGTTCAGAAGTTATGGGATTATGAGAAACCAGTCATCAAAGATCCACCCCCAGGGAAAAAAGCCAAGAAATTACTGGGAAAAATGGGGTACACGCGAGAGGCACCGTACCCCATCGCCAAATACGCCGAGGGAGTATGGATACAGGACCTAGACGACAACATACTCTACGACTTCATATCCGGCAGGTGCACAGTGAACGCGGGGCACAGGCACCCCCAGATCATAAAGGCCCTCAAGGACCAGGCGGATAAGGTGACTCACTGCGCCGTCGAGGGCCTCTACAACCTCGAGAAGAGCTTGGACGCCGTGGTTCCTCTGAGAGGAGCCGGGGATCTGCGAGCAACCTACGCCCTCAGCGGCTCGGCAGCAAACGACGCTGCCATAAAGATGGCTAGGAAGGTCACGGGCAGGATGGGCATAATATGTTTCGCGGGAGCCTACCACGGCACCACCTACGGCGCGCTGAGCGTCAGCAGCTACGTGCCCTCGATGGTGAAGGGCTTCGGCCGCCTAAACGACATATTCTACTTCCCCTACCCTGACTACCTTCACCCCCCCTTAGGGAAGCTGGATGGAGAGGACGTAGACGACATAATCATCGGGCTCATAGAGCAGGCGTTTGAGACCTACATGCCCCCTGAAGAAGTCGCGGCAGTCCTGTTTGAGCCCGTCGCGGGAGACGCGGGGTGGCTCGTACCCTCTAAGAGCTTCGTAGAGAAACTCGACAAGCTAGCCCAGAAGAACGATATCCTGTTCATCTCGGAGGAGGTCCAGACTGGCTTCGGGAGAACCGGTGAATGGTTCTGCACAGAGAACTACGGCGTCACGCCCGACATAGTCGTCCTCGGTAAAGCCATGGCCGGCGGAGCCGTCGCCATGGCGGGGGCGGTCGCCAAGCAGGGCCTGCTGGATAAGAGCGGAGGCTTCTACCATGGCCACACGATGGGTCGGCAGCCGCTGGGCCTCGCCGCCACGATGGCCAACATCGAGGTGATCAAGTCCGAGAAACTGGCGGATAGATCCAGAGCCAACGGGGACCAGATGATGAGCCGCCTAGAGGAGATGCAGGAGGATTACGAGTGCGTAGTCGAAGCCAGGGGCATCGCATCGCTGATCGGCGTCGAGATCTCATCCAAGGAGCTGGCTGGGAAGATAGCGGTCGAGTGCTACCGTAACGGCATCTACATCATAGAGATGGGCTACAGGGGCATAGGCGCCCTGAGGGTCGCGCCCCCACTGGTGAGCACGGAGACGCAGATCGATAACGCTCTGGTCGTCATCGAGGACGCGCTTAAGAAAGCAAAGAAGGGTGAACTCTAAGGGTGTTCCCGGTCTTCAGGGAGGTGACCCCCGAGCAGGAGGAGGAGGCTCGGGAGAAGATACTCAAGTTCATAAAAGACCGGGGAGTCGAGACGGCGGCCATACTAGTTTTCAGCTCCTTCAGGAGCATGAGCAGGCTGGGCGGGATGGCGGGCCGCTTCTTTCTAGGGCCGCTGGTTCCCTTCCTCCCTCACGACGTTGAACAGTATATCTGGGTCCTGGAGAAGGAAGAGAACATAGACTGGCTCTTAGAGCGACTCGAAGACGAGAAGATCGAACCATAGTAAACAGCCTAACCGCCATAAAAACAAGCTTTTGCTGAGGCAGTCAACGCGTGGGAACACCCCAACAAACACAAGACCCCATGTAACCCAAGGTTTACAGCAAGTAACCCGCCACAAAACCAGTTGGGGGAAACATAACCCCCATGTAACCAAGAAAAATCGAATCACTAGACCGCCCCAAAAACTCCCAGCCAGGGAGGTAGACGAGATAACGCGAACCCGAGCCCCTCCCACCGAAAGAGGCCCCAGAAACACCTCTTTATGACTAAATCATATACAAAAGCGTCGTCCACCGAGCGTAGAAACGCGCCCCAGAAAACGCTTATTCCATGTAACGCGATTATTGAATTTCTCAATATAACTATGGTATCTAGCCA
>CAZGZR010000085.1:0-11341 GCA_964529745.1 uncultured Candidatus Bathyarchaeia archaeon
CTTGTCGGTGGGCGTCATCCCGGTCATCCGCGCCATGCGGCGCTCCTCGAGTATCTCCGACAGCACGTCTGCTATGGATTTCTTGTTCTCCTCCGAGAGGTCTATCCCCAGCATCTCCGCGAGGCTCTGGTCGGGGTCTGAGTCCACGAGGAGCAGCGGCTCTATGCCGGACTCCCCTAGGAAGCGCGAGAAGAGGGTGGTGAACGTGCTCTTCCCTGTCCCGCCTCGGCCGGTTACGACTATTGTGTCACCCATGTTTTACACCGAATCGACGCCGTGAGCTAGGTTCTGGGCGTCGCTCTGTGATACATGTATGTGGCGGCTTTAAAACTAACCACTGCTGAGGGTGGGGAAGTACTTCTTGGCTCCGGGCAGGTACAGCGCCATGCTGTACTCGTCGATGAACTCGATGTCCACGAGGAGGTCCACGTACACCATCTTCTGGGCCACCTCCCTTGCCTCCCTGCGCTTCTCCATGGACATCAGGGTTGCGTAGGCTCCTGAGAGGCTGCCGTTTCCTATGGGGTAGACGGCGGCGTTGGGGAACTCGGGGAAGATGCCGAGGCGTGTGGCGTTCTCAAGGTTCGTGAAGGTGCCGAAGGCCCCCGCGAGGTAGATGTTCTTGACGTCCTCGATTCCTATCCTGAGCTTCTTCATGAGAACGGTTATGCCGCCGCAGGCCGCGGCCTTGCTGTCGATGACGTAGTCGAGGTCGGCCTGGGTGAGCACGATGTCTTTCCCTATGCCGGTGTCCTCCGCCGGCGCCACCAAGTACTCCAGGCCCCACTTCCCCTCCCGGACCATGGGGGAGCCGGGCACCAGCTTGCCGGCGAAGTCCAGGATGCCGACCCTGAACAGCTCGGCGACCAGGTCTATGAGGCCGGAGCCGACTATGCCTTTGGGCTTGGTGTCTCCGATGACCGTTATCTCTGCTTTCTTGGTCGCGTCGTCGATCTTTATGTGGTCGATGCCTCCGGCGGCGGCCCTCATGCCGTGTCTCACGCCTTCCCCCTCGAAGGCGGGACCCGAGGCGCATGACGCCGAGAACAGCCAGCTGCTGTTCCCGAACACCACCTCGCCGTTGGTGCCCAGGTCCACCATGAGGCTCATGTCCTCGGACTTGTGCATGTCGCCCGCGAGGACGTCGCCTATGGCGTCGCCGCCGAGGAAGCGGCTGACGTTGGGGACGCAGTACGCGTACGCCTCGGGGTTGATGTTCAGCCCCACGTCCCTGGCCTTCACTATGATGGGGTCTCTGGAGACCTCGATGTTGGCCATCTCCAGGTAGTAGGACTCCAGGCCGGCGAAGAGGTGGTTCATCACGGTGTTGCCTCCCACCGACGCCTCTGATATCTTTGCGGCGTCCACCCCGGTCTCCCTGGTGAGCCGGTCTATCAGGTCGTTGATGGTCTCAACCACTATGCTCTGGAGCTTGTTGAGGCCCTCCTTGGTCTTGGTGAGCGCTATTCGTGTTATCAGGTCTTCGCCGTATGTGATCTGCCTGTTCATACCTGAGGCGGTGCCCAGTATGTCGCCTGTGGTGAGGTCTACGAGTATGGCGACCACGGTGGTGGTGCCTATGTCTATGGCTAGCCCGTAGTTTGCTTTGCGGGTGTCCCCGTGTTCGGCGTCGATTATCTCGGGGAACCCGTTGGTGCGGGTGACCGTGACGGTGGCCTCTCCTTCTCCGCTGAGGCGGTCGAGCTTCTCGTAGATGTCGTCGTTTATCCTGGGCTGGGGGCCGTCGTATTCTTTGAGGCGGACGCCGCGCCTGCTCAGGAGGAGGGAGGTTCTGGGTTTCCCGGTGGGCTCGGCGAGGTATTTCTTCGATGCGGGGTTCAGGTGTTCGAGTTCGAGCTTGCTGCTGAGGAGTATCTTGGGGTCTTCTATCCTGCTCTCGGTGGGTATGGTGAAGACGCAGTCTTCTATGAGCTGGACCATGCAGGCGAGGTGGTAGCCTTGTTCTATTTCTGTGTGGCTCAGGAACTTGTCGGGGGTGGTGGACTTCTTCTTTACATTTCCTTGTTCGAGTATGACCTTGCATTTGCCGCAGAGTCCTTTGCCGCCGCAGAGGGCCTCTATCCTGACGCCTTCTTCGCGCATGCGGTCGAGGAGGTTATCGCCTTTCTCTGCTGTTATTTGTCTGTTTATGGGGTTGAATAGTACCCTTATGGTCAAGTCCTTTCAGATATGAGTGTTAGGTGTTCCTAAAAACGTTATGTTGGTGTTGGCTGTGATCCTGCTGTGGGTCAGATCCGTTTTTGGGGGTTGGTGTTGTTGTGTGTGGTCATTAAAGTTATCCGCTGAACTGCGTAGTATTCGTTGATGGTTATGGGTAAGCTCATTATCACGGCTGCGGTGACGGGCGGGGAGCCCGTGAGCAGGGAGATGACGCCCTACGTGCCGACGACGGCGGAGGAGATCATGGAGGAGACCGTCCGGTGCTGGGAGGCTGGCGCGAGCATAGTGCATCTCCACGCCAAGGAGCCGGGCACGGGTAGGCCGGCGCCGGACCCCAACCCGCTGCTTCGGAGGTACGTCGAGATGATCCGGGGGAGTTGTGACATAATCACCAACGTGACCACGGGTGGGGGGAGGCGGGCGTCGGACGAGGCGCTGGACAGGATGATAGAGGAGCGGTGTGGTCTGGGGCAGGAGATGATGTCCATGAACATGGGCACCGTCAACCACTGGACGCCGCCTTATCGCGGCGTGTTCATGAACGACGTGCCCCGCATCAAGAGGTGGGCCGGATATATGAGGGAGCATGGGGTGAAGCCGGAGCTGGAGGTCTACGACACGGGCATGATCAACACGGCCAAGATTCTGGCCGAGGAGGGCGTGTTCGAGACGCCGCTGCA
The DNA here is from genome assembly GCA_964529745.1 of uncultured Candidatus Bathyarchaeia archaeon. Classification (GTDB taxonomy): domain Archaea; phylum Thermoproteota; class Bathyarchaeia; order TCS64; family TCS64; genus RBG-16-57-9. The sequence continues at coordinate 2,862 of CAZGZR010000085.1, forward strand.
CATCCAGTTCGTGATGATCGGGAGAACCGGGTTCAGCGCCACGCCCCGGATGCTCCAGTACTGCGTGGACCAGCTGCCGGAGGGCTGGACGTGGAGCGTCTGCGCCCTGGGCCGCAACGAGCTGCCCATGGGCGCCGTCGCCATGACCATGGGGGGCCACGTCCGAGTCGGGATGGAGGACAACATATTCCTGAGCCGCGGCGTGCTGCTGGAGAGCAACGCCCTGCTGGTGGAGAGGGTGAGGACCATCGCCGAGGCGCTGAACATCGAGGTAGCGGAGCCGGACGAGGCCCGGAGGATCCTGGGGATAGGGTGAGTGCATGGATAAGCTGATAATCACGTCGGCGGTGACGGGCGGCGAGTACGTAAGCAAGGCGACGACGCCATACGTGCCCAGCACCGTGGACGAGATAGTCGGGGAGGTGGTGGCCAGCGTCGAGGCGGGCGCCAGCGTTGTTCACCTCCACGCCAAGGACCCGGTGACGGGGGAGGCGTGGAGCGGCGACCCCAACCCCGTGCTCAGGGAGTACGTTGATCGCATCAGGGACGAGGTGGACGTCGTTATAAATCTTACAACAGGAGGCGGACGCGTCGGGAACCCGCCGGAGGAGTGGGACAGGCTCGTCGAGGAGCGGTGCAGCCTCGGCCAGGAGATGATGAGCCTCAACATGGGTACCATGAACAGGTGGGCCGAGCACCCCACCGGCGACATATTCCTCAACACCGTGAGGATGATAGAGCGGTGGTGCGGCTACATGGTGGAGCACGGCGTCAAGCCCGAGCACGAGGTCTACGACACCGGCATGATCAACGTCTGCAGGCAGATCGCCGAGAAGGGCATCGTGCCTGAGCCTCTGCACATCCAGTTCGTCATGGTGGGCCGCACGGGGTTCCTGCCGTCGCCGCGGATGCTCCAGTACTGCGTGGACCTGCTGCCGCCGGATTGGACGTGGAGCGTCTGCGCGCTGGGCCGAAACCAGATACCCATGGCGGCCGTCGCCACGGTGATGGGCGGCCACGTAAGGGTGGGCTTCGAGGACAATGTGTTCCTTCGGAGGGGTGAACTCGCCAAGAGCAACGCCGACCTGGTGAGGAAGGCCGCCAACATCGCCCGGGAGCTTGAACGGCCCATAGCGACGCCCGACGACGCCAGGGAGATCCTGGGGATAAGGCGGCCTTAACCCGTTTTGTCGAGGGATTCACTCGGTTTAAAAAGACGGCCCACTTTTCTCCTTGACATCATTTGAAGTTCTGCTTGACGGGCCTCAAACCGGGCAGTCATCGAGGCAGACAGGCTCGGGCTTGACGGCGCGCTGATGCCGGACCACCAGTCATAGTACCTTTTGCTTTCTTATAGTTGGGTGAACGCGACCAGCATCGACAGGAACATCAATAATGCTCCCGCTATGAAAAAGGTCCATTGAGCGTAAGCCGGTAAGACCACGCTTTTCTTCCTGATGATATCGAAACTGTTCTCTCTGCGAAGCTCGTCAACAGTGGAGCCGTATACAAATATCCCGCTGACGATGGCCCCCAGGAACATCAACGCGGCCAGGCTGAGGAGGAAAAACGATAAATGGTTAGGGTTGGGGATGAACTTGATCAACGTGGCCAGCGCGGTGATGAGGGCGGCCGATATCGTCAGAAGCTGTTTAGTTACCTCAAGAGCTACATCAACAGACTTCTCTCTCGGGGAAGACATATGAAAGAAAAAGAGGGTGGATGTATTTAATCCTCGCCCCAAGGCCACTGGCCTGAGCCGATAGCGCCGTACTCATACATCGCAAATATAAAGTCAGTATAGTCTACAGAGGTGTTCCCCTCGTAGGCTGCTATCTGGAAGATCAAGTTACAGAAATTGAACGCCATCGACCAGAGCAGGTCTAAGCAGTTGGCATCGCCGACATCCAAGTTTTCATCGAACCACTTCGCCATTCTAAGCTTATGGTTCTCGCATGATTCGGTGAAGAAAGCAACCATCAGATCAAGTTCATTAACCGTTACTCCGGTCAACCACGACATAATCCACATCGTGATCTTGAAGACTGTTATAAAGTGTTTACAGAAGCATTTGCTAGTGAAATCCAAGGCTTGACCGGTTGGAAAGAGTTTACTGAGGCTTTCGTTTATCTCTTGGAATCTTTCAATATCCATTTGTATGAAAATTTTTTTACCCATGGTGAGTAAATACTCTATATATGAAGTTATATTTCTTTTTATCAATATTAACAAGTTTTTTATTTGCATGAAAGAAAGTTCAAATGGTCAATTATGGTTTACCAATTTCCTAACGTCATATACAATTTCAACATAGAATTCCATAAGACGAACGATGAGATCGTCATTAGGTTTCAAGAAAACGTGAGCATAGGTGTCCAAAACGAGATACTGAATAATTTCTCTGACATCATCGAATACGATTTCGATCAGGACGATGAAGAGACGAACCACATCAAAGAGTTTAATGAATCAAAGAAAAGGATGAGATGGGTGAAAATAGCAACCCAGCATACGGTGGAAGATGTAATAGGTATGCTCTCTCCCATCGAGGAAATAGAGTTCGCTTACCCCGTTTACTATAGGAACGATCTACCGTACCCGGTTGGGTTTGCGTACAACCCCCAGATAAGGATTGTATTGAAACAGGGCGTTGATGATGACTCCCTCGATGCACTGTATTCAGAATATGGGCTCAAGGTGCATAGGTCTCATGGACGCTGGAGGCTTGTGGTAATAAACTTTGATTCAAATTACGATATCTCCACCATAATCGGCGCACTGAATAACTCTGTGTATGTGGAGGCTGCGATGCCGGACCTCATACAACTCAACTATTTCTCTAACTCGATACCTCCGGGCGACCAGCATTACGGTAACCAGTGGTACCTGAATAATGACACAAATCCAGAACATGACATCAACATAGAGGATGCTTGGATGGTATCCAGGGGTAGTCCGCTGGTCGTTATAGCGGTGATCGACGATGGCTTTGATCTCGACCACGAAGACCTAGAGCCTCAGCTAGTTCAAACCGAGAAAATAAAAAACTTGACAGGGTCAAGTAGCTTCCCTGAAGAAACTCACGGTACAAGCGTGGCAGGCATCGCTTCAGCGCACACTGATTCACCTGATGATATAGGTATAGCAGGCGTTGGCTGGAGATGCAGGATCATGCCAATAGCTTTTGGCGAAACTTTAACCAGCAGTAGCCTGATAGATGGCCTCGTTTGGGCCAGGAACAATAAAGCAAAGATAGTGAATATAAGCCACAGAATTTTCACTGACTCATGTGAAACTGGGGCCGACATAAAAAACGAGATCAATTATTGCGTAAACAATAATATGGTCATAGTTGCAGCCGCAGGCAGCTTTGGAGCCTCTGAAGTTTTCCCACCAGCCTGTTATCCTGGTGTGATCTCTGTTGGAGCAACCGATAAAGACGATGTAAAATGGACTTGGAGCAACACGTCTTCCCGGGGAGAAATCAGCGTTGTAGCACCAGGTGTAGAAATCTACACGACAAAACCCTCAAACACCTATGATTACTTCGGAGGAACGTCTGCAGCATCTCCACAAGTAGCGGGTTTAGCAGGTCTTATACTAGCTAAGGACCCTACTCTTACACCGCAGCAGGTTAAGGATCTCATCGAGACGACAGCTGATAATACAATCGATCCTGGTTGTCCTAATTGGGTATCGTGGTATGGTAACGGTAGGATAGACGCGGGTAAATGCCTCGCTGAGCTTGACACAGACCCTCCCTCCTTCACACCAGTCGATGTGTTCATCCGCGACTATCTCGGTGACAGCGGCGCCGTTCCCTCCACCGAATCGGTCATCTGCTGGAGCCCCGACATCGTCCTTAGGGACCACGGGGACCCCCGTCCAATAGATCTAAATAACAAAGACGTAGACCCGGGGAGCGTCGCCGTGACACCCGGCAACGACTACGACATCTACCTTCGGGTACACAACAAGACAGGCAGCGACACCGACGTCCACGCACGAGTCTACTACGCGCCCCTCACCACCAGCTGCTCCCCCGACCTCTGGAGATACATCGGCCAACTAGACATCTACGACGTCCCCGCCAACGGGTTCAAGGCGTCAGAGCCGCTAACATGGACCAACGTCCAGGCGCCAAGCGGCCCATCCGAACACTTCTGCCTAATCGCCTCGATAGAAGGCTACGGCGACCCCCACCCAGACACCTCCGACATCGACACAGCCGCAGCGTACCTCAACTTCATACGAAACAACAACAACGTCTGCTACAGAAACCTGGTAATCGTCGAGGCGATACCCGACGAGCCCGTGTCTCTGACTTTCATCGTCAAGGGATTCCCAATGGGTGGAAACAACTTCGATCTCAGGCTGCTGCAGCGCGCGGATGGTAACATCAATGCAGTTTTCTACGATTTTCAAACGAAAAAGGTAATGCCCAACAATGATGGGTTCGAGCCTCACACCTTCATAGATGACAGGTACAGGGTGACCCGGGAGTCAGCGATACACCTAGACAGGAACGAGATCAAGGTCTATCAGCTGAGGCTCCTCGTGGAGTCCGGGATGCGTAGAAGGGGTCCGCTAGCGATACTACAGGTATATGAGGGGAGGGTAATCGGGACCATCATCGTCGAGGTGGCGTAGTGCCGAATGTATGAGAAACCATCCATTTTTTAATTTAGTACTTTTCGCTTGACGGAATATAAGGCTCGTCTATACATCTATTCTTTTATTATGGGGGGTGTGTCTCCCAGTTTCTCTCATCCATGTCCTCGAGGAACTCTACTAACAGGTTAACGAGGGCGTCGTTCATGAGTCTTCCCTTTTCCTCCGTCGCCTTCGTCGGGTCCCCCGTGGCGCCGTAGGGCGTAAGCTCGTCGAAGGTCCACTTGACCTCGACGTGGGGCGGGAGATCGGGCACCACTCCCTTAGCCCTGTCCATGTCCACGAGGCCCGGGTCCACCCTGAGCATCATGCTTGTCTCTCCCTCCCCGGCGTGGCCCAGGCCGCCCCAGACCTCGAATGTGCCCGGCGGCACGAGCTCCCCGGCTGCCACCCACCACGCCTCGAGCACCGCTATCTTGAACCCCGGGTGCAGCGTCCTGTACTCCCGGGAGGCGGCGTCTATCGCCGGTATGTTGCCGTCGTGGCCGTTCACTATGAGCAGACGCATTACGCCGTGCTTCACCAGCGAGTCGAAGACCTCCTTGAGGACGCGCATCAGGGTCTCGGTGCTCAGGGATATGGCTATGGGGAAGCTGCTGTAGTGGGCGCTCATCCCCACCGGGATGGTGGGCAGCATGACCATCCCCTCCACCCTCTCGGACACCTCCCGGGCCAGGTGCTCCGCCACCAGGGTGTCCGTCCCGTAGGGCAGGTGGTCCCCGTGGTACTCGGTGGAGCCCACGGCGAGCACCGCCTTGTCGTAGCCACGCTCCCTGTACTCGTGGCCCTTCAACCTTAGTAGATTGTGGCTCAAACACATCACTGGATGCGTATGGGGTCACCGGGTTAATATGCTTCAGGGTCACTCGTCGGGGGCCACGGGGTCAGGCTGATTAGGGCCAACGCGGCCCACCCTGATGTCTGCGTAGATGAAGTTCTCCGAGGGCACCGGCGAGCCGGCGAGGCGCCTCAGCATCAGCAGCTGGCCCACGTGGGCTATGGCGTCCGAGAGCGGCCCCTGGAGGAGCTGCGTCTCCGTCACCCCACTCGGCTTGCCCTCAGCCATGGAGGCGTCCAGCCGCCCCAGGGTCTCGTAGAAGTGATCGACCTCGCCGCCCCACGGCTTATCTTCGAAGTATGTGGAATCGTACCGCTCGTAGAAGCTGTGGGCGTAGCTCAGCACCCCGGTCACGTGGTGCAGTATGCGCCGAGGCGTCCTCACACCCATCCCGACATCCACCTCGGGGTAGCCGGACGGCGCGTCCCTGATGGCCTTCGACGCGTGGTACGCTATGCTCGCCAGGAAATGCCTCAGAAGCCTGTTTCCGTCGTCCATGCCTCAAAGGGGTCGGCTTAGGCATTGAGGCTTTCGGATAGAAACATGATCTGACCCGCTACGGGTCAGGGTTCTCCGCCCTGAGCCCCTCCAGCCGCCTGACCTCGTCCAGCGCCCTGATGGCCACCTCGAGCATGTCCGGCTCAGGCTCCTTCGTCGTCAGCCTCTGGAACGCCAGGCCCGGCACCGTCATCAACTTGATTATCGGCGAGTCGAGGTGCTTGTTGCTGAGCAGCAGCACCTCGAAGGACAGGCCCGCCAGGACCGGGATGAGGAGCACCCTGTAGACCATCCTCATCACGAGGTTATCCGATGGGACGAGGCTGAACACGACCACGCTGGTGAGCACCACGATGAATAGGAAGCTGGTGCCGCATCGGGGATGCAGCCTGGGGTACCTGGCCACCTCATCCACCGTCATCTGCGCCCCCGCCTCGAAGGCGTTGATGGACTTGTGCTCGGCGCCGTGGTACTGGAGCACGCGACGCATCTCGCCCCACCTCGAGATGGCGTACAGGTAACCAGTGAACATGCCGAGCCTGACCAACGCCTCAACCAGGCTGAACACGAAGCCCTCAAGGTGAAGGAAGTTGGTGAGCACGAACGGCACCACCATGAAGACGCTGCTTATCACCACCACCATCGCCACCACGAGTAGGTAGTCGCTGAGCCCGAACTCCTCATCCTCCTCCCCCTCAAGCGACACGTCCGCGGAGTGGAATATGCCCTTCACGCCCCAGTACATGGCCTCGAGCATAGCCACCACGCCCCTGACCACAGGGAGACCCAGGACACGGTTCCTCCGGGTGAGAGAGGAGACCTCCTGTGAGTCTGTGGCTATCTCGCCGTTGGGTCGCCTCACACACATGACCAAGTGGTTGCGTGACCGCATCATCACGCCCTCTATGAGGGCCTGGCCGCCGAAGGCGAGGGACTGCTCCTCGGCTCCGGCCTTGGCCTCAGTCATGGGGTATACAGCATCATCCATCGTGATAAAATCTGTCATGACGTGGGCGACGGGCGAGTCTGGTATCCGAGTCCTGACAACAGCCTCTGATCAGGATTAGCGCCGCTATTCGGCTACCCTCGGATCCGTGAGCACGGCGTACACGTAGTACCCGGCCGTGACCTCGTCGCCGAAGCCGTCAGGCCCATCCACGGGCAGCGTCTCATACGCCTTCTTGAAGTTGCTCTTGGTTATACGGTAGTCGGTCCCATCTATGACCACCCAGGGCCCCAGCAGCTTGTATGTGAAGTCCAGCCCACGGACGGTCCTGAACACCTCGCCTCTGTTCGAGCGTATCCTGTCCCACACCTCATCGAAGTCCGCTGAATCCATTCCATCTCACCGTCATAGCCTAGAAGTCATGGGTTGTGCCGCCCGCAGGCGGGGCACCTCCTCGACTGGACCGCCATGTAGGCGCAGTCCTTGCACAGCCACGCCCCACACCTTCTGCACTTCTTCCACTCCCCGAAGAAGCCGATCTTGGCTCCGCAGACGGCGCACTTCCAGACCATGACATGTTGAGAACCACGTTGCCTCAAATAGTTTACTGCCCTTGGCCGCCAGAGATTTGAGTGGCTTCACTCGCCTTGTGTGCCCGCCTTTCTCTGCAGCGTCGGGTGGACCTTGAGGTATATGTGCAGGAAAAGCAGGACCGCGAAGAGCTGAAGCAGGTTCCCGTGCAGCCAGAGAGAACGCTCCTTGGTGAGAAGCCCCAGGGACAGGCCCTCGATCAGCCTGTAGTCGGAGATGCCCATGCCCGTGACCACGTACAGGAAGGTTACGGCAGTGAACGCGAAGTGGACCCACCGCCTCAGCGTTCCATGCTCCACGGCTACCTCTCCCAGAACGAGTCGCCGAGGTCCCCGCTGTTGCTGTAGCCCCGCTCCTCCCAGAAGCCCTTGTAGTCGGCGTCGTCGCTGAACTCCAACCCCACAACCCACCTGCACCACTTGTAGCCCCACTTGGACTCGGCCACAAGCTGGAACGGGAACCCGTTCTCCTCGGGAAGCGTCACCCCGTTTATCCTGTACGCTAGTATCAGGTCGTTCTCCTCGATGTACTCCAGGGGCAGGCTCGTGGTGTACCCGTCCTCGGCGTGGAAGATCACGGTCACGGCGTCGCTTTTAGGCCCAGCCGGCTCCACCAGATCCATTATCGGGACCCCCTCCCAGAGGACGGTGGCGCTCCACCCCTCCACGCAGTTCAGCGTCACCACCTTCTCCTGGGCCGCGAAGCCCTCCAGCACCTCCGAGTACGTGTACTCCAGCGGGTTCTCCACCAGCCCCGAGACCCTCAGCCTGTACTCCGTGACGTTCACCGTCTGGGGGCCCTTGATGCTGTTCTCCCTGAACTCCGAGATGGATGACAGGCGCTGGCCCTGGTACTCCGTCACCTCCACGTAGTCCCTGACCGCCGGCGTCGAAAGCTGGTTGAACGTGTACACCCCGACCACCAGGAGGAGCAGGG
>CAZGZR010000086.1:0-11285 GCA_964529745.1 uncultured Candidatus Bathyarchaeia archaeon
GCCCTGAGGGACGCCGGGATCGAGGGGGCGTCGATGTTCCTCACGCAGAACGACGGCACTTTGATGTCCTCCGACTACGCCCGCAGGTACCCTATACTCACGGTGGCTTCCGGGCCCACGAACAGCATCAGGGGCGCCGCGTACCTCACTGGTCTCACCGACGGAATCGTGGTGGACATAGGCGGCACGACGACGCTGGTGGGCGCCCTAGTGAAGGGCTTCCCCAGGGAGTCATCCATCGCCGTGGAGATTGGAGGCGTACGCACCAACTTCAGGATGCCAGACCTAATAGCCACGGGCTGCGGAGGGGGCACCCTGGTCAGGGAGAGAGACGGGGAGATAGCTTTGGGGCCCGACAGCGTGGGCTACGAGCTGGTGACGAAAGGCATCGCCTGGGGCGGTGACACCCTCACGACCACGGACATCGCCCTGGCGGCAGGCCACGCGAAGATCGATGACCCTAGGGTCGACACCAGCCTCCTGGGAGACCTGGACGGAGGCTTCGTTGGTAGGGCGGTGCGGAAAATAATCGAGGTCCTCGAGGAGTCGGTCGATAAGATCAAGACCGACCCCACCGCCATGCCCGTCGTCCTGGTCGGAGGCGGGGGGCTCCTCATACCGCCCGCGAAATACGATAAGATCAAGGGCGTCGAGGGGGTCACGAGGCCTTCAAGCTACCAGTTCGCGAACGCCCTGGGGGCAGCGATTGCGCAGGTGAGCGGCCAGATCGATAAGATATACTCCCTTGAGGCGACGGGGAGGGAGGAGGTGCTCGAGGACGCGAAGAACGCGGCCGTCGAGCGCGCCGTCACAGCCGGCGCCATCCCTGAGACAGTTCAGGTGGTCGAGGTAGAGGAGATAGCCCTTCCATATCTCCCCGGGAATGCCGTGAGGGTGAGGGTGAAGGCGGTCGGAGATCTCTACCTCTGACCCCGGCGGCCTCCTCCATCATACAGACTCATATACTAAAATTGACTAGCATTAGGAGACCAAAATGAAAATCAGGATCGTCAGTGCGATATACACGGGCAACAGAGCCGCATCCGGGGCTTCCGGACGACGATTGAGCAGGGGATCGGACTGGCTCGAGAGTAGGAAGAAGCTGTTCGGGCTCTGCAGCGAGACGGAGATCGACTCAGTCGGCATAGACAAGGGCCCCTCCTCCATCGAGAGCAGGTACGACGAGATATTCTCCATACCTGAGATCGTGAAGAGGGTCAAGGAGGCCGAGGCCGAGGGCGTCGACGCCTGCGTGATAAACTGCTTCGGAGACCCCGGCGTAAGGGTTAGCAGGGAGGCGGTGAACATCCCCGTTATGGGCCCCTGTGAGTCGTCTCTTCTGGTGGCTTCGTCGCTGTGCGACAGTTTCTCGGTCATCACCGTCCTCAAGAGCGTGGGTGGGTTGATCCGGGAAAACGCCAAGATCTCGGGGGTCTCGGAGAAGCTCGCCTCTGTCAGGGCCGTGGACATCTCCGTCCTAGACCTGCACCAGGACAACGAGAAGACAGCCGTGGCTCTCTACGAGGAGGGGAAGAAGGCTCTCGATGAGGACGGCGCCGAGGTGCTCATCCTCGGCTGCACGGGCATGACAGGCATGGCCGAGAGGCTCAGCAAGGAGTTGGGGGTTCAGGTGATAGATCCCTTGCCGACGGCCGTGAAGCTGGCGGAGACGCTGGTGAGCCTTAAGCTGACGCACAGCAAACTAGCTTTCCCAGCGCCAGCCGATAAAGCGAGAGTCGCCTAGACCATACTCAATTTTTATCCATATTCCTTTTTCTTGTCCCAACCCTCAGGCTGTTTAGATTAATTGTGCTAATTTTTATGGGAAAAAGCTAATCTATAATGAAAAGCTGTTTGGTAGATGATCTAATTGGATGCAATGAAAGCGATAATGGAGAGGAGGAGCATCAGGAGCTTCACCGATAAACCGATATCCGACTCGGACGCGATCAAGATTCTCAACGCGGGAAGGTGGGCGCCCACAGGAGGAAACAGGCAGCCCTGGACCTTCGTGTACGTCAACGACCCCCAGACGATAAGGATGATGAAGAACTGCTCCCCCGGGTTTTACGGGGACGCGCCGGCGGCCGTCGTCATCGGTGTGGAGAGCAAGGTCTCGAGCCTGGATCTTCTCGACGTGGGTTTCGTGGCCGAGAACATGATCCTGGCCGCCCAGTTTCTGGGGATCGGGAGCTGCGCGATAGCGTCCTTCATCAAGGACTCGATAAAGATGGTGATAGACGCCCCCGAGAGTTGGGAGCCGGTCCTCGTCGTCTCGTTCGGCTACCCCGACAAGGTCCCCGAGCCCCCGAAGAAGAAGGCTTTCTCCGATATCGTCCGTCTAGGCTCATTCGACAGGAAATGGGAGACGCCGGAGGTGAGCTGAGATGGAAAAGGACCTCGAAGAAAGGTATTTCGATCTGCTCATGCGCACCCTCAACTACTCCATGGAGTTTCTGGACTCGCCGAACTACGCCTCCCTCCGGTTCATGGACCTCTTCGGCAGCCTCCTAGATCTCCAGCCCCTTATGGGGGAGTCGGCCAGAGGCGAGTTCTACGAGGGGGTGAGGCAGAGGCTGAGGGACAGGAGGGTGATGTCTGACCGGGAGACGAGGTCGAAGAGGCTCAACGATCTGCTGCGGCTCTTCGTGGAGGAGTGGAAGAGCAAACCGAGTGTCTGAGGGCGACACGGGTAGGAACCGGAGGCCAGCGATGGACGGTTCCCCGGATAGTTTTTCAAGCCTCTTGGGATATTGAATAGGATGAGGGTGGCGGATTGACGAGGGGTCAACTCAACACGGTTATAGTCGTGGTGCTTTTGATCATCGGCGTCTCTATCAACGTCGTCCGGTTCTTCCCCGACATCGGTAAGCGGAAACCGTCGTTCATGGTGGAGGACGTTAGGACCTTCAACGACCTGGAGCCGGTGACCATCGTCCATTACGTGCTCAGAAACGTCGGGAAGGCCGAGGCCTTGGGCGTGCTCACGTCGGTCTCATACAAGACGGGGAACGAGTCGCTGCCCGCGTTCTTCGACGAGATACCGGTTGGGGGTGGGGTGTCTGTGAACAGGAGGCTCCCTCAAGGCCAATACTCGGAGTTCGTAGTCAGGGTTCTCCACAGGGACGCCAAAAAAGTCGAGGAGTTCGTAGTGGAGCCAGATGCGGAGGCGAACCAGATGTCAGAGCCAGACTTCATCGTCTACAACCTGACGCTTTACAGTGTCGCCGAAGACAACAAGACAGAGAACATGGCTATGCTTTGGGTGATGAACATCGGAGGTTCCGCGGCCAACGGGGTCAGCGTCTCTATAGATGGAGGCGGGAGCACGATGTTGCCGGTTTTAGAGCCCGGGGAGGACGAGAGAGTCATCCTGAATCGAGGTGCAGCTATATGGGAAGGCGTGGATGTCGCCATATCCTCCGACGAGGGCATCATGCAGGTCTACCACATCGCCGAGTATAAGCAGAAAGGGACTGGGTGACCCGGCTAGAGCTGCTCCTTCCAGACCTTGAGTCTCTCGCTGTCCTTTAGGAAATCGAAGATCTCTGGACGGTAGTTCGGGGTCACCACGAAGTTCAGCCTCTTCAGCAGGGTCTTGAAGACCGGCACGAACCTCTTCTTGGGGAAATCTAGGTTCTCCATCACGTATTTCTTGGTGGTGTAGTTGTCGAAGTTGTAGTCGGTGATCCTCATTCCGTATCTTCCGGGGTCGTCCCATATCGGCGTGCCCGGGTACGGGGTGAGCAAGTTTACCTCTATCGCGTCCAAGGGCACCCTCTGGATGAGGTTAAAGGTGTTCTCTATGGTGTCCACGTCCTCACCGGGTACGTTGAAGATGAAGAAACCACCAGTGAAGAGCCCCGCCTCCTTTGCCCAGTTCACGGCGTCGCTCACGCATTCCATGGTTATGTTCTTCCCCAGGTTCTTCAGCACCTCCTCGTCCCCGTAGTCGACGCCGTACTGCACCTCGATACAGCCTGCGCGGCGCATCTTCCTCAGCATGGGGAGGCTAACGTTGTCCACCCTAGTTTCGCACCCCCACGTTATCTTGAGACGCCTCTTGATCAGTTCGTCGCAGAATTCCTCGACCCATTCGGGCCTGAAGGTGAAGGAGTCCCCGAAGAAGAAGAACTTCTCCACGCCGTACCGCTTCACTAGGCCCTCGCACTCGTCCGCCGCCTTCACGGCGTCTCTCTGCCTCGGCTTCCTACCGTAGAACCTGTTTATGTGGCAGAAGATGCAGCTGTATGGGCAGCCCCGGGACGTCTGAACGAGGGCGAGAGGGTACCTCTTGAACGGCAGCAGCTCCCTGTCGGGTATAGGGAGCTCGTCCAGGTCCTCTATCAGCCTTCTCGGCGGGTTGACCCTCACCCCCGTTTCCTCTCTATATGCTACTCCCTCCACGCTTTCCACGGTCTCCCCGTTGAGTATCTTTCTGCAAACGTCGAGGAAGGTGAACTCCCCCTCCCCTACGACGATGTAGTCGAGTGAGGGGACTCCGCCGAGAACGTCCTCGGGTAGGGCTGAGGCGTGGACTCCTCCCATCACGGATGTTATGCCTGGGTCGACTCTCTTGACCTCGTCGGCTATCTCCTTCGCCGCAGAGAAGTTGAAGGTGTAAGAGGTGACGCCGACTATCTTGGGCTTCAGCCTTCTCAGGTACTCGTGGAACCCGGATAGTGAAGGCGGTTCAACGTTAAAGTCCACGATGGAAGCCGATATGCCGTTGGAGTTCAGGACGCCAGCTAGATAATACAGCCCCAAGGGCTCCCTCAGCAACCCGCGGTAAGGCGGCGAGATCAAGAGGACATCCACCATTACTTTCCCATCCCAACACATCTATACGATATACCTGATATTAATACTTGATAATACATAAAATAGAAATAGTAACCATAACTAATGAGTGAATGTTAAATTTATTAGGATATGATATTCATAAAAACACTATTTTTTATTGTTTATGTCATTTTAACACCATATGCCTTTCGATAATTATTTATAATTATTTATACTATTCAGGAGAGGAAAAAACAATGATAACTTCTGCACTAGTAGGTCAAATAGTAAAATCAGGAAGATTATTTCAGCTGCTGTTCTTCATAATGATGGGCGTACTGACTTACATATCTTACACTTACGGCAAACAGGGTAGAAGATGGGAGATCCGGCCTTTAGAGGGGCTCGAAGCCACCTACGAGGGTATAGGTCGGGCTGCCGAGATGGGCAGACCCATAATGGTGCTTCCCGGAATAAGCAACTTAGGAAATCCCCAGACGCTTGCGGGTCTAACGGTTCTAGGCGAGGTTGCCGAGCAATCAGCCGAGATAGGTGTGAGGCCTGTCACGAGCGCTAGCAACACAAGCGTAGTCACAGCCATGGAAGCCATCGTCAGAAGTGCTTTCACGACCGCTGGTCGGCCGGAGCTATACAGTCCTGGCGAATACGTCCAGTGGTTCGGTGGAGACCAGTTCGCATACGCAGTAGGCGCAGCTGGTCAGATCATGACCGAGGAGCCAGCCGTAATCGTCTATTGTGGGTACTTCCTCTTCGACGTCATCGTCGATGGCGAAACGGGGCAGAGAGTTGGCGCCGTGCAGGTTGGGGGGACCATCGGATCTATGCCTATGGTTGCTTTATTCTGCGACTATCTTCTCATAGGTGAGGAGTTGTACGCAGCGTCAGCCTCAATCACCCGTGATCCCATGGCGATCTCGACTCTCGTCGGACAGGACTGGATCAAGCTAGTCACGCTCATTATAATGATCGTAGGCTCTTTGGTCAGTCTGGCCGGCTCAGATGCAATAGTGAACTTATTGGGGATGTGACTACATGTCTTCAACACTTACTTATGTGAGAACATACTTGGCTCGTATCCTAGTAGTGGTAGGATTATTAGCCACTTTAGTAAGCTGGTATTTCGCGTCACCGCAGGTTGACGCCATCGCCAATGAGCTGAACATATGGAACATGAACATCGAGACTTTCACCCTTTTCGTAGGCTTGATAACAATCTCCGCGAGGTACATCAAAGGCATCATGAGTCGTGACAAGCTTTGGCCTTATCGACTCTATGCGATGGTCCTCATGGTGGTCTGGATAATCATGGGGATGCGTGTCGGCATATACTCTGATCTATATCAGACGGCGTTCCTAAGCACAAAAATAACTCTACACATCGCCATCCTGGGCCAACTCGTGTTCTTCGTTACATCGGCGGGTTACAGGGTACTCAGGATCCGTAACTTCCGTACTGCGCTTTTCTCCATCTGCTTCCTAGTGATAGTGATCGCCAACGCTCCATGGATGCTGGGACCATTCCCAGTAGCCGACAAGATCTCTTTCTGGTTACTGAACAACCCAGCGATGGCGGGCGGCCGCGCTCTACTGCTTACTGGAGGAATCGGCGGCGTCGTACTTGGAGTGCGTCTCCTTCTCGGCCTTGAGAAAGGAGCACTTAGGGCTACGGAGGAGTGAGGTGTTTTAAAAAATGGCAATACCTGAGTTAAAATCTCAGCATATTTGGGCTGTAGTCTTCATAGTCTACGTTATACCAGTGCTTGTACCCATTGGAGCTCCTTTCCAGATGAGCGAAATCACCATAGAGATCTACGACCAAATACAAGCTCTAGGAGAAGATGACATCGTTGTAGTGGGCGGCGCCTACGTGTTCGCCTTCGACTTGGAGTCTTCTGCTGCGCTCATAGCCGCTTTGGAGGTTTTGGCAAACAACGGTGTTAGGGTCGTTAACGCGCCGTTCGCCGTCGAGGCCGTACAGTTCGAGAAGTATTGTATCGATGCGGCTAGGGTCGATGAGAAGTACGGTGGACCATGGAAATATGGAAGAGACTACGTACAGCTACCATACATGCCTGGAATGGCTGCAGCGGTCGTCGCCTTCTTGGAGGACGTACACTCAGCCGTCGCCACCGATGTAGCTGGGACCCCTCTCAGTGAACTCCCTTTGATGAATGATTTCCATAACTGGGAGGATATCAGCATCTGGATCTGTCCGCACTGGTCATTCGACATGATCGTGCGATACGTCACGGCTGAGAGAGGCATCCCAGCAATCTACTTCGCCCAAGCAGCTGCATACTCCGGCTACGCACCATATATGATGGCCTATCCAGACAAGGTTTGGATGACGAATGGCTTCCTCGGCGGAGCCCAGCTTGAGAAGCTTGTAGGCCGCCCCGGGTTGGGTATGGCTGCTATAGACGCCTACGCAATTCTGAGCGCCGTCTTTGTCGTCTTCGCTGTTTTAGGAAATATAACTGAGTGGACCAAAGAGGAGGAGGAAGAATGATATCCACCGATCCATGGGTTTGGATTTCAGCCTTGCTTACTATTTTCTCGTTTACGTTGCTATACGGTGACAACCCGTTGTTCCGCGTCGGAGAATACACGTACACGGCTACCGTTGTCGCCCACTCTGTGGTGACCGGTCTACAGACTCTGCAGAGCAGGTTCTTGCCGCTGATGCGAGGGGAGCACCCTCTCCTCATAATATCGTTGATACTGGGGTTGATGTCCCTCTTCGTCGTTTGGAGGAAATACGCTTGGATAGCTTCCTTCCCCATCGCCATTATGATCGGGGTTCAGGCTGGGCTATCTGTTCGCGCCCTTATGATGACGGACATAATAGGGAACATCAAGGCCACGGTTAGTGAGGCGGGGCTCATCTTCGGAGGCTCAGCCATTGATGGTCTAGGATACTTCGTGAGGGTCATCTTCACGATAACCTGTGTGGCCTACCTTTTGTTCACATTGTTCCTCAAGGGGTCAGCGAGCAAGCCGATGCACTACATAAGGGAGTTTGGGAAGTACGCTTTCCTATCCTACCTAGCTCTATCGGCAGGTAACGCCGTACTGCAGCAGTCCGGGTTAGCTACCAGCGCGATAAATCGACTCCTAAGGCAATGGCTAGGGTTATAGGCTTAAATCCAAAGAATCCCTCTATTTTTTAAAATTAAAATCATAGGTAGTTAAGATTGGAGACAGATTCAGATTCATCGAATGACGCCGTTACATCTGAGAAAGAGATGGAGATGATCGATAAGTTCGCCCAGTGGATAGTGGAATCAGAACTAGAGGCACCTTCGCTAACCATATTGCACATGATAAGGCCGCTGGCTCGGATAGGAGGAGATTTGGCTTATTTCTATCTGGGTGCGTTCATACCCCTCTTGGATAACTACGGATACGACTTCTTAGACACCTTCGAGAAGAGAGAGAATGTTGAACTGCTCATGCAGAAGGTGGAACGAATGAGTAGGGAGAGGGACAGAGAGAGGCGGCTGAAGAATGGACCCAGCTTTCTTGATAAGATAAGGCGGATATTTAGGTCTAAAAAGAGTGAAGAGGAATAGATCAGTTATCTGGTTTTATTGGTTTGAAGTCCCATGGCCATGGGGCGCCCCTCACCCCGTCTTCGGGGTAAAGCCAGTACGCGAAGTTGGCCGTCGTGGGGTCGAAGGGGTTATACCTGACCTTAAACTCGAACCAAGTCTTTCCTCCGTTCCCCGGGATTACTCCTAGCGGGAAATAGTAGCTCTGCCAAAACTCGGACTGCGTCGATCCGTGGGCGAATCCCCCTTTAGTCCCGTCAGTCATCCACAATTGTAACGTCGCGTTGTGGTCCTGTGTATCGTTATTGAAGATCCAGCCGCTCACATGGATATGCCCCTCACGTCCCCACGACTCGAAGCCTGCGAGAGTTGTGTAGTATGAAAGCCTTGCGCTGAGACCGGATGCCTCGGCTACATCCGATTCCGTCTCCAGAACCAGACCGACCGCCAAGATAATGATCACCATGGAAGCGATTAGCAGCGCCCTTATTTTTGCAGTCTTTTCTCGGTTGCCTTCCATCTACCGTCCATCTTCAACGAGCGATCCGCATACCGAATAATAAGGTTTTTAGTTGTGGAAAATCTTCGTTGTATTTTATTATTATGTAAAAATAATTAAAATTTAAGTGGAATAAATAAAAATATAAAGAATGAATACAGTAAGAGACGAGTGTTTAAGTCAAGTCGTACGAGAAGACGTGTTGGATATGGACGCTGTTAGTAACGTTTGGAAACATGATGAGACCGTCACATTCACTCAGCACAAATCCAAGGAAGAGATGAACTATGTGCTAGTCACCGACGTAGGGAGCACCACGACCAAGGCCAGGCTGTTCAAGAAGATCAACGGCGTATGGAGATACCTGTTGAGCGGTGAGGCCCCGACGACGGTCGAGGCTCCCTTTGAGAACGTCTGCATGGGCGTCCAGAACGCTGTGAGGGAAATAGAGGATCTGACGGGCCTAGACATCCTCTCCAAGGAAGGTACCATAATCAAGCCGAACTCCGGGGATGTCGGGGTCGATTTCTATTGCACCACGAGCAGCGCAGGCGGTGGGCTGCAGATGATGGTCGCTGGGGTGATAAAAGCCATGACGGCTGAAAGCGCCAACAGGGCTGCGCTAGGAGCTGGGTCCATAGTGATGGATACCATAGCCGTCGACGACGGGAGAGAGGACTATGAGAGGATAGAGAGGATACGCCAACTCAGGCCTGATATGATCCTGCTAGCCGGTGGTACAGACGGTGGCACAACTACACTCGTGATGGAGATCGCGGAGATTATTGCCGCGTCTGATCCAAAGGCACGGTTGGGGGCAGACTACGAGTTGCCTCTGGTTTTCGCGGGGAACAAGGTCGTGCATCCAGCTATTAGGAATCTTATGGAGAAAAAGTTCGCGCTCCTCATCGTCGACAACCTGAGGCCTACCCTCGAGGAGGAAGACACCGAACCTGCTCGGAGGGCTATCCACGAACTGTTCATGGAGCATGTTATGTCTCATGCTCCGGGGTATCCTCAGTTGATGACTTGGACGGATCTAGACATCCTGCCCACACCAGCCGGCGAAGGGATGGCCATGCAGTTGATAGCCAGCATGGAGAAGCAGAACGTTTTGGGCGTGGGACTAGGAGGCGCTACTACCAATATCTACTCCATCTGGAACGGCCGATTCGTGAGGAGCGTGAGCGCTAACTTGGGAATGAGTTATAGTATCTGCAACGTGATGAAGGAGGCGGGCGTCGATAACATTATGCGATGGTTACCTTTCGACATCGATGAAATGAGTCTTGTGGATATGCTCAGGAATAAGATGATCAGGCCAACGACTATTCCCCACAGCCTCAAGTCCTTAGTCGTCGAACAGGCCGTGGCCAGGGAGGCTCTGAGGCTCGGTCTGCAACACCACAAAACGATCGCCACGAGGCTGAAGGGAGCCAAGAAGGCGGAGAGGATGCTGGGAGACATCCTTGAGTACACCATGCAGGCCACGTACATCGAGATGATGAAGATCGGCATCATAGCTGGCACAGGAGGCCTCCTATCCCACGCTCCCCTCAGGGTCCAGTCGATGCTGGCTCTCACCGACGCATTCCAGCCCGAGGGCATCACGAAGATGTACCAGGACAGTGTCTTCATGATGCCGCACCTAGGGGTCCTCTCCACAGCCTACCCTGAGATATCGTGGAGCGTCTTCGACAAGGACTGTCTGGTACGCCTCGGCACGGTAATTGCCCCCGCGGGAGTAGCCAGCGACGGTGAGCCTATCTTGGAGGTGAGCATCGATCTGCCCAACGAGGAAACCTACGAGAACGAGCTGAGCTTCGGCGAGATCGTCAAGATCCCACTAGCAGAGAGGGAAGAAGCAAAGGTGACCCTTCAGCCTAGGAAAGACTTCGATGTCGGCGAGGGGCATAACAAGCCCCTCGAGGCTACCGTTGAAGGGGGGGTAGTCGGCATCGTCATTGATGCGAGGGGAAGACCCTTGGCCCTTCCTTCTGACGTTGGGGAGAGAAGGGATAAGGTACTCGGGTGGTACGAATCTTTGGACGTGTACCCTAAGGACTTCTTGGATAGGTGCAGAGGGTGATAAAGGTGACGGAAGAGAAGCTGTCCACGAAGGAGGCTCACGCCTACACGCCGGGCCTCAAGGTGAAGAGATGCATCGAAATCACGAAGACACGGACTCTACCCATATCAGGGGAGGTGCTAGTTGAAGAAGGGTCACAGGTGGATTTCAAGACAATCGTCGCTAGGGCGAGGGTGCCTGGGAAGCCCACTGTGATTAAAGCCTTCCAGATCCTTAACGTATCGCCGGAGAACCTTCCTCCTTTCATGGTGAAAGAAGTAGGAGACGCGGTCGAGGAGGGGGAGATCATTGCTAGGTACACGCCTTTCTGGGGGGTTATCAAGAAGTGCGTGTACTCCCCGTG
>CAZGZR010000087.1:0-11144 GCA_964529745.1 uncultured Candidatus Bathyarchaeia archaeon
GAGGACGCCCGGCTGTACATTCTGCAGGCCAGCCCCGTGACAAGCCTCTACCCCCTGCCCGAGACCGCCCAAGGAAGACGCCTGAGAATCTATCTTTCCCTCGCCACAGTCCAAGGCTTCCTCGACCCCTTCACGCCCATGGGCCAGGACGTGCTGAGGCAGTCCATCGCCTACGCCTCCGCCGCCATAGGGCGGCCGATGACGTTCGAGAGGCTTGAGGCCGTGGTCCCTGCCGGCGAACGCATCTTCATAGACATAACGGGCCTGGTGGAGAACAGGCGCACGCATCCCATCGTCCTGGCGTTCTCCACAATGATGGAGGGAGGGATGAGACTGACGCTGGGGTCCATAATGAGGGACCCCGACCTCCAGCTGAACAGCAGGCTCCCCCCGGCGGGCACCCTAGTAACAATAACATCCTTCGCCTCCCGCCTCCTGAGCCAGGTCATCCTGAACCTGGCTAGACCTGACAGTAGGAGAGACGGGCTCATAAGGGAGAGCGAGCAGCTCCTCGGGGAACTGGACAAGAAACAGAGGTCAGCTAAAGGGGGAGCCGAGCAGTACGGAGTCATACACGGTACGCTGCAGCGGGCCGTCTCATACGTAGTCAATCGGTACCTGCCCTTCGTGGTGGCCGGGATGGCTATGTTCGTGAGGCTTCGGGCGCAAGCAGAGCGTCTTGGCCTCGGGTCAGATTTCCTCCACATCAGCAGGGGGCTCCCCAACAACGTGACAACCGAGATGGACCTTGCCCTCTGGGCGGCGGTGGAGAGGCTTACCCGTGATCCGGACTCGGCTCGAGTCCTCCGCGAGGCCGACGCAGAGGAGCTCACGGGGCTATATAGGGACGGGCGACTCCCCACCATGTTTCAAGGCGAATTGGACGGCTTCATCTCCAAGTATGGTATGCGAGGGGTAGGAGAGATTGACATCGGGACAGACAGGTGGCGGGACGACCCCCGCCCCCTAATGAGGGCCATGAAGGCATACGCCGGCATCTCGGACCCAGATAAGGCGCCCAGCCGCGTCTTCGAGGCTAGCCGGGAATCGGCTAGGGGGTTCATAGAGAGGATGGTGGAGGCGCGGAGGCGGACCCGCCTAGGCTGGCTAGGCTCCAGGTTGTCCCGATGGATGGCTCACCGCTACAGGGCTCTGGGGGGCCTCAGAGAGGGCCCCAAGTTCTTCATCGTCCGCTGTCTTGGCGTGGCCAGAGAGGCTCTGCTGGTCATCGGCGAGGAGCTGACTGGGGGCGGCGTCATCTCCGAGCCGGGCGACGTGTTCTTCCTCCGCCTGAACGAGTTACCCGAGGCGCTCGGAGGCGGGGACAGGGATTGGAGCATGTTGATCGAGGGCCGGCGGAGGGTCTTCGAGGCGGAGATGAGGAGGAGGCAGATACCGCTGCTGCTTTTGAGCGACGGTAGAGCCTTCTACGGGACAGAGGCCGCGGCGGGCCCGAGCGAAGGCTCATCGTTCACGGGTGCCACAGTGTCACCCGGCGTCGTTGAGGGCCCAGCCCACGTCATGAGGAGTCCGCGCGACTCCCAGCTCAGGCCCGGGGAGGTCCTCGTGTGTCCGGCCACCGACCCCGCTTGGACCCCCTTATTCCTGGTAGCCTCAGGGCTTGTGATGGAGGTGGGGGGCATGATGACCCATGGATCCGTCGTCGCTAGGGAGTACGGCATCCCAGCCGTCGTCGGCGTCAGGAACGCCACGGCCCTCATAAAGACTGGGCAGATGCTCAGAGTCGACGGCTCCAGCGGGACGGTCTATGTCCTCAAGAAAAGCCCCCGGGGCGAGGCCGACGCAAAGAGGCCTGGGCCTCTCTAGCCGTCGCTGTGCCCGGCCTTGATGACGGGCGCCTCAGGCTCCTCGGCCTCGGGGCCGCTCTTGAACTGCATCTCGTAGAGCTGTCTGTAGAGGCCTTCCTTCTCGATGAGTTCGGCGTGGGTGCCCGTCTCGGCGATCCTGCCCTCCTCCAGCACCACGATCATGTCGGCGTTCCTGACGGTGCTGAGCCTGTGGGCTATGATGATGCTGGTCCTGTTCCTCAGCACCCTCTCAAGGGCCTGCTGTATTATTTGTTCGGTGTAGGCGTCTATGCTGCTCGTGGCCTCGTCCATGATGAGTATCCGGGGGTTCGCCAGCAGCGCCCGTGCCAGGCTGATGAGCTGCCTCTGGCCCACGCTGAGCCTTCCACCCCGCTCCCTGACGTCCGTCTCGTAGCCTTCGGGCAGCTTCACTATGAACTCGTGGGCCCCCACGGCCTTGGAGACCCTGATGATCTCCTCATCCGTGGCGTCGAGCCTCCCGTAGCGTATGTTCTCCATTATGCTGGCCGAGAAGAGGAAGTTGTCCTGGAGCACCACGGCCATCTGCCTACGCAGGGACGCTATCTTGACTCTCTTGAGGTCGTAGCCGTCCACGGCCACCCTGCCCTCCACCGGGTCGTAGAACCTGTAGAGCAGGTTTATCATGGTGGTTTTGCCGACGCCCGTCGGCCCCACGAGGGCCACAGTAGAGTTGGGCTTTATCACCAGGTTAATGTCCTTAAGCACGGTCTGCCCTGGCTCGTAGCCGAAGGACACGTCCTCGTAGGCTACCCGGCCTTCGATCCTTGGCATTTCCAAGGCGTCGGGAGAGTCGGTGACGGTTACGGGCGTGTCCATGATCCCGAAGACGCGTTCAGCCGCCGCCAGCGCCGACTGGGTCTCGTTCCAGAATGCGCTCAGATCCTGTATGGGCCAGAAGAACCTGCTCAGGTAGCTCATGAATCCGAAGAGGACGCCGACGCTGAGTTCGCCCCTCATGACCGCGGCGCCGCCGAACCAGAGCACCAGGAAGTTCCCCACCGCCGTGAACACCTGCACGGCCGGCCAGAACGCCGACATGATCTGGCCCGCCTGGACGTTCGCCTGCATATTACTCCGGTTTATCCGCTGGAACTCTTCCCGGGTCTCGCCCTCCCTGCTCTGGCTCTGGATCTCCTTCATGCCGCTGACGCTCTCCTCCATCTTGGCCGAGACGCTGGCTATGGTCTTACGGGTCTCCCTGTAGACCGTGCGGACGCGCCTGCTCCAGAAGTAGAGGAACACGACCATGACAGGTATTATGCTGAATGTGATGAGGCTCAGCCACCAGTTCATGTATAGCATTATGGCGACGATGCCTGTCAGGGTGAGCAGGTCCGCCACCACGTTGGCGACGCCCGAGGAGATGAGCTCGGTGATCTTCTCCACGTCGTTGGTTGCCCGGCTCACCACGCTGCCCACCTCCCTCTTGGCGTAGAAGTCGAGGCCCAGCGCCTGCAGGTGCCTGAAGATATCCATCCGGACGCCGTACTCTAGGTTGCTGCCAAGCCAGTCCACGAGGTAGCGTTGTACGTACTGGGTCACGAAGATGACGGCGTACACGGCGACGAAGCCCACGCTTATCAGCAGCAGCCCCTGGGTATCTAGGCCCGTGATGTAAGTGTCTATCGCCACGCTGTACATGTATGGGGGAAGCAGGTTGATGATGGTGGACCCGAGCACCGCGAGGAGCAGCAGGGTGCTCTCCCTCCTGTGAGCCAGTATGTAGCCGAGCATCCGCTTGAACAACACCCAGTCCGGGATGGTTCGCACGTAGTCCTCGTCCTCCCCGGCGAGCCGCCTCATGTGGTAGCCCATCAGGAGACGCCTCCCCTGGCAGCCGCCATCTGGGTCTGGTAGAGCCTGTAGTAGATGCCCCTGAGCGCCATGAGCTCGTCGTGGGTACCCTCCTCCACTATCCTGCCGTCGTCGAGCACGATGATGTAGCTCGCCTTCCTGATGCTGCTGAGGCGCTGGGTGATTATGAACGTGGTCCTGTTCTCCAGAAGCTCGTCCAGGGCCTGCTGTATCTCGTACTCGGTCTGGGTGTCCACGCTGCTGGTGCTGTCGTCCAGGATCAGTATCTTGGGGTTCTTCAGGAGCGCCCGTGCGATGGCGACCCTCTGCTTCTGTCCTCCCGAGAGGGTGACGCCGCGTTCACCCACCTTCGTGTCGTAGCCCTCGGGTAGCCCTTCGATGAACTCGTTGATCTTCGCCTTCTTCGCCGCCTCCTTCACCTGGGGCAGCGTGGCGTCGGCGACGCCGTAGGCGATGTTGTCCTTGAGGGACACGCTGAATATGAAGGGGTCCTGGCGGACGATGCCTATGTTGCGTCTTAGGCTCTTTATGGTCAGCTTCCTGACGTCCGTCCCGTCCACCTTTATGCTGCCTCGCGTGACGTCGTAGAACCTGGGCACCAGGTTGATGATGCTGCTCTTACCCGAGCCCGTGGCTCCTAGTATGGCCACGGTCTGCCCCGGCTCCACCTTTAGGTTGATGTCTTTGAGCACCATGTTCTCGCCGTCGTAGCTGAACCAGACGTCCTCGAACTCGACCTTGCCCTCGACGTCCCTCAGCTCCACGGCGTCCTCGGCGTCGCTGACGTCTACCTCGGCGTCGACGATCTCGAAAACCCTCTCGGCGGCCGCGTTGGCACGTACGAACATGCTGGTCATGAACCCCAGCATCCTGACCGGCCTCATGAGCTGGTTCAGGTAGAAGTAGAAGGCCACTATGGTGCCCACGCTCAGGGCGCCCGAGATGACCCTGTTGCCGCCGTACCAGATTATGAGCACGATGCCGACGCTAGAGATGAAGCTGGCTAGGGGCATGAAGAAAGCCCTTATCCTTGCCAGGGTAACGTTGATGTCGAAGTATTCCTTGCACTCGGCGGCGAACTTCTCCTCCTCGTAGTCCTCCCTGCTGAAGCCGCGGACCACCCGGAGGCCCGTGAGGTTCTCCTGCAGGACGGTGGTTATGACACCGTTCTGCTCCCTGACCTCCCTCCACATGGGGGTGACCATCCTGCTGTACCTGAGCGTCGAGTACATGAGCAACGGGAGAACCAGCATGGATATACCCGTCAGCGACGGGTCGATGCTCACCATGGACCAGACCACGAAAAACAGGAGCAGCACGTTGCCCAGCGCCATCCTGAACCCGAAGTTGAAGAAACGCTCAAGCATGTTGATGTCTCCCGTCGCCCTAGCCATGAGCTGCCCCGTGCGCTGCTGGTCGTAGAAGCTGAACGACTTCTCCAGCAGGCTGTTGTACATGTCGTCTCTTATGTCGAAGCCGGCGCGCTGGCTTATGACGGTGGTAGCGTACCTGGAGAGATAGTTCAGAACCCCGTCCAGGGCGGCTATGACGATGAGGCTGAAGCTGAACACCATAAGAGACGCGTAACCCGGCCGCATAGCCATCGCGTCGGCGAGCCAGTTCGCCACAGGGAAAAGCAACGCGTGAGCGTAGCGCTCGATGCCCGTCCCTGCCCTTATCTCAGTCCCCTCCGCGACCACCCTCACCATGTCAACGATGTCGCCGATGATCGCCGGAGAGAGCACGCTGATGATCGTGGTTACCACAGAGAGCAGCACGACGGCCTTCATCTCCCAGTAAGGAAGAATGTAACCCAAGAGCCGCCTAAAGGTGCTCCACTCAACTTCCCGTATATCTAGCTCTCTTCGTCTGGACATTATGCCCGCTGATCCTCCGTGGACTCTTCAATGATGTCTGACAGACGACTCAAGGCTTCCATGTACTCCTGGTCCTTCATGAGCTGCATGTGGCTGAGTATGTTAGCCGTGTTGCGCGCCGCGTGCTTGCTCACCTCCGGCACGGCGTTCCTATTTGCGATCCTCTCCTCGTACGCCTTCTTCTGGCCCAGGTAACACTTCTTGAGAAGGGCTCTCGCCTCGTCTCTCCTATTCTCAGGCACAGAGACGCCGTAACCGCTCAAAGCCAAGAGCATACCGTCGATGTACTCCTCCTGCCACGCCGAGTAGTCGGGGTCCTGACTTAGCGCCTCGGTGAGGCTGTAGGCCACGTGGAAGCCGGGGCTGACGCTCTGGTAGTATGGCTGAACCATGTTCCTCACCTTCTCCTCACGGGTGACCTCGATGAGCCCGGCCTCTAGCAGCTGGTTGAGGTGGTGGACGATGCTGCTATGGTTCTTGTTCAATGCCTTGGCGAGGTCCGTCGCAGAGAGCTCGCCGTGTCTCAGCTTGTTGAGTATCTGTCTTCTGGTCTCGTCGGCCAGCAGCTTGGCCACCTCGGGATCTTTTATGATCTGGACTCGGTGCCTCAAAGTAATCGCTACAATAGCGTGTAGCGCTATATTAATGTTTACCGTTTACGGGTGACGAGAATAGTTACTTTCTTCGGCTGAGGTTTCGCATCTTCTTGCCGGCGCCGGTCCTACCCCTGAACGCCCTGCCGACGTGGGGCTTGCCGGTCTGCCTCGGCTTCCTGAACTTCAACTCCGCCACCTCGGCCGACTCCAGGTACTCCTTGAGGGCCTCCACGTTATCGTCGTGGCTCGTCTTTCGGCGGGGATCGTATGGGATGCCGAGACCCCTGGCCTTGCTTGGGGTCAGCTCCACGGCCTTCAGCTCCTCGCCGCTGAAGCCTTTTCCCTCGCGGATCTTGCCTCTGCTCTCAACGACGGGTGAGATCATTCGAACCATGCGAATCTACCTGTAGCTTTTCTGCTTCCTGCGCCTCGCACCTGGGCCGCCGAACTTCTTGGACTCCTTGCGGCGGGCGTCTCCCGCGAGCATGGTCCTGTCGTACTCCATGTACCTGTTCCTGAGGCGCTTGCTCCTCGTGTACTTGACGAGGCCCTGGGCGATGCCCATCCTCACCGCCTCCGCCTGGCTCATGACGCCTCCGCCGTGGGTCTCGGCCCTGATGTCCACCTTGTCGGCGTAGTCGCCCGCTAACCTAAGGGACTCCATGACCTTCTCCCGTGCTATCCAGGGCTCATGCAGGTGTATGGGGGTGTTGTTTATCCTGACCCTACCTTTCCCCTCAGAGATCACTACCCTGGCCTTGCTCGTCTTGCGTTTCCCGACGGCTAGAACAGACCTTCTTCTACTTGACATCTGTCTCACTTCTTCCATCCGATGGACTCGGCTATCTCTCCCACGGAGACATACCTGCGGCTCAGATTGCTTGAATGTATCTCAGGGATGCTCTCCTTCTCGGCGGCCTCCAGCTCTCTGGGCACTCCTATGTGGACCCTGAGACGGCGGAAGGCGTCCCTTCCGTGGCTCTTCCTGTGGGGCAGCATACCCCTGATGGTCCTGCGCACCATCCTGTGAGGCTGCCTGTAGTGTACGGGGCCTTTGCCGAACCCCCCCACCTCGAGGAACTCCTTCTCCTTCTCTATTACCATGTTGCGTTTACCCGATACGATGATCTTCTCGGCGTTGACTATGTCTATGGACTCGCCCGCGAGAAGCCTCTTTGCCACCGTGCTAGCCAGCCTGCCCAGTATGAGGCCGTCTCCGTCGATCACCGTTCTCTCGGACATCTTCTTCATTCCTTGTCTCGTTTAGAGCCGCCTAATGCACCCCTGTGAACAGCGTGTATGCGTATAAAGGTTTTCCAAACCCTGACGCTACGACAAAAAGGGGCAAGGTCGCGGGGGTTTGAGACAAACACCGTCCCATCAGCCTACCAAGGTTATTCTAGAAATCTTTGTATCGAGGGTCAGGCGGGTGCTGACGGACTGCGACAACGACGCCTTGATCTATCTGGTGGAGCAGACGGGGCCAGCCTGGCACTTTGGGGCGAGGACGTACTTACACAATGAGGTCCGTCAACAGACATAGCTTCCCCTCTGGGCCCATGAATGGCCAGGGGGAGGCTAGAACAGGTCTGCGATGCCGTGCATCATGCGGACCACGTCTCCGCCTATAGTCAGAGGCAAGACGATGACGCCCGGGGTGTTCGCGAGGCGGCTGGTCAGCCACTCCCTGTCCCCGTTTTTTCCCAGCGATAATAATAGAGTTTGGACTCCCGACCTGCTTAAGGAGTCCAGCAGCCCCGCCGTGTTTTCGCGGTTCTCGCAGCCGTCGCCACCGGTTAGTATAACGAGGCGCTCGGGCTTGGCCAGGGGCACGTGTCTCAGCGCGGCGTCCAGCCTAGTCTCCGCGTCCAGCGGCTCCACGTCGTCCGGGCTGCGCTCCATCCTCAGGGTCTGCCCGAAGCTGTAGACCGCCGTGTTGGGGTGGGACGCCGCCACCGCGTTCGCCAGAAACCTGGCCACGACGATCTTGGGGTACTGCTCCCAGAGGCTCCAAGGCTCAGCCATGTCGGCACCCCTATCTATTAGCACCATGGTGCGGGAGTATCTGCCCTTTGAAATGGCTCCGCCGCCATGCAGGATCATCTCTTCAGCGTGTCTCCAGGGGTTCACGGGGTGGATGGGCGATCCGTCGAGGCGGTCCGGGTCCTCTCCAATGACAGGTTTGTAGGCTTCAAGGAGTTCGACGAACTCGTGGTACCTGTTTCCCGCTATGAGCTGGATCACGTGCCGCTCCTCGTCGTAGCTGGTCACCGGCTGCATCGACGACCGTGCTAGGGGCGTCGGCGTGGACTGCTCCGCCTCAGCTGCCTGGGGGTCCTCCAGTATGGCTGCGTAGAACCCGCCGCTGCCCCCCACTGAGACGAACACCGGCTTCCTTGTGCCTTCCGGGTCCAGGGTCAGCCTCCCCTCCCCTATCAGGGCCTTTACCTGTTGCTCCATCTCGTGTTTCTCTACGTATATGCGGCCGACGGGTTTTCCGTCCAGCCAGGTGGAGCCCCGGTTCCTGACTCTGAACGCGAGGACCACGACGGGGTACTCGTCGCTGAAGATTATGCTCATCTTTACTCCCAGGTGTACTCCATTACCCTGCGGCGGGCTTCCTCGTATTCCTCGACGCCGAACCGGTTGAGGACCCGCATCTTGAGGAGCCTGTCGACGGCCAGCTGTTTGACCTCTTCCTGGCTCTGGTAGTGGTCGCGGTAGGTGTGGTACTCCTCGGCGAACTTGATGAGGTTCCTGACGCTGACAGGGGTCATGTAATTCATCTTGTCCACCTCGAGCTTGATCCACGTTATGAAGTCGAATAGGTGGGCGGGGAGGGCGTGTCTGGCTACTAGTCCTTGGATGCTCTCCATGGGGGTTCTGCTCCACATTATGGTTTTACCGAACCTGTCCAGCAGGCCCTGGTCCGGGGTTTCCTGGGCGACGGGGTCCAGGTCGCCTGCCGCCACCACGCAGAAGGCTTCGGGTAGGTTGACGCGTTTTCCGTCAACGGGGTTGGTGAAGGATTTGTTGCTCATGGCCTCGTAGAGGGCAGCCTGTGTCCTGGGCCTGAGCTTGGTGACGGCGTCGATATAGGCTATGGGTGGTTGTTCCGGGTTTTGGGCTATCTGCATGAGGAGGCCATTGTGCACCGGGTTCTCCCCTACGAAGGCGCTGGGGTTGAACCCCGCCACGAGCTCTCTCTCGGTGGTCTCTGCGCTGCAGTGGAGGTAGACGCCGCCCATGATCTTCTGGAGCTGGAGGAGGGTCTCGGTCTTGCCTTCTCCGTGGGGGCCCAGCAGGAGGATGTTGTCGTTCATCCTTATCGCTCTGAGGAGCCGTTCCATCTCGTCGTCGTGGCCTTTGACGTGTTTTACGAGTTCCTTTAAGGCGTCGTCTTCTTGGTCTGCCGCTTCCTTCTCCGGGTGCTCGTGCTCCTCTTGCATGGGTTCTGGTTCTTGGAAGGGCTCGTCGTGGATGTATTCCCATGGGACGCTTGAGTCCATGATCTCTATCATCTGGCAGAGGTCTCCGTACACCGTCTCCTGCATGGTTTTGGGGACGGAGTCTGAGGTCACCATGACGGGGAGGTAGCTTCTGTAGTGGTGGATTCGTCTCTGCAGCGTCTTGAGTTTGGCTGCGTCTTCGTCGGCTTGTCCGCCTATTCCGAGCTCTTGTCTCTGGGCTTTGAGCCTTGTTATGTTGTCTTGTATCTTGTCTATGACGTTGCGTAGTCTGTTCATTTCTTCGGTGTATTCGTCGTCGGTGATCTCGCCTCTTTCTCGTTGGGCCTGTTTTTGTTCGACGAGGTTTCTGGTCTCTGATAGTATCTCGGCGGCTTCGTTAGCTTTTTCCCCGGTGCCTGTGTACTGGTGTATGAGTTTCTTGGTTTCATCCACGGTCTCGGTGTAGAGCTGGGTGAATACTTGGTGGCTTATCTCTCCTCGGTCGGCCATGTCTAGAATCTTTACTCTTTGGAGCATTTGTCTGGCGAGTCTGCCCTGTGGCTCTTCGCCGGGGGTTGGAGTGGGGATGGTGGACTGGAGTTCCTCTTGGGCTTGTTCCTTGTTCTGTTGGGTTTGGATGCTTTCCCTGAGGGCTTGGAAGGGGTCGTGGGTTGGGGGGCTGGGGAGTTCGTGGCCGCAGTTTATGCAGGCTTTGCTCCAGGGTACCACGGCGTTGCAGTTGGGGCATGTGAGGTAGGCGTCGGGGAAGGTTACCATGGCGTTTTGTTGTGTGGTTATTCTACGTATAACTTTTCGAGATCGGTGATCCAGTTTTGGGGTAAGGGTTATATCGGGTGTTTTGGTATTTGGGGTGGGCGACTGTAGTCTAGAGGTATGATTTCTGCCTGCCACGCAGACGGCCCGGGTTCGAATCCCGGCAGTCGCACCAGTGTTCTGCTACTTGTAGTGTGTTACTTGCTATAAGCGGTTTTTCGGGGGCGGGTGTTTAGCTGTTTTTAGTTTTTTTTGTGTGCTGATTGCACCTCTATGATTTGAATGTTTTGTCCAGCGTCCTTGAGATCGTGACGCATAATAGGACGAGGTGGTACGTGGCGGGCAACCTCCTTAAAGCCAGCGCGCTCAAACGTTGAAGCGTATCCGGTGCCTGAGGCGCTTGGTGTCAAGTCAGCGTCCAGGGGATAGGCTTCAAGCGCCGGCGCACCAGCACGTTTTGCTACAACCAAAGCCGCAGCGATCAACCCGGAAGTGATACCCCGTCTACGATAGCCCTTACGTACAAACAAACACGAGATGGACCATACCGGCAGATCGTCTATACGCTTAAGGCGCCATCTGCGATCAAGCCATGGCAAGGCATCACGCGGCGTAAGCTGGCACCAGCCCACAGGTAATTCATCGAGGAAGGCGATTAAACCGGGAGCAGGGCCGCGTTCTACTATTTCATGGAATGCTTGCTTGTTTTCTTGGCGTGGTCGTTTTCGATACCCACTGCCGATTCGCCAATACATGCACCAGCAGCCATTAACTGCTCCATGT
>CAZGZR010000088.1:0-10832 GCA_964529745.1 uncultured Candidatus Bathyarchaeia archaeon
TCCTCAGGATGTACGACCACATCCGGAGAGGCGAGGAGCTTCCCACCTACCAGACCCTCGCCGAGCTTGGGTGTCCCGTCGTCGGCATGATAATGGACAGGGGCATGGCGGAGGGAGGCAGCATAGGGTGGCTCGACGAGAAGCACCTCATCATCGCCGTCCACTTCCCCCGCGCCAACACGAGGATGCCCGAGATCATGAGGGCCAACGAGTCCGGGCACACCCAGTTCGCCCGCATAGTGAAGCTCCAGGACCCCGAGGTGGACGTGCGTCTCTGCCCCGGCTACGGCACCAGCCTCGGCACCAGCCACTACACCCTCATCGACAGGCACACCAGCGTACAGGACCCAAGAACCGTAGACCCCTACCTCCGGGAGTGGATGGAGGCCGAGATGGGCTGGGAGTTCATCAACCCGCCCGACGACGTCAGCGTCAAGGTGCACACCGGCGACCCCAGGACGCCCGTGGTGAAGCGGGGCCCCACCACGGGGGTGGTGCTGGAGCCAAGGAAGATACTGGTGCCCACGGGGGACCCGAAGGCCACCAAGTGGTTCGAGAGCATCGACGTCGAGGTGGTGGAGGTCGAGGTGCCCACCCTGGTGAGGCCCCGCAACAGCGGCAGCATAAAGTGCACCTGCGGCGGCATCCTCAGGGACCCCGAGCCCAAGAGCTACTAGCCGAAGACCCTCATCTTCCTCTTACCCATCTGGATGGCCTTGAGAACATCGCTGTCGCTGACCACGCCGAGGAGGCGGGCGCTGTCCCTCAGATCCACGACGGGCAGTATCTCGTGCCCCCTGTTCAGCGTCTCCATGACATAATGGCTGGTGTCCTCGGGGTGTATGAGGGGCAGATCCGTCAACATGATGTCCCTAGCCTTCATCTCCTTCAGCCTCTCCTGGGGCACGTGGATCAAGGTCTCAAGGGTGACCATGCCTGCATACTTCCCCTCGTCTATGACGGGGAAACCCGTGTGCTCGCTCTCCCAGACCATGAAGGTCACCACGTCGAGGGGGGTGTCGGGCATCACGGAGACGACGTGATCAGACTCCGTCATGATCTCCTCGACGTACACGAGCTTCAGCGGGTCGATGATCTTGTCAACCTCGACGCCGCGGCGCTTCAGCTTCAGGGTGTAGATGCTCCCGTCCATGAAGACCGTTGAGATGAAGTTGCTGGACGCGCAGGCCAGCATCAGGGGGGCAAGCAGATAGTAGTTGCCCGACATCTCCGGAAGCATGATGATGCACGTCAGCGGAGCCTTGGCGGCGCCCGCGAAGAAGGCCGCCATGCCCACGATGGAGTAGACGTACAGCTCTTTGGAGGCGAAAGGCAGGCCCGACATGAGGTACCCCAGGGCGCCGCCGAACATGCCCCCCATGTACAGGCTCGGCGCGAATATGCCTCCGCTGCTGCCGCTCCCGATGGTTATGCCGGTGGCCAGGAACTTAATGACCCCCAGGATGAGGAGGAGCCTCAGGGAGAGGCTTCCCCCGAGCGCCTTATCCAGTCCCTCGTAGCCTATGCCGAACACGCCGTACCCCAAGAAGAACATGCCGAGGAACCCTGTGAAGAGCCCACCAATGCTGGGTTTAAGCGACTCCGGGATCGGTACGGCCTCGAAGAGGTCCTCGAACATGTAAAGCCCTCTAGTCCACGCTATGGCTATGAAACCGAACAGGACCCCGATGGGCACGAAGTAGATTAACTCGAGGGGGTTGGCCATGTGGTAGACTGGGAGGAGGAAGGCGGCCTGCATCCCGAAAACCTCGGCGGTTATGAACATTCCCACCACCGAAGACAGTATCACCGGGATGATGTCGTACGCCGCGACGCCGCTGTATACTACCTCGATGCCGAAGATGGCTCCCCCGAGGGGGGCCATGAAGGTGCTAGAGATGCCCGACGCCAAGCCGCATACGACGAGAAGCTTCTGGTAGGGCTCGTCGAGCTTGAACAGTTGCCCGAGGATGGAGCCCACGCTGCTGCCTATCTGGGCGATGGGGCCCTCCCTGCCCACGCTGCCCCCTGAACCGATGGTGAGGCTGGAAACCAAGATCTTCACGGCAGCGACCCTGCTACGGATCACGCCTCCCTTAAGGGTGACGGCCTCAATGACCTCCGGGACGCCGTGGCCCTTGGTCTCGGGGGCCACCCTGTTGACGATTGGGCCTACGATGAGACCGCCTATGGCGGGCAGAAGTATGAGGCCAAGGTTGTATCCATGGGCCATGTAGGTAATCCTCGGCAGAAGCACCTCGAAGAAGATGTCTTGGAAGAACTCGATCATCTTCCTGAACACGATCGAGCCTAGACCTCCCGCTACACCGATAACGATTGCCAAGAAGTTGATCTTAGACCATGTTTTAACGCCCTTCTTTATCACGGGATACAGCCTTCATCTTATCCAATTTTTAGGCGCGTCAGGCGTCTACATCAGGATTTAGATCTTTCAGACGGTGTTAGATATGAACGTTTCTAATTTAGAAACAGGAAAAAGCCAGTTTATTGAAATAAACCTATTAATAATACTCTGTAACGCTAAAGTTCCTTTATATCGGTTTTAAAATGTCTTAAGTCGTTAAAATACATAGACACTAGTTATTAATCTTAAAAAAAGGTTAATTTTTAAAAAGAAACAAGTAAACTCAAATTAAAGGGTCTTATGGTTCTGACTTAACCCTTTTACGGTGTAACAACTTCGAATGAAACCGGGGATAACCGATCTTAGCCCTTGGCCCGCTTAACGCGGTACTCCCGCAGCCTTTCCATGAGTGCCTCATCGCCCAGGGCAAGTATCTCGACGGCCAGCAGCGCGGCGTTACTGGCGCCGTCTATGGCAACGGTGGCGACGGGGACCCCCGTGGGCATCTGGACGATGCTGAGGAGGCTGTCGAGGCCCCCGAGCTTGACGTCTTTGGGGACGCCGATGACTGGTTTGATAGTCTGCGCAGCGACGGCTCCAGGCAGGGCGGCGGCGAGGCCCGCCACGCAGATGTAAACGTCTGCGTCGCTGTTCTTAACGTGTGAGGCGAGCTTCCCCGGGTCCCTGTGGGCGGAGATCACGTTGAGCTCATATGGCACGTCGAACTCGTCCAGCATCTTCGCGGCTTTCTCGCCCAGCCCCGAGTCGCTCTTGCTGCCTATTATGATGGAGACTCCGGTCATGGTGTGGTTGTCCGCGGATTCGATATATAGGTTGTTCGGAGTCTCCGCGGCTTGAGTGGCTCCAGAGTTTCACCTTGTAACCATCATGGGTAGGAGGGGGTAAAGAGCTAGTTAGGTTTCGTTAGCGTGTGATCGAGGTATTTGAGGCGTGACATCCTCGTTGACGTGCACCGTCACGGGATCTTCGTTGAGTGTTCGCGGCCCTATCTCTCTGATTCTCCTCAGCGCCGCCGCGGAGTGGTTTGCCAGAGTCTCCATGAACCTCGTGTCGTACTCGCTAAAGGCGTTTTCTTCGCAGCTCTCTATGTTTATCACGCCGAAGGTCACTCCCTGGTCGTTCATGGGCACGGCCAGCTCTGATCTTATGTTGCATTCGTAACCCGCATCCAGGGGCGGTGGAAGGTAGTCCCCGTCTAGGCTCACGTCTGGAACGATCTGGGTTGCACCCGTGAGGTATGTTCTGGCGGTCACGCTTCGTGATCCTACTCCTATTACCCACATCTTCCTGAGGGGGATGCCTACGGTTTTTTCGTATACCAATTCCTCGTCTCTGTTTACCGCTATGCCAGCGAAGCTGAACCTTACCAATTGCTGCATCGTGGACACTATGATGTCGTACACGTCCTCGGGGGTCCGGACTTCGATGAATCTTAGGGCGCTCTCGTGTAGCTTCATGAACTTGTGCTCGAAGCTTTTCCTCTCCGAGATGTCTCTCAAGAAGGAGAGGGACGCCGGCCTGCCCTCGTACTCGATGTATGAGGCGTTTGTCTCGACGGAGACCTCTGCCCCGTCTTTTCTGATGATGGATAGCTCATACTGGTGGGGCGGTTCTTCGCCTCTCTGCCGGGCCAACGTCCTCTCCTTGACCAGTTCCTGATATCCTGGTGAGGTGATTTCCATCGAGTCCATTCCTATCAGTTCGTCGACGGTGTAACCCAGCATCTCGGATGCCCTCTTGTTCGCGTACACGATTTTCACGCCCTGCAAAACGAAGGCGGCGTCCATCGAGGAGTCAATGAGCGACCTCCATTTCCTCTCCGATTTCTCAAGTTCATTCAAGTGGTTTATACGATTGT
This sequence comes from uncultured Candidatus Bathyarchaeia archaeon, assembly GCA_964529745.1. Classification (GTDB taxonomy): domain Archaea; phylum Thermoproteota; class Bathyarchaeia; order TCS64; family TCS64; genus RBG-16-57-9. Next base: position 4,245 of record CAZGZR010000088.1, read on the forward strand.
ATGCGTTCGCGATGTGCGTGGCCAACGTCTCCAAGAGTTTCTGGTCATCCGATGTGAAGGCGTTCAACCTCTTACTCTCAACGTTCAGTATGCCCTGAACGTTACCTTCCACTTTCAATGGGACAGCTATCTCGGAGAGGAGATACATTTGTTTATACCAGGCCACATAGTCCGGGTCCAGCCTCGTGTCCGGGACCACCTGGGTCTCGCCGGTTCTCACGGCTCTCACCGTGACCCCGGGGCCGTCAAGGTCTTGTTCATAGGTTACGGGCAGCGATGCGCCCATGGTGAAGAGCTCGTACAGCGTGTCTCCTCTCATTAAATGGATTCCAGCAAACGAAAACTCCAGCGTGTTGCGTATCGCATCGAAGGAAAGGCCCGAAACGTCCTCCATCTTCTCAGCTGATGAGATCTCTATGGCGTACCTATGCAGGGCTTCCAACCTATTCCTATATTGCTCCCTAACTCTCTCTGATCGGTATCTTTCCACTGCGTGTTGGATCCTCTTGGCCAGCACCTGGAAATGGCTTGCGTCAGGCTCCTTCCGGATGTAGTCATCCACCCCGGAGGCGAAAGCCTCCTCCGCGACCTCCTCGCTTCCACGGCCGGTGTAAAGAATGAAGGGTTTGTCCTCGATCACTTTGACTGTTTTGCATACGCTTATCCCGTTACATTGGTCAGTGATTTTGTAGTCGGACAGTATGCAGTCGTGTGGTTCCTTCATTTTCTCCTTTAACGCGTCGAAGCTGGTGACGGATATTATCTCGATGTTTGGGTTGTTTTTCTCCACGAACATCTTGGTGAACTTTAGGTGTGTCTCCTCGTCGTCGATATGGATGACTATTATCTTGTCCTCGGGACGCTGGGGAAGGTTTACCAAAGTGGTATTACTTTATGCATTGTTTATTATCTGATATGGTTTTGAGGTTCATTTAAGAAAATTCATATGTATTTTTCTGTATGTTTTTTCTACTGTACTTTATTACGCCTATATATTCTCGTATATTCTCCCCTTCTCCTGAATGCCTTTTCCAAGCTTCTCCTTCATGGCCTCTGATAGGGTGTTGGCCATCTCGGTGGGGTACCTGTCGGTTATGCAGCCCAGGCAGAGCTGGTCCGGCCGCATCCCGGTCTCCTTGATGTACTCGTCGATGGGAAGGTAGTTGACGCTGTCTGCGCCTATCTCCCGGGCTATCTCCTCGGGCGTCAGGCGGGCGCCTATGAGCTCGCCGTAGCTGCTCATGTCGATGCCGTAGAAGCAGGGACCGATGATCCGGGGATACGTGACGAACACGTGCACCTCCCTGGCGCCCGCGTCCCTGAGCCGCTTCACGTTGCCCCGCATGGTGTCGCCTCGGACGATGCTGTCGTCCACCACGGCGACGCGTTTCCCGACGATCACCGGCGCCAGTATGTTGAGCTTCCTGTAGATGACCGTCTGCCTGTCCACTCCGTCGGTGATGAAGGCGCGCTGGCTCACGTACCTGTGCCGCCTGAGTGCCATCTCCCAGGGCAGCCCGGACTCCACGTGGAACCCGTAGGCGGCGTCGTTGGCGCTCTCGGGTAGGCATACGACGATCTCGCACCGCTCCGCCGCCTCCTTGTATAATCTGGCGAGGGCCGCGCCGAACCCCCTGCGGCACTGGTAGACGTACCTGCCGTTGTACCGCGTGTCGGGGCGGCTGAAGTACGCGTACTCGAAGGCGCAGAACGCCTGCCGCCGGCTGGGAACCACCTGGAGCTGGCTGATCATCCCGTCCCGTATGATCATCAGCTCCCCGGGCCTGACCTCGCGCTGCCACTCCAGGCCGTTTATGGCTAGGCCGGTGCTCTCGGAGCTGAACGCGTAAACCCCGTCGCTGAACCCGTAGCAGAGGGGCTTTATCCCCAGCGGATCCTTCAACGCGAACAGAGTGCCGTCGTCGAGTATGCCCGTTAGGCTGTAGGCGCCGTCCACGGTCTCCATGCACCTCCTAGCCGCGTCGGGTAGGCTCCCCGTGCGCTCGTACTCCTCTACTAGCAGGGAGGCCAAGGCGTGGGTGTCGGAGGTGGAGCAGTCCAGCCCCACCATGTCCTGGAGCCTGCGGACGTTCACTATGTTGCCGTTGAAGCTGAGGACGAGGCTGCGCTCGTCTCCGCGGGCCATTATGGGCATGGCGTCCCTGCATAGAGACTCAGCGTCGCTGCTCCCGCTGGTCGTATAACGCACGTTACCGATGCCCACTCCGCCTTTGAGCACCTTCACGCGGCTCTCCATGCCGGGCTCCTTGAAGGGCGGTATCAGCCCGAGCCCGGTGTAGTACTCTAGGCGTCCGTCGTAGGTCGCGAACCCGTGGCTCTGGTGACCCCTGTGGTTCTGGGCGAGCATGCCCCAGTAGAGGTAGGGGAAGGCCTCCCGGTCTTTGGCGTATACGCCGAAAACGCCGCACTTCTCCCGGGCGCTCACCCGAGCTCCTCCATGACCTGGTCCACGGTCATGAGGCCGAAGTCTCCGAGGCTGGCCTCGCCGCTTATCACCATGCAGGACGCGACGCACCGCTTGGAGACCTCCCTGACCACGGGGCCGGGTATCATGGGCGGCTCGCCGTCGCCCATGTAGCCTGTTCTGCGGAGGTAGCTGCGGAGGAACTCCTTGTCTAGGCACGTGGCCTCCTGGGGCCTCCCGGGCTCGTAGAACTCCTCTGCCCAGTACCGGGCGCTGTCGTGGGTCGGGGGCTCGTCTATCTGGATGAGGCCGCCGTCCAGGCGGCCGAACTCCAGCTTGAAGTCGGGTATTATGAGGCCCCTGCTCTCGGCGACGCTCCGGTACTTATCGAAGAGCGCGAACGTGGCCTCCTCCAGCCGGTCCCACTCGTCCCTCGTCACGAGGCTGGCGTCTATGGCCTCCCCCTTGCTGATCTCCTTGTCGTGGCCTGACTCCTCCTTTGTGGTTGGGGTGAGGATAACCTCAGGGAGCTCCTCCGCCATCACCAGACCGTCGGGCAGCTCCACGCCGCTGATGACCCTGGCGCCGTCACGGTAGGCCCTCCACGCGGAGCCGTAGAGGTAGGCTCGGCACACCCACTCCACGTCCACACGGTCCGCCTTGACGACCTTCATCGTCCTATCGTCCAGGGTCTCCATGAAGTGGTTGGGGAAGACGCCCCGGGTCTCCTTGAACCAGAACTCGCTGAGGGCGTGGAGGCTCTCGCCCTTGTGGGGGATGAGCGTGGGGTAGACGACGTCGTAGGCCGATATCCTGTCGGTGGTCACGATGAGCATGTGGTCGCCCATGTCGTAGACGTCGCGTATCTTGCCTCGCCTAGGAGAGGGGTTCCCGTCGAAGAGGTCGCTTGCCTCCAGGACCTCGACCGTGCCGTCACCGAGGGGGTCATCAACGTTATAGGATTTCTTCAATGAGATAAACACCTGGAACTTACACGCATAGAGCATATTCGGTAATATTTAGGGTTTCTTTTAACACATTCATGTAACGTTAACATCGGTGAAGCAAAAAGATCAGAGAAAAAAAGACACGGATAGCTTATTTTGTACGTGTTTCCTTGAGGCAGTTGACGCAGAGCCTCTGTTCCTGGTCTCCGCAGTACTCACAGAAGCTCCTGCCGCAGACCTTGCACTCCACGATGAAGTCCTCCAGTTCGCCGCATATCTGACAGCTCATGTCCGTACATATCTTCGGGGCGGGAACCATGATTCAAACCTTTCTATCGAGCCACCCCGACGGCGACGCGGCAGGTAGATTAATCTTTACAGCCAATGTTAATTAACCGATGTTCACCGCCCGGCCTTACAGCCAGAGAGCCATCATAAAGGACATGACGCCCGAACAGGTCTATGGGACCGTCCGGTCATGGCTTGCGGTGAACGGGTGCAGCTTCCAACAGGCCACGCCTCCCACCTACATAGAAGCAACGTATAGAGCGAGTAACCCTGCCACCCGGGTCGGGCTCAGAGACGACTACCCAAAAGACTTAGCCATAAGGATGACGGCCTTCGGAAGCGACACCGTGCTCCAGATAACCGTGACCCAGCGGGAGCCACGGTTCAAGGACAAGGGATATCTCTACTGGGGCAGCCGCATCGAGGGCCTATTGTGGGAGCTTGAGACCCCGCCCACCAGAGAACAGATCATAGACTTTTACCCCCGTGAGATGGTGGATGAGGAGATAAGGACCAAGTTCAGGTTCTACGCTGTCGTCACCGCCGCCCTTTTGTTGGTTCTCGTGGTTTTCCCCGTTGACATAGAGGTGGCCGTCCTCGTAATTTTCGTCTTCGTCGCCCCAGCCATAATAATCGGAGTACTAGACACGATAGATTACTGGAGGCTAAGATCGAGGACGGCGACGCAGTATCTGCAGTAGGTTGAACGGTTACAGTTGACACCGTGAATGGCCGTGTGTTTCTTTCAAACTGTTTTTATTCCCATCCTACCGTTTCATGAGGGGATTAAGTGGAGACTGTAATCGTAGGCGCCGGGCCCGCCGGGCTCTTCGCGGCGCACGAGTTAAGCAGGCATCACCGCGTAACCATTCTCGAGAGAAACAGCTACGTGGGGGGCTCCGGGCTCCACAGCGACGGCAAACTCAACTTCCACCCCAAGATCGGGGGAGACCTCACGGAGTTCATGTCGGAGGAGGAGGCGTGGGCCCTCGTCCAGGGCATAAGGGACGTCTTCACGGGGCTCGGCGTCGAGCTGGCCCGAAGCGACGAGGAGGGGCTCAGGGAGCTTGAGACCCGGGCCTCCCAGGCTGGGATCAAGTTCATCAAGATCGAGCAGAACCACATAGGCTCAGACTACCTGCCCGTCGTCATATCGGAGATGCAGCGCCGCCTGGAGGAGCAGGGGGTGGACATCAGGCTTGAGACGTCCGCCGAAGAGGTGATAGTGGAGGGCGGTCGGGCGGCAGCGGTCTCGGGCGACGGCGAGGTGTTCGAGGCGGATGCCGTGCTCCTAGCGCCGGGCCGCATAGGCTCCGGGTGGCTGATAGAGCAGCTCACCAGCCTCGGGGTGGGCATGAGCTACAACCCCATAGACGTGGGCGTCCGCGTCGAGGTGCCCAACGAGGTCATGGACGAGGTCATCAACGGGTACGGCTGCTGGGACCCCAAGTTCCACATGTACACGCCCAGCTACGACGACTTCGTACGCACCTTCTGCGTCTGCCCGGCCGGCTACGTGGTCCGCGAGCCCTACGGGGACAGCCTCTTCGGCGCCAACGGCTACAGCATGAGGGACACCGGGAGCGGCAACACCAACTTCGCCATCCTAACACGGGTGAGCCTCACCGAGCCCCTGGAGAACACCACCGAGTACGGCCGCCGCATAGCCCAGCTCGCCAACACGCTGGGCGGCCACAAGCCCATAATCCAGAGGCTGGGCGACCTCCGCAGCCACAAGCGCAGCACCTGGGACAGGCTCAGCAGGAGCTACGTTGAGCCCACGCTGGGCGACGTGACGCCGGGGGACATCGCCATGGCGTATCCCCGGAGGCTGACCGTGGACTTCATGGAGAGCCTGGAGATGCTGGACAGGGTGATGCCCGGCATAGCAGCCGACAGCACCCTCCTGTATGCGCCTGAGATAAAGTTCTACGCCATGCGCATCCGGACGGACGAGAGGCTGAGGACCAGCATACCCAACCTCTATGTCGCTGGGGACGGCGCCGGCGTTAGCAGGGGCATCGTCGGCGCAGCCGCCACGGGCATCGTTGCCGCGAGGGGCATCATGGAGCAGCTCGGATAAACTTAAACCGGGCACGACGGTATTTCACACTCGACTTGGTGTCCAGCAACCTCAAGAAACAGTTCGAGAAGGTGGTGACGGCCGCAGTGAAACCAATGATACGGCTAGGTGTGACGCCGAACCAGGTAACGGCGATGGGGCTCGCCGTGGCCCTGGTCTCGGCGTGGCTCTACGCATTCTGGGGTGGAGACAGGGTGCGCCTCGTCTACGGCGCCCTGACCATCCTCCTCTCCGGGCTACTGGACGCGGTGGACGGCGTGCTCGCACGGGGCACAGGGAGGGCTTCGAGGCTGGGAGGCTTCCTTGACTCGGTGGCCGACAGGTACAGCGACGCCCTTGTGCTCGTGGGAGTCACCGTCGGAGGGCTGTGCAGCGTACCCGCGGGTCTTCTGGCCTTGACGGGGAGCCTCATGGTGAGCTACACGCGCAGCAGAGCCGAGGCGGAGGGCGTACAGATGGCGGGGGTGGGCCTTTTCGAGAGAGCCGAACGAATGATATTCCTTGCCGCGTGCAGCGTGGCGGCGTACTGGTGGCTACCTGCGTTGGGCTACGGCGTCATCGTGCTCGCGGCATTGGCACACTTGACGGTCGCCCAGCGGGCGCTACACTTCAAAAAAAGGGTAGAGAAAAACTAGCGTTTACTCCTGCGTCTCCGGGGGACATATTTCCGGTCTTCCTTTGACCGTATCTTCACGACGCCCCGGTGTACGGCGCAGCTTATGCATAGATACTTCGTCGTCTTGGTGCGGTTGATCTGCGCACCCTGATCTTTTAGCTCTTTAAGGATCCTCGAGTCCACCAGGCTGGTGTACCTGGTCACTTTCTTGGCTTTGTCTCGTGGTACT
>CAZGZR010000089.1:0-10722 GCA_964529745.1 uncultured Candidatus Bathyarchaeia archaeon
AAGGAGAAGATCATGGGCGGGAACCTCATGCGCATACTGAAGAAATAGCCAGCAACACATCTCTTTTCTATGCGGGCAGGTGAACGTCAAATCTCTCCCGCCCGCAGGCACGCCACGTAGTGGCCTGGCTTACACTCCCCCAAAACGGGCCTCTTCTCCTTGCATGCTTCTCTGACGTGGCTGCATCTCGGGTGAAACACGCATCCGGATACGTCGTAAGGTGGCTGAGGCAGCTCCCCCGGCATCTCGATGAGCTCGAACCGGTCCGAGTCGATCCGGGGGGTGGAGCGCAGCAGCCCCCTCGTGAAAGGGTGCACGGGGTCCTCGAATATCCCGTAGACGTCGCCGTGCTCAATGATCCTCCCCGCGTACATGACGTACACGTAGTCCGACATCTCGGCTATGACCCCCAGGTCGTGGGTGATGAGCAGCATAGAGAGGCCGAACTCCTCCTTCACCCTCTTCAGCAGCTCCAGGACCTGCCTCTGGACGGTGACGTCAAGGTCGCTCGTGGGTTCGTCCGCGACTACCAGAGACGGGTTGCAGATCAGGGCCGACGCGATCATTATCCGCTGAGCCTCGCCGCCGCTGAACTGGTGCGGGAACCAGCGGAACCTCCTCCTCACGTCAGGCAGCTCAACTCTGCCAAGGTGGTCGATGACCATCTCCCTGAGCCGCCGCCTCTCGATCTCCTCGTGGGCGTCCACCGGCTCCCCCGTCTGCTCCCCCACCTCCAGAATTGGGTTCAGAGAGCCGGCGGGCTTCTGGAACACCATGGAAACCTCGTCACCCCTGAGACTTCTCAGCTCCTCTCCGGACATCTTGAGAAGATCCCTACCCCTATAGAGGGCTTCTCCCTCGATGCTCCACTGCGGCCTCCCCGCACCGATGGGCTGAAGCACACTGAAGATCGCTTTTGCCATAACGGTCTTCCCCGAGCCTGTGGGCCCTATGAGCCCAACCGTCTCGCCCTCATGTATGCTGAGGCCCACGTCATCGATGATGGTCTTATAGCCACCTCCATCGATGAGCGAGACCTTCAGGGCTTTCACGCTCAGAAGCTCGTTTCCCACCCTCAAAGAAGCCACCACAGCTCGATACTCAGATCATGGGCAGGAGCTACCGCATCCTTAGCCTCGGGTTTATTATCTCCTCCATGGTCTGCCCCATCAGCACCAGCGACGCCACCGTGAATGCTATTAGGAGCCCCGGCGGGATGATCCACCACCAGGCTGGGTACCCTTGGTTGGCGTACCACCCACCCGACGTCTGGGCGTAGTGGAGCACCATGCCCCAGCTCTTGTGGCCGGGGTCGCCTAGCCCCAGGAAGGAGAGCCCCGCCTCCGACATCATGGCTCCCGCCACCTGGTAGATCATGGTGGCTATTATCAGTGGCGATACGTTGGGGAGGACGTGCTTGAGGATGATGTGTCCCTCGCCGGCGCCTATGGCCTTCGAGGCTTCGACGTAAGTCCTCTCCTTTATGGACATGGTCGAGGACCTCACCATCCTCGCGGTCCCCGTCCACCCCGTGATCGATATCGCCAGGATCATGATTAAGTAGCTCTGCCTGCCGAAGATGGCCATCAACAGGATCAGCAGGGGGATGCTCGGCAGTATCATCACCACGTCGGTGAACCTCATCAACACCTCATCCACCGAGCCCCCCATGAAACCCGAGACGACGCCGACGAGCGTCCCTATCACCACTGTGAACAGGGCCGCCAGGAACCCTATGGTGAGGGAGACCCGGGTCCCGTATATCAGCTCAGAGAAGATGTCTTGGCCTATGTCGTTGGTACCAAGCAGGTACTTGTCGGACGGCGGACGCAGGGGCCTGTCGACCCTCACGTATGGGTCGTAGGGGGAGATATACGGCGCGAAGACCGCGGTGAGTACGAGGAACAGCAGGATCGCGAGCCCGACGAGGCCCGGAGTGCTGTTCCTGTAGATGGCCGCAAACTCCCGGGCCCCCTTGATGAACTGGTCTAGGCGCATCCTCGCCCTCGAGACAGTCGGTTTACTCTCGGTCAATTCATATCAGCCCTCATATCTTGATCCTGGGGTCCAGCATACCGCAGATTATGTCGGCGATGAGGTTCGCGATCAGGACGGTTATCGAGACTATGAAGAAGGTCCCCTGCAACAGGAAGAAGTCGTCGTTAGTTATCGCCTGGTATATCAGGCGACCCGTCCCTGGGTAAGAGAACACGGTCTCGGTAAGGATCGCGCCGTTCACCATGAAGCCGAAACGCATGGCCGTGACCGTCACCATGGGGAGCATCGCGTTCCTGGCGGCGTGGTGAAACATCATGGACCAGGCTGGGACACCCTTCGCCTTCGCGGTGACCATGTAGTCCTCGCCTAGGACTTCCACCGTCGAGTTCCGCATGTACAGGACGTACATACCGACCTGCCGGAGGAGGAGGGTGGTGAGCGGGAGGGTGGCGTGCCACAGGATGTCCTTGATGTACTCGAAAGTGTTGGCGTAGGATATGCCGGGCGTCCTGGCGCCGAAGAGGGGGAATATGGGGTAGTAGTAGGCGAAGACTAGGAGGAGTATCATGCCGAGCCAGAAGTGGGGCGTGGAGCGTATGAACATGCAGAAGTTGGTCCCCAGGATGTCGGTCCTCGTGCCCCTCTTCCACGCGAAGTAGACTCCGACCGCGAACGAGACTATGGTGGAGAGTATGATTGAGATGCTCAGCAGGAAGAGGGTCCACGGCAGCCTCTCCATGACTATGTCGAAGACCGGCCTCTTATAGTATAGGGAGTACCCGAACTCACCCTGCAGGGTGCTCCTGATGAAGTCCAAGTACTGTAGGTACAACGGCTTATCCAGCCCGAACCTCGCCCTCAGCCGCTGGATCTGAGCCAGCGGGATCCTCGGGTCTTCGGAGAGGTAACGCTCAAACGGGTCCGTGCCTGTGCTTCTCGCCAGGAAGAATATGAGAGAGATTACGACGATGAAGGTGATGACCCTAGAACCCGTGCGTTTAATGATGTACGCCAACTTCCGCTCTCCGTTTAGAGTCTTTCAATCCTAACTACACGCCCTATCCCCTGATAAATTATGTGCTAGGTCTACCAGCGCGATGGAAAAAAAAGGGAAGCTAGTATTTTTTTACTTCTTGAACCTGTACACAGCTACTATCGCTACGATGGCGAGCACCACGACCACGCCGGTCACGGTGGCGCCGTACGACTCCCAGAAGGACGGCTCAGGCGGTGGAGTGGGTGGTGCCGGCTCCGCTGCCTCTATGGCGAAGGTCGTCACGCTGTCGATGTATCCGACAGACCTTGCATCGACCTTTATCGTGTAGTCTCCTTCCATCCACCCTGAAGTGTCGAAGGATCTGCTGTAGACTCCGTTTCCCTCGTGTTCCAGGGGATACGACGTGGGGTCGCCTGTCACCAACGCGGACACAGAGGCGTCAGTCAGCGCCTCGCCCATTGGGCCCGTGAACTTCAGGCCGAGAGTGAAGGTATCCCCTATCTCGACCTCGGGCGGCGGGGTGTTCACGACGGATATGCTCACAGCCTTCAGCGTCTGAAGCTCTGTTGAGCGTACGTTGAGGTAGTCCCAGAAGTTGCCCCTTCCGACGCCGTAGTGGTCTATCCAGCCCGTGAGCTCGTCCGTCCTATAGACGCTCGGGCTCTGACGGAAGTACATGACCACCAGCGGAATCTCCTCGGCTAGGATCTCCTGCATCCTGTAGACCGAGGCTCTCCGTTCCTCGACGTCGAACTGGGTGCTCTGCAGCTCTGCGAGCTGGTCGTACTCTGCGTTGACGAATCCATAGTAGTTGGGGTTAGAGATAGCTGACGAGTGTAGGCGTACCCTGAACCATTGGGGGTCCACGCTCTGGCTTGAACCAAGAAGCCACGAGTCCACCTTGGTCGGTGAATCAAGTGGCTGGATGATCTTACCCCAAAGCGTAGCCCACTCCAGATACTGTACCGTGGCCTTTATGCCAATCGAGTTGAGGTTCTCGGCGATGAGCTCCGCAGCTCTGACTCGAACAGGGTCGTAGATCGGTGGCCCTATGTCGAACTCGATGGGCTCCCCTGCGTGTTCTCCCGATCCCTCACGAACTCCGTCGTCGTCGGTGTCGATGTAACCGAGTTCGTCAAGGATCTCCTCCGCCTTGGTCAGGTTGAAGGTATAGGTCTCAGGCGTGTCTGGGTTGAACCAGTAAGTGTAGAACGGGGCCTCGACGCCCACTGGGCCCGGTATCCCGTACCCTAGAAGTAGGGTGTCGACGAGGTCCTGCTTGTCGACCGCGTATGCGCATGCGTACCTGAACTCCTTGACGTTGAATGGCCACATGGCGTTGTTGAACCCCCAGTGGTACATGTATTGGTTGTTGTAGATGTAGAGCCCTATGCCCTCCTCTCTCATGAGGGCCGGGATCGCCTCCGAGGCGAGGAAGCCGTTGAAGACATCCACCTCTCCCCTCTTGAGGGCGAGGAGCTCCGCCTCTCCACTAGTGATTACAGGTCTCAAAAACTCGTCGATATACGGCCTACCGTGCCAGTAGTCCTCGAACGCCTCGTATTTTATGTAGGAGTTGGGGACGTACTCGACCACCTTGTAGGGCCCGCAGCCGATCTGCTGGTCCATGGTTGGGACGTATGTCAGCCAGTCGAAGTCAGGATCGGCCGCGATCTCCTCCCATATATGCTTGGGGTAGATGTACGGCGTACCCAGCGTTTCACGCGCGAAGGAAACGAAGGGCTCCTTCAGGTGGAACTTCAGGGTGTATTCGTCTACTATCTCGACCGGGTTCTCACGGTCAAGTATGTCCCAGACGTCTGCCATCCTGGTGAAGTTGTTCGCCATGATGAAGTCGAAGCACCATTTCACGTCCTCGCTCGTCAGCTCCACGCCGTCGTGGAACATGACGCCCTCCGTCAGATGAACTGTGTAGGTTAGGTGGTCTCCTGACACTTCCCAGCTCTCGGCGATCCATGGGACAACTGCGCCGGTGATCGGGTCTGTGCGTGTAAGATAGTCGTTGAATGGGTCTAGGAACTCGTAGCTGGCGCTCGCACCAGCGTTCCACTGGTGCTGCTCAGGGGGGTCCGAAGGTGTAGCTATTACTAGGGTTCCTCCGTGTACAACGGAGGGGTCGTAGAGGTAACCCTCGAAGGGCTCCGTGAGCGCTACGCCTTGAGAAGTGAAATCGGGTTCCCAAGTCTCCCATGCTTCAGTATCCTGTGCATAGATTTGAACCACAAAGGAAGAAAGTAAAAGCGTTGTCATTACCAGAATTATTGCTAGTTTTTTCATTGCATGTTCTCCATTTGCTTGTACGTGATAGTTTATATAACGTTTTAGATAACGCGTTTTTTATTGATAAAAAGGACATCACAATATGCCGAAAAGTTGTTTATTCTTTCTGTTGAGGCTTATCTAAGATCGTCATTGAATTTATTTAATTATGCAAACTTTAATCAAACGCTAGGCCGGCGCCCAAAGCCGTGAGAAGCGAGAAGAACGTCGTGAAGAAGATGAGCTGCGTCACCTTCAGGAAGACGGTGTAGTTGAAGAGGTTCCTATAGTAGACGTCCTCTATTAACCCGAATAAGACGGGAGTCGTCAGCGTGACGTACGTTAGAAACGCCGCCACGAGGATCGATGCAAACGTCAACGCGATAGTCGTCTTCATATTTCTCATGAACCAGCCCAGGCACACCACGAGGACGCAAGGGATGAAGACCACTGTGATGACCCCGGGGGCATCGTAAAGACTGGTAGCCACGTAGCCGAAATTGATTATGACCGCGCACGCGACCACCAGACCGATCATGACTAGTTTCTGATGAGCGACCATGACAGCCCTCAAAAAGGATCGTAATATGGTATCTTAAATCATTCTGAATGTGTGGCCCTTCTGATCGCCATCTGAAGTACTGAATACGCGATCGACTGTGAGATGATGTTGAAAGATGATATAAGTCACAGTATTTTAATCAGGTTGAGGAATGTCATCGACTCTAGCCGGTGAACGACGAAGAGAGTACGCCCGTTTCCTGTTGATGTTCGTGTTCCTCGGCTTCATGATGAAGATAATTAGCGAGTTCATCCACGAGATGGGCCACGTCTCCACCGTGCTCATGCTTGGGGGCGAGGTTCTGGGGGTCAGCATACGGGCAGAGTGGCCTTTCACGCTCTCGCACACGAAATGGATCATACCCGACCCCACGGGTGTGAACCTCGCGTTGATAGCCGTCGCCGGCATCGTTTTCGAGACTGTGACATCGATCACAGGCCAAGCCATGTTGTTTCTACGGAGGGGGATGAGGCCGGTATACTCGGTATCGATCTTCTGGCTGAGCTTCTGGACTTACCTGAGCCCGGTGGTCTACCTATTGATGGGGGCCCTCCACCCCTTCGGGGACATACTCGACCTGGTCAACGCGGTGCAGGTCCCCCGCCTGTTGATAGGCGGAGTTGGAATCGCACTCTTCGTGTCCTGCACATACTCGCTGTCGCTGATCCTGAGGAACATCTTCCTGAACATACTGGATCTCAAGGCGGCTTCTAACGCCGTCTCTTACTTCTGGGCCGTCCTCCACACATTCTTCGTCATTGTAACGGTGGTCACCTATGGCCTCCCGATGAATCCGACGATCACGGCGGCGTCGATGGTAGTGATATTTATATGGTCTTACATATCTGCAAGGTGGCTGCTCATGTACGTCTCCAGGCTCAGGGGCGAGAGGCTTCCAATGCGGGGGTACGTAAAGCCCAGCAGCGTCAACGTGAACTCCGTGGAGGACCCTGCCCGGAAGATCAAGCTGGGCTACGCCGTGCTGTTCTCCGCTGCTCTTCTCTCTGCGCTGCTGACGGGGTACATGGTCAACCAGTATCTGGGCACCTACAACGTGGTGATGAAAACAAGCATAACCGCGGAGGTGGTGGCCGTCGATCTGGGCCCGGAAGCCGCCGTGCTGAACCTGAGCGTTAGTGTCTTCAACCCCGCGGACGAGAACATGACGCTGGACAGGGTGGAGTTCGACATCAAGCTGAACGGTAAATACATGCACCATCAGGTGCTGCGCTCGGTGCCTTCGGCTAGGCCGGGGTCGTATGTCACCTTAAGCAGAGCCGTCGTTCTCCCTGGGGACCGGATGTTCACGATAGAGGAGGCTGCCAGGGACGACCGCTGGGTGTGGACGGTCTCTGGGTCTGGGTACGTGGTTACCATGTTCGGTGAGACCCTCCTCCGCTTCGGGTCAGATAGCACCTGCAAGCCCGAGGTTATCTAAGGCGTGTTGCATTTGGGGAGGCTCGCCCGAACCGGGGCCGCTGAACGAGCGTCACATCCATCAGATATTGTGGCAGGCCACGTAGTGGCCGTTCTCGATCTCGCGTAACGTGGGCTCCTCCTCTCGGCAGGTCTCCATGCATTTAGCGCACCTGGGGTGGAACCTGCAGCCAGACGGAGGGTCTATCGGCGTGGGTACCTCCCCGCTGATTATTGCCCTAGCCTTCTCCAGCCTCGGGTCCGGGACCGGCACAGCCGCCATGAGGGCCACGGTGTAGGGGTGCAGGGGATTCTTCACCAGCGCGTCCATGGTGCCCATCTCGACGATCTTCCCCAGGTACATTATTGCGCCGCGGTCGCATATGTGGCGGGCGTAGGCGAGGTCGTGGGTGACGAATATATAGGAGATGCCTCCCGCCTCCCCTGTCCTGAGCATCATCTTCAGTATGCCTGCCCTGATGGAGACGTCGAGCATGGATATGGGCTCGTCCGCGACGATGAAGCTCGGCTTCATCACCAGCGTCCGGGCTATGGCCACCCTCTGCCTCTGGCCGCCGCTCAGCTCATGCGGGTACCTCATGATGAACTCCTCCTGCGGCACGAGCTCCACGTCCTTGAGGACGTTGTATATTATCTCCTCTTTTTCTGCGAGCGAGTCAGCGAGCTGGTGGACGTCGATGGGCTCGGAGATGATGTCGTAGACGGTCATCCTGGGGTTCAGCGACTCGTAGGGATCCTGGTATACTATCTGCATCTTCTTCCTGAGGTTCTTCATCTCGGTCTTACCTAGATTGGTGATGTTCTCTCCCTGGAAGTAGATCTCGCCGCTCGTAGGCTCAAGAAGCCTTAGGATGGTCTTGCCCGTGGTGGTCTTTCCGCAGCCGCTTTCCCCCGCTAGGCCGAAGATCTCTCCCTTCTTCACCTCGAACGAGACGCCGTCCACGGCCTTGACGTGTTTCGGCTTCCTCGAGAGCAGCCTGGAGGCGACCCCCATCCTCACGGGGAACCATTTCTTGAGGTCCACGACCTTCAGCTCTAAATCGTTTGACATCTACGCATCACCGTGTTACTCTAGCAGGTGGCAGGCGACGAAGTGCCTCCCTCCATGGTCCTTGTACTTGGGTTCCTCCTCTGTGCATATCTTCATGCTGTACGGGCACCTGGGGTGGAACCTGCACCCTGTAGGGGGGTTCAGGAGGTTGGGCGGGGCCCCCGTTATCGACTCCAGCTCCCTTCTCTCCTCCTTGATGCTGGGGAAGGCGCTGGTTAGCGCCTTGGTGTAGGGGTGCAGGGGCTCCTCGAAGACGGTGTTGATGTCGGTGTACTCGGCCACCTTCCCGGCGTACATTATGGCGCAGGTCGTGCAGGTCTGAGCGACCACCGAGAGGTCATGGGTTATAAGCATCATCGTTAAGCCGAGTTCCTTCCTCAGCCTGTCTATCACCTGGAGTGTCTGGGCCTGAACGATGACGTCCAGGGCCGTCGTCGGTTCGTCGGCTATGATGAAGTCCGGGTTGCATGCCAGGGCCATCGCTATCATCGCCCTCTGCTTCATCCCGCCGCTCAGCTCGTGTGGGTAGCTTGAGACGCGTTCGGGATCGATGCCGACGAGCTTGAATAGTTCCCTAGCCCTCCCAATGGCCTCCTCCTTCTCCACGTCCTCGTGGAGCGTTATGGCCTCGGCGATCTGGTCGCCTACCCTGAACACCGGGTTCAACGCGTTCATGGCTCCCTGGAAGACGTAGGACATCCGCTTCCACCTGTAGTCCGAGTCGAACCTCTTCTCGTCTATCCCCAGTATGTCGTCGCCTTCGAACAGTATCTTCCCGCCGGCGATCCTGGCGTTGTATGGAAAAAGACGCATGATCGTGAGAGCCAGAGAGGTTTTCCCGCAGCCGGACTCTCCCACGAGACCTATGGCTTCTCTCTTCTCGATCTCGAGGTCGATGCCATCGACGGCCTTCACATCGCCTTTAAGGGTCGTGTAATACATGCGAAGGTCTTGTAAATCCAGGATAGGCATCTGAGTTCCTCGGATCAAGTAACCGCTAACGTTTATGAAACTATGGATCATTGGTTATGGTTAGACTGACGTCTTTTTTCCCGGGTAAAACCCAGATAGGGCGTGCGCATGTCCCAGATACCTATATTAACGGTTCCGCTGTTCATAGAGCCGGGTGTTCGAGATGCCGATTAGACAGCCGATTGTCTGCATGCTGGGCCACGTAGACACTGGGAAGACCAGCCTTCTCGACAAGATCAGGGGCACAGCCGTGCAGCTGAGGGAGGCAGGCGGCCTCACCCAGCAGATAGGAGCCAGCTACTTCCCGTTCGACACCCTCGTCGCGATAACCAGGCAGCTGATGCAGAACGTCAACTTCGACATCAAGGTACCCGGTCTCCTCGTCGTGGACACTCCGGGGCACGAGGCGTTCGCCAACCTCCGCAGCAGGGGAGGCAGCGTGGCCGACATCGCCATCCTCGTGGTAGACGTGATGCACGGCTTCGAGAACCAGACCTACGAGTCCCTGACCATCCTCAAGTCGAGGAAGGTGCCCTTCATAGTCGCCGCCAACAAGATCGACAGGATCGACGGCTGGGTCTCTGAGGAGAACAGGCCTTTCATGAAGGCGTACAACGCCCAGTCGAAGTGGGTTAAGGAGGACCTCGACAACAGGCTCTACAGCATGATGGGAACTCTGAGCCGGGAGGGCTTCAGCAGCGAGCGCTTCGACAGGGTCAGGGACTTCACCAAGAACGTCGCCATAGTCCCCGTGAGCGCCAAGACGGGGGAGGGCATAGGGGAGCTCCTCGCCGTGCTCATCGGGCTTACCCAGCAGTACCTCACTGATAAGCTGGAGGTAACAGAGGGGCCGGCCGTGGGCACCGTGCTGGAGGTAAAGGAGGAGGTGGGTCTGGGGACAACCATCAACGCCATTATCTACGACGGCACCCTGAACGCCGACGACACCATAGTCATAGGCGGCAAGGAGGGGCCCATAACCACCAGGATCAGGGCCATCCTGGTTCCCCAGCCCCTCGACGAGATCAGGGACCCGCGTAAGAAGTTCAACAGCATCGATGAGGCCCACGCCGCGGCTGGCGTCAAGATAGCGGCGCCGGACATAGACGACGCCATACCCGGCTCCCTCCTCCTGGCCGTTGGCGGCGGCATGACCCTGGATAAGGCGGTGGATGAGGTGGCGTCGGAGATGGAGCGCCTCAGGGTCCAGACAGACAACGTCGGCGTCATACTGAAGACGGACACCCTGGGCAGTCTGGAGGCCACGGTGGAGAGCCTCAGGCAGAGGGAGGTCCCCATAAGGATAGCCGACATAGGCGACGTGAGCCGCAGGGACGTGGTGGAGGCTGTCAGCGTCAAACACGAGGAGCCCCTCTACGGCGCCATCCTGGCGTTCAACGTCAAGGTTCTCCCAGACGCCGAGAG
>CAZGZR010000090.1:0-10473 GCA_964529745.1 uncultured Candidatus Bathyarchaeia archaeon
CACTGGACCATGAGGCTGCGAGGACGTGCCGAGGGGCTCAACCAGCGGTACATCGCCCTACTCTCCCTGCTGGCACTGATGCTGGTCGTCCACTGGGGCGTCATCCAGATACACCCCCTCATGTTCCTGGTCTGGCCCACGTGTCTGTGGCTCATCATCGAGGTCTACGACAGGTTCAGGGGGGACCGGGCCAAGCTGATCCTCTTCACAGGCACCTTCGTAGCCTACCTCGCGGCGACGTGGACCCTCGCCGTGGTGACCCCTCGGGGGATATTCTTCGACGCCGAGCCCCTCTACAACATGTCGGCGATATCCTACGCCGTGCTCGCCTTGGCCGCGCTGCTGTTCATCTACGACGCGTTGGCCGCCCGGTCGGCGTCGATCAGGGAGGTGCCGGCCTACGTGGGGTTCGCGTCTGTCGCGCCCTGGCTCTCGCCCGCCATCGTTGAGGCGGCCATCATGGCGCGGTGGGTGTTCGAGGGAAGCTTCACGGCGATGACCGCCGGGAAGGGCGTCGGCGCCGCGAGCATCTACGATATCCTCTTCTATTACGGCGGCAGGAACCTCCTCTACTCATCGGTGTTCCTCTACTCGTGTGCGCTGGCCCTGTATCTCAGGCAGAGAATGATCTCGCGCCGCTTGCGGTGGATGGAGAGGAGGCTGATGGCGGAGAGGGACAGGGAGTGGCACCTCAACGCTTGGATGCACCCCCTGTCGTTGCTGAGCGAGGAAGAGAGGAAAGAGTTTCTTTCGAGTCACGGCCACCTCGACGGGGAGCAGATGAACCGGGTCCTCAGGGAGGAGGTCCTGCCCTCCAAGGGCATAGTCCTCGTAGACCCCGACACCATCTAGCTACTCGACGAGGATGCTCACAGATTGGTAGCTGTACGTCTGGTAGTAGCCGCGGAGGGGCGTCGAGAAGTGGACGACGCTCCGGACTCTCCACTCCAGCGCAGGCTCCAGCGGGGCGCCTGCTGAACCCGCGACGTTGGACAGCGGCGCCTCCAGCATCGTCGTGTACGTCCTACCGTCGCCGGGTCTCAGGGGGACGTCGACCGGCGGGGCGTACCCCGTCGCCCCCAGGTACTCCTCCTCGCCCCCGCGGATCAGGTAGAGCTGGCATTGAAGCGACGAAAACTTGAGGCGGGTGTAAGACGTGGGGTTGAGCAACGTGAAGGTTATGGAGACGGTGACCTTGTCGCCTTGGACGCTGTGGGTCATCTCGTCTATGGTGTAGCTAACCTCGTTCATCGATTCCAGCAGGCCGAGGTAGTTGATGTAATCCAGTAACATGAGGCCCGCCGAGAGGGCCACCGCCGCGGCGAACACCATGCCGAGAACCCTCAGCTTCTCCTCCCTGCTCTTCATCGAACTGACTACGATTATCAAAGGATATAAGCGTACAACCTCAACAGTATCAAGACGGTGCCGTGACTTGGGCTCAGCCAGACGAATAGCAACCGTGGCCGCTGGGTGGGCGGTGTTCCACGGTTACCTCCAGTTCACCGTCCTGGTGAACGAGGGCAGCATCATCAAGCCGCCCATGTTTCTGGGGGTCCTGCTCATGGCCACGCTGGCCTCGTCCATGCTAGATAAGACGGATCAGGCCCTCAAGTCTTGGCTGCTTTCGACGGCCTTGTCCGCGCTCCTCGTCACCGCGCTCATCGCCTCCCCCTCGGCCCTGGGGGTGCTGGAGCCGCAGCTCATGTCGTTGCTGGTGGCGGGGTCGATACAGCCCATGGTCACCGTGCTCATGCTGACAGCGCCGGTGAACCTGCTGGGCTGCTTCCTAGGTCAGGTAATGAGGGCCAGGATAAGGTAGAGGCTACTCCTTGTTCATGTGGCAGGCCACGAGGTGGCCTCCGCCTATGTCAACCAGCTCGGGCTCGAGCTTGCCGCATATCTCCTTGGCCTCGAGGCACCTGCTGTAGAACCTGCACCGCCGGGGCGGGTTGATGGGGCTGACCACCTCGCCCTTGATGTCCACCTTCTCCCGCCTGGACGAGGGGTTGGGCACCGGCGTCGCCTCCAGCAGGGCCCGGGTGTAGGGGTGCACGGGGTTCCTGACTATCTCGTCGCTGCTGGCCATCTCCATGATCCTCCCCAGGTACATGATGGCGATCCTGTCGCAGAAGTGCCTTGCCACGGCGAGCTCGTGGGTGATGAACAAGTAAGAGCGGGTAAGCGTCTTGAGCTCCATCATCAGGTTCAGTATCTCGCCTCGGGTGGAGGTGTCCAGCATGGACACCGGCTCGTCCGCCACCACGAAGTCGGGGTGGATTATCAAGGCCCGGGCCACGGCGATGCGCTGCCTCTGGCCGCCGCTCAGCTCGTGGGGATACCTGAAGACGAAGTCCTCGGGGGGCGTGAGCCTCACGTGCTCCAGTATCTCGGAGACCCTCTCCTCTTTTTCTTCCTCGCTCTCCACGAGGCCGTTCACCTCGAGGGGCTCCGCCACCAGGTCGAGCACCGTCATCCTGGGGTTCAGGCTCTCGTAGGGGTCCTGGAAAATGATCTGCATCTTGGGCCTGTACTGCTTCATCTCCTCGTAAGTGAGGGGCACGATGTTGGTGCCCCTGAAGTATATCTCGCCGCTGGTGGGCTCGATGAGGCGTATCAGCAGCCTGCCCAGTGTGGTCTTGCCGCAGCCGCTCTCCCCCACCAGGCCCAGGACCTCGTCCGGGTAGATGTCGAACGAGACGTTGTCGACGGCGTGCAGGTTCAGCTCCTCCTCCGAGAGTAGGGAGCTGAAGAAGCTTTTCCTGACGGGGAACAGCTTCCTGACGTTTCTGGCCCGGATCAGTGGTTCGCCGCTCATCTTTGGTCGCCTCTCGGGTGGTGGCAAGCCACGCGGTGGTTCTCGTTCACCTCGGTCATCTCGGGCGGCGGGTCCCTCCTGCATATCTCTGTGGCGGCGGGGCACCTGGGGTGGAACCTGCATCCCTGCGGCGGGTCCAGGAGGTTGGGCGGCGCCCCCTCTATGTACTCGAAGGTCTGTTTCCTCTCCTCGTCCTCCACCGTCGGGAACGTGCTGATGAGCCCGTGGGTGTAGTGGTGCATGGGGTTCCTGAATATCTCGTTTATCTCCCCCCACTCGACTATCCTGCCAGCGTACATTATGTTCAGGTAGTCGCATAGCTCCGCCAGGACGCTGATGTCGTGGCTGATGACCACCATCGAGAGGTTCATCTCGTCCTTGAGGCCCCTGAGCAGGTCCATGAGCTGCTTCTGCACGATGACGTCCAGCGCCGTGGTGGGCTCGTCGGCTATCACGAGCTGGGGGCTGCACGCGAGGGCCATGGCGATCATGGCCCGCTGGCGCATGCCGCCGCTGAACTCGTGGGGGTAGTGGCCCCCCATGACGGGGTCGATGTCCACCTTCCTCAGGAGGCCCCGCGCTATCTGTGTTCTCTCCTTCTTCTTGGTCTTCCTGTCGTGGAGCTTGATGGCTTCGCCTATCTGGTCCTCTACCTTGAAGACGGGGTTGAGGGCGTTCATGGCGCCCTGGAAGATCATGGATATGTGCTTCCACCGGATCTCCTCCCTGAACCTGTCCGCGTCCATCTTGTAGATGTCGTCGCCGTTGAAGATCAGGGACCCGTCTTCGATCACGCCGTTCGGCGGCAGCAGCTTCAGGAAGGAAAGGCCCAGCGTGGTCTTCCCGCACCCGGACTCACCCGCCAGGCCGACGGAGGTGCCCTTCTCCACGGCCATGTCCACGCCGTCAACCGCCTTAACGACCCCCTTCACGGTCTTGTAGTAGACCTTCAGGCCGGCTGCTTCGAGTATCTTCATTTCACCGACTCCTCAGCCGGGGGTTCAGTATCTCGTCCAGGCTGAACCCCATCATGACGAAGCTTACCGCCAGCAGCGCTATGCAGAGCCCCGGCGGTATCACCCAGTACAGCTCCTTTATGGCGGCGTAGTACACGATGTCGTGCAGCATCTGGCCCCAGCTCATTATGCTGGGGTCGCCGAGACCCAGGAAGCTCAGCGCGGCCTCGGAGGTTATGGCGGCGGGCACGTTGGTGGCTAGGCTCACGTACACCAGCCCCATGACGTTGGGCAGCACGTGCCTTATCGCTATGTGTATGTTTGAGCCTCCCGCCGCGCGGGCGGCCTCTATGAACGCCCTCTCCTTGAGGCTCAGAACCTGGCTCCTCACGGTGCGGCTGAAGAACATCCAGCCGAGGAGGCTGATGACCAGTATTATGTTGATTATGCTCTGTCCCAGGATGGCGATGAGTATGAGAAGCAGCGGCAGGAACGGGATCACCAGGAGCATGTCAGCGAAACGCATGGAGACCTCGTCAACGAGGCCGCCCATGAAGCCGGCGAACAGGCCGACCGTCAACCCGATGGTAACGGAGATGAACGCGCTCAGCAGCCCCACGAGGAGGGAAATCTTCGCGCCGTGGGCCAGCTGGCTGTAGACGTCCCGGCCCCACTGGTCGGTGCCGAGGAGCCCGTAACACGTGCCCATCAGCTCGATGTCGAGGTCGTCTACGTAGAGCTTGGTGGCGACCGCCGAGCCCGGCTCTATCCAGGTGAAGGACGCCCTGAGGTAGTACTCGTAGTCGCCTGATCCGTTGAATATCTTATGAGCGGGGTCGGCGAAAACCCCTTCGGGGAATATCATCTTCACCTTCATGGAGTAAGAGTCTATCTTGTACTCGGGGATCGTCCACCCCGTGTCCCCATACACGTCCTTCTGCCATAGGGTATACTCGACTCCCTTAGCGTCTACCAGGACGACCCCGAGGTTCAGCATTGTGCCTTCGACTCCTTCAGCCTTGTAGCTGACGTCGCAGCTGAACCTCTTGGGGGGATACGAGTAAGGCCACTCGAAGGTCTTGGATATCTTGACTTCCGCGAACTCGGGGGCCCCGGGTCCCCTGTTTAGGGTGACGAGAAGCGAACCGGGGCCGCTGCCGCCGTCGTAGCCTTCCGACGAGTATGTAGCCGTGAGGCTGCCCTCGGGGCTCGCCACGATGTCCCATTCCGAGAGCTCCTCGGGGCTCCCGAAGCCGACGGCCGTCAAAGGCTTCAGGTTGGGAACCAGGTTCTCGTACCCCGGGAGGCTCTTGAACCACACCGGCGGTACCCTCCTGCCCCCCACGTCCCAGTCCTTCACGGGATCGTTCTCGGTGAGCATCGGGCCGAAGATGGCGAACAGTATGAAGAAGAAGATGAGGCCAATGCCCACGATGCCTTTCTTGTTCTGCTTGTATGCGCGCCAAAAGTCCTTGGCCTGGCTCACCAGGAGGTTGTACCTTCTCCTACGTGTCGACGTCGTCATCTTTCATACCTCAATACTGTATCCTCGGGTCGATGTACCCGTATATGATGTCCACGAGGAAGTTGCAGACCACGGTGACCAGCGCGAATATGAAGAACAGCGCCTGAAGCACCGGGTAGTCGTTAAACTGGATGGCTGTCCACGTGTAGAGCCCCAGGCCCCGCCACGAGAACACCGTCTCAGTCAGAATCGCTCCGTTCAGGAGGCCCGGTATCTGTAGGGCGACGTTGGTGACGAGGGGCAGCATGGCGTTGCGGAAAGCGTGCTTGAAGAGCACGCTTCTCTCGGTGGCCCCCTTAGCCCTGGCCGTGGTGATGTAGTCCTCGTGGAGGGTCTCCAGCATGGTGCTTCTCGTCATGAGCAGCCATCCCCCGTACTGGAAGAGGAAGAGGGTGAGGCCTGGGAGGAAGAGGTGCCAGGCGAGGTCGAAGACCCTCAGTATGGGGTCCGTCGGCGGCGGCCTCGACATGGTCCCTGCGAGTGGGAAGAGTCCCAGCACGTATCCCCCTACGTAGATCATGAGCAGCCCCATCCAGAAGGTGGGGAGGGCGTAGCTGAAGAGCGAGATCGTGACCGAGGTCAGATCGTATAGGCTCCCGCGTTTATAAGCGGCATAGATGCCGAACACGGTACCAAAGATGATCGCGAAAAACAGCGACGTCCCCATGAGCAGCAGGGTGCTGGGCAGCCTCTCCATGATCTCCCGGGACACCGGCTCAAGGGAGTTGTAGGAGTACCCGAAATTCCAGGTCAGGGTTGACTTGATGTAGCGGATGTATTGGACGTGCAGCGGCTCCTGGAGCCCCCAGAGCTCTATGAGGCGCTCCACCATCTCAGGCTCGAGCCTCATACCGCTGGCCACCACCTGGATCGGGTTACCGGGCGCCATCCTGAAGATGACGAAGTTAAGTGACAACGCGAAGAACAGGAGGACGACGCTGTAGACCAGCCTCTTCAGTATGTAGCTCTTCAGGGACATATCTTTCCTCTCTACTTGCTTTATCTGTTTTAAAGTTAGATATTTTTTGATCGAATATAAAAGAAAAAAGAAGATGGTTGGATCTAAGTCTCTCTTCTAGCCATGTATACCGCGACCGCGCCCACGATTACGGCTATCGCTATTGAGGCGTAACCGATGTTCGATGCGCTCGTAAGGCCGCCTTCCAGGTTCGAGACCTCTGTCTCTAGAGACGATATCTGTGACTCTAGCTGGCTCGTGGTCGTAGTAAGCTCGTTTAGCTGTTCGCTGAGGGTGGCGATGTCTCTCGCCGTTTCCTCGCCCGCCATGGTCGCCTGTTCCAGCTCTTCCTCGAGTGAGGAGATCATCCTTCCCTGCTTGGCTACGGTTGACGCCTTGAAGTAGTCGTCGTTAGCCACTAGGTGCACGTACTCGCCTGGGACGTACTCCAGGAACTTCCACGGCCCGAGGCCGATGAGGGTTCCCTCCGCCACCGGGTCGTAGTCCTGCCAGCCGGCGCCCACGTCCTCCCAGATGTGCTTGGGGAGCACGGGTGGGCCGTTCAGGTAGTGGAACGCGAAGTAGCTGGTGGTGTTCTGGTACACCTCGAGGGTGTAGTCGTCTACCATCACGATGTCCTCGACGAACTGTATGTTAGGCAGGTACCGCGGTATACCGAACTCCCGTATGTACTCGTAGGTGAACTTCAGGTCCTCGGCAGTGAAAGGCACACCGTCGTGCCACTTAGCGTTCTTGACGAAGTGGAACGTTATCTTGGTGCCGTCTACGCCGGTTGGGCTCTCCCAGTCCTCGATTTCCCAGTATTCGGTCAGCCAGCCCCAGTCTTCGCTGATGTCGTACGGGTTGTACCAGTAGGGGGACTCGTATATCTTGTCGAGTACCTCCCACGTATACGTCCACTCGGCCGTCAGCGGGTTCAGCGTCTCGATGTCCGACTTTATGCCGTACTCGATGACGCCGCCGTAGTCGGCGTCCGTGGGGTGCATGTTCAGGCAGCTCCACCAGCTGTTGATGCCCTGCCCTATCATGTTAACCACGCCCGTCCAGTCGGCGCTGTATGCCTTGACGCCGACGTGGCCGTACATGGGTATGCCCGGGACCTGCTCGGCGAGTATCTCCTGACACTTGAAGGCGGCCTCCTTGGTCGCCTCGAAGGTGCTGGCCGTCTTCAACAGATCAGCCCAGTAGTCGAAGGTGCTGTTCACGAAGCCTGGGTAGTTATAGCCACGCCACCCGCCCACGCAGTCGGGGTCGAACTCCTTGCTGTGGTAGAAGTCTGCCAGGTGGTCGGGGTCTCTCGTGATCCCCCAGCCGCCCGTGTAGACGTTCCACTCACCATCAGGCGTGTTCATGACCGCATCCGCGCAGACGGACCTCTCGACGGCTTGTGCGCCCTCGACGGGCACGCCCAGGTCTATCAGCTCCTGAGCCAGCCACTCTCCAGCCTGCTTCCGCTCCGGGTCGTCGATACGGATGTAGAAGAGCACGTCAGCCATGTTCTCCTCGGTGACGGGGTCGTTTCTGATGCCGTCGCCGTCGGTGTCAACGAAGCCCCCGAGCTCCAACTCGGCGGCTGCCATCTCTGAGCTGTACTCGTAGGTCCTGATGTCCGGGTTGGCCCAGCCACCTAGGACGACGGGCACAGGGCTGTCCAGCGCGTATCCGAATCCCTGCAGGACGTCGGTCTCGATGCGGGACTTGTCGACGAGGTGGGCGAGCGCCCTCCTGAAGTGGACGTTGCTTGTGGGCCAGCGTTGACAGTTGATGTCAATCAGGTAGTAGCCCAGGTCGGCGGTGCTGTCTGTGAGTATGTTGGGATCGGCTAAAGCGTCGGCGACCTTCTCGGCCGGGAGCTCCCAGTCCATGAGGTTTATGTCGCCGGTCTTTAATGCCAGGTACTCCGCCTCGGGGTTCAGGTATATCTTGAAGAACAGCTCGTCGGCCCATGGGCCTGACTGCACTACCTCGTCCTGAGCCATCACTGGTGTAATAGAAAGTGTTAGCGTCAACAGAATTAACAGAATTTTTACAATTTTACCATTTTTCATATAGTATTACCCGAATTAAAAGACGTGAACGACTATAAAAAATGGTATACAGAATAATATCTAATGAACGTAAACCAGAAGAAAAAAGGCTGAATAATGAGGCAGGTGGTACGGGTCTCTCATCTGCCGCGTTTGAACCGCCTGAGGGCGGCGTCCGCCGCTACCAGGAGGGGATCGTATAGCTCCGAGACGGCCGGACAATAGGACAGCTCGATCCTGGTGAAGTCTTCGATGGTCATCCTCGTCTTTATGGCGACGGAGATGACGTTCACCCGCCACGCCGCCCCCTCCTCGCCTATGCACTGTCCCCCCAGCAGCCTCCCCGAGTCGGCGTCTACTATGATCTTCACCGACACGTCTTTCGCTTCGGGCATCCAGCTCGGCTTGGTCTGCATGTTCACCCTTCCGCTGACGGTCTTGAATCCGTTCCTCTCCGCTATCTCGGAGTTGTAGCCGGTGCACGCTATCTCCAGGTCGCCGACGAAGGAGACGAAGGTGCCGAGGCTCCCGTCGTACCTCTCGTCGCCGCCCGCCGCGTTGATGCCGGCTATGACGGCCTGACGGAACGCGGTGGTGGCCAGAGCCACGGTTATGGGTTTCTCGTCCACGCCGCTGAACGAGAGGCAGCAGTCCCCGATGGCGTACACGTCCTTCACGTTGGTCTCCATCCGCTCGTCGGTTATGATGGCCCCTCTATCTGTGGATATCCCTGCTGCCTCGGCGATCTTGGACTTAGGTCTCACGCCGACGGCCATGACCACGAGGTCCGTGGGTATGACCTCGCCAGCTATCTCGACGGACTCCACCCGGTCCTCACCGTTCACGGCATCTATGCCCTTCCCGAACAGGATGTGGAAGCCCTTGGACTCCAGGTACTCACGTATCTTCTCACCCATGTCAGGGTCCAGGTTCCGGGGGAACGGGGGAGGGCTCCTCTTGGTCACGTAGACCTCGAGCCCCAGCTCCTTGAGGGCGAACGCTATCTCCAGCCCTATGGCTCCGCCGCCGACGACGACAGCCCTTTCGCTGGCCAGGGCTGCGTCCCGGAGGGCCTCGGCTTCCTCGGGGTTGGTGACGACGTGCACCCCCTTCCCGAGGAGCTCGTGGGCGCCGGGGATGGGCAGTATGATGGGGTCGCTGCCCGTGGAGACTATGAGGGAGTCGTAGTCCAGCCAGAACACCTCGCCGGATTCCAGGTCCTTAACCTCCACCCTCTTCCCCCCCGTGTCTATTGACAGGGCCTCGTGGCTGGTGAGCTTCTGGAGCCGCCTCGTGGTTGGGACGCTGTGCTTCAGGTCCTCGAAGCTGGGCACCTTCCCCTCTATCGCGTATGGAAGCCCGCAGGGGGAGAACATGTCGTAGTCTCTCTTCTCGATGATGGTTATCTCGACGCTCCTGTCGAAGCTGGTGGCGCCTCTGGACGCGTACAGGCCGCCGGTTCCCATCCCGATGATGACGATCTTCTTGGGTGACTCGGATTTTGTCATGTCTATATTCCTCTACTCCGTTTATTTTGGTCTTTTCGCCGATGGTTACTCCTGTAAACACTGCGAATATTGGTTTAACTATTTGTATTGACTTGGTCACAACTGCAGCTGGGTTCGTGAAGGGCCTAGCGGGCTATATCCTGCCTCACATCAGGAACGTATAGGAGATGATACCTGATCACGATCAGGTCTTCTGAGGCTCGACACTATATTCGCATTAAATGGTTTTCAGCTCTATGTCCATAAGACTTAAATGGATATAATTCGTTTTTATTTCGATAATATTAGAATAGTTATCGATGGTTAGCGGATGGGATGTGTTTGGATGTCTGAAAACGACGATGAGAGGATGAGGAAGCTGAGGGAGGAGGTCAACCTCCTGCGTGAACAGCTTCTCAATATATCCGAGCGGATCGAAGAGACTGAAGAAGAGGCCGAGGCTTCCGAGGAAGACGGGGGAAAAGAAGCGCCTGTCGAGACCCCGGAAGAAGAGCCCCATGAGGAAGAGCCTGAGACGGAGGACGAGTGGTATGACGAGGACGAGCCGTACTACAGGCGCAGGAAGCCGTGGAGGGAAGCAAAGGTGAGAGGGCCGTTCCGGGGCGAGGACTTCGGGGACCGCCTGGGCGACTACATAGGCGGCTTCGTGGAGGACGTCAT
>CAZGZR010000091.1:0-10396 GCA_964529745.1 uncultured Candidatus Bathyarchaeia archaeon
CGTGTACACCCCCACCACCACCACCAGCAAGGCAGCCATCAGCAGCGAGCCATCAACCCTCTTCAACGCCATCGCCGCCTCAGCTCGTCTACGTCCTGACTCATAGTTGACCGCATATAATGCACTGTCTCCCCCAAGGGATGGCGGTTCAAATAGTGTTCCCCTGTGGTCATTGGGGAAGATTTTTACTGTAGGGCTTCCATGTCGGCGTGAACCCCTTCATGGGGGACACCCGGCTAGGACCACTGTGGTCATCGGCCCGGTCTTGCCCGAGATGCTCGTGGAGATAGAGTGCGTCGCCTAAGCCGTGACGTGCATCCGGTAAATCAACCCGGGGGGTGAGCCGTGAACCCACATTTATGTTATTTTGATGAATAAAAGCCAGAAAATGTAGGAAAAACTAGCTGTTTTAAATCGGATTCCTATGAAAAACTAATTATTCCTATAAAATTTATTCCTAAAAACCGAAAAAACCTGGAAAACCTATTAGGGATGCCCTTCAACGAGCCCTTTAAAAGGCACCACCCTTTAATAGGGTTGGATTTGCATCAACGTGGGTAAACGATTAGTAAAGAACGAAGGCGACCTCCGGAGGAACATGAAGCTCCCCAACAAGTACGACATACTGGGCATAGTCACGAAGAACTACGGCCAGGCACGCATGAACGTTAAGTGCCAGGACGGCGAGACCCGTATGTGCCGCGTCCGCGGCAAGATGAAGAAGCGCCGCTGGGTGCGCGAGGGGGACGTGGTGCTCATAAGCCCCTGGGAGTTCGAGTCGGACCGGAAGGGCGACATAGTCTTCAGGTACACGAGCAACCAGGCGCACTGGCTTAGGCAGAACGACTATCTCAGGATAGACGAGTAACCGCCCTTTTCCGTTCTAACAGGATTTAAGTAGACAGCCTACCAGTTTTTCGGCTCAGGACAATAAACCCTGAACAGCCAAAGCCATGCCGCGGCGGGATGTTTACACCGGCCTCGTATTCTGTCATCTGTTTTTACTCTGTGAGTACCTTCTTCAAGACCTTCTCCCTGGACGTGATGAGCACCGAGTCTATCCAAGCTATGCCGTCGATCTTCCTGAGGCCGTCTATGAACTCTGAGAGCCCGTCCAGCTGGGGGCAGGTCGCCGTGGAGATGATGTCGTAGTTGCCCACCGTGGTGTAGAGGTTGCATATCCTCTCGTTGTCCTTCATCTCGTCGATGATCCTTTCCGGGTTGGCGCCGCCGCTGACCTTTATGAGCAGGAGGGCGCGGCAGTCGTAGCCCAGCTCCTCGTCTTCGATGATGCTGACGTACCCCTTGATTATACCCCTCTCCTCCAGCCTGCGTATCCTGCGGGACACCGTCGGGGGGCTGGAGTCTATGATCTTGGATATCTCCCTTACGCTGAGCCTGCTGTTCTGGGAGAGGAGCTCCAGTATCTTCTTGTCGATGTCGTCGTACCTCAAAGAGGTTCAGTATATCGGGTTTCTGATGGTATCTAAACCTTTTTTATAGGTTGGTCTGGTTGAGAGGTAAATTATTTATCTTTATAACGTAATTTGAGTGGGAAATGAAACATTGTTTCATTGACGAGTGGTTATGATGGCGAAGAAAAATCTGTTGATACTCGGGGCCGGCGCCGCCGGCTCCATAGTGGCGAACAAGGTGACCAGGGAGCTGAGAAACGAGATAGCCAAGGGCGAGTTCGGCGTGACGGTGCTGGACAAGAGCGAAACGGCGTACAACCCCGCCGGCTACACGTTCATGCCCTTCCACCTGCTGGCCCCCGAGGACATCATGAGGCCCATGAAGAAGGTCATCAGCCCCAGGGCTGACGCCTATTACGGGGACGACGGAGAAGTTACCAACGTTGACCTGGGGAACAGGAAGGTCTCCGTGAAGAGCGGCAAGGAGTACGGATACGACTACCTGCTGATAGCCACGGGCGCCCGGCTGGCACCTGAGACGGTGCCCGGCCTGGTGGACGACTACAACACCTTCTACACGATGGACGGCTCCCTCGCGTTGAGGGAGAAGCTGAACACGTTCGACGGCGGCAAGATCGTGATAACGACGCCCGAGATGCCCATCGCGTGCCCCGGGGCCCCCAGCAAGTTCACCGTGCTGCTGGACGACTACCTGAGGTACGTGCGGACGGGGGACATCAGGGACAAGACCGAGATCACGTTCCTCTGGCCCATAAACAACGTGGGGCCGCCGGTGTACGACGAGAAGGTGAGAAAGGGCTGCGAGGGCAGGGACGTGGACCGCCGGTACAACTTCAAGACCGAGTCGGTGGACCCCGACGCCAAGACCGTGACCTCGGCGGACGGTGAGACGGTGGACTACGATCTCCTCATCTCCATACCGCCCCACAGGGGCGCCAAGGCTATGCAGGACTCCGGGATAAGCGACGACAAGGGGTGGCTGCCCACCAACAAGTACACCCTCCAGTACAGCAAGTCTCCTTCGGAGAGCTACGACGAAGTCTACGCCGTCGGCGACGGGGGCCCCATCACCATGAACAAGATGGGCATCAACGCCCACTTCCAGGCCCTGAAGACGGGCCAGAACCTGATAAACGACTACCACGGAAACGGCGTCAAGTCCATCTACAAGGGCGAGCAGGGATGCCCCATAGTGGAGTCATCCTACACGCCCTCGACGGACGGCAAGGCGTACATGGTGACGTGGACGTACGGCAACCCGGCGAAGTCGTTCAGCTCGGGCAAGATGGGTTGGCTCATCTACCGGATGTACTACTACATCTACTTCGATCTGACGGCGAAGGCGATAATGTAGGTGATGAATGTGACAGAGAAAACTAGTAGCGGAGTGACCCTGGAGCCCCACACAGTCGAGTCCATGGTCGAGCTCATAGACACCTTCGGGCTCATCATGACCTTCCTCAACGACCAGGCCATACAGGACCTTTCGGGCATGATGGCGCAGCTGCTGAAGCTGGTGAACGGCCTCACCGGCAGCGACATCGTTGACCTCCTGGAGGCGGCCCTCATGGACCCGGAGTTCGACAAGGCCATGATGGACCCGCCGAAGATGGGGATGTTCGGCATCCTCGGCGCGCTGGGCGACGATGACACCCAGAAGGGTATAGGAATCCTCCTGGCGCTGGTCAAGGCGTTGGGGAAGGCATCGACTAGATAACCCAAGCTCTCTTCTTCTTTTTATTAGTTCACGGTGGAACTCTGGTGGCTAGAATCCGTAGACTTATTCGGCTCGACACCTATATTCGGGGGGCGCATCGTTGGAGAACTCCATAGTCGTTGAGGGGCTAACCAAGAGGTACGGCGACAAGCTTGCGCTCGACGGCGTGAGCTTCGAGGTGGGACGCGGCGAAGTGTTCGGCTACCTGGGCCCCAACGGCGCGGGCAAGAGCACGACGATAAACATACTCTCGGGGCTCATCGACCCCACGGGGGGGAAAGCCTTCATAGACGGGTACAACGTTGTACGCGAACGCGTCGAGATAAAGAAGAAGATAGGGGTCGTGCCCGAGACGTCCAACCTGTACGACGAGTTGACCGTGCGGGAGAACCTCCTTTTCGTGTCGAAGCTGTACCACGTCCCCGCGAGCGTCAGAGAGGAACGGATCGCGGGGCTCCTAGACTCCTTCGACCTGGTGGAGCACGGGGGCAGACGCTTCGGCAGTCTCTCCAAGGGCTTGAAGAGGCGGGCCGTTCTGGCCGCCGCGCTGGTCCATGAGCCGGACATACTCTTCCTCGATGAGCCCACCTCCGGGCTGGACGTCGTGAGCGCCAAGACGCTGAGGCGCATGATCCAGGAGTTCAAGGAGAGGGGGATCACGGTCTTCCTCACCACCCACTACATAGAGGAGGCCGGCCTCCTCTGCGACCGCGTAGCCATAATCGTCCACGGAAGGATAGTGATGATCGACACCCCCCGCGCGCTGGAGGACGCGGCGCAGGAGATGCCTGTGCTGGACGCGGTGGTTGAGCATGGCGGGCCTCTGTCGGAGGAAGCCCTGAGCGGTGTCCCCGCCGAGGAAGTCACGGTCACAGGGGACAGGGTCAGGATATACACCCGGGACATACCGGCCGCCATAAACTCGCTGTCCCGCCTGTCCGAGGAGATGGGGTTCCGCATAACGGAGGTCAACACCCTGAAGCCCACCCTGGAGGACGCCTTCATCCGCATCACGGGGCTCTCCGCCGACCAGATGAAGACCGAGAAGGAGGGGAAACGTTGAGCCTCGCCGAGGAGCTTGAGGGGATAGCCGCCATCCTGGAGAAGGACCTGAAGGCGTACTACTTCAAGCCGCCGAACATCAGCTGGGGGATACTCTTCCCGGTGGTGCTGGCGCTGGCCTTCAGCCTCAGGAACCCCGACGGCTTGACTGAGCTGGCCCCCGGCCTGGTAGCCATGGCGGCGCTCTTCGGGACCACGAGCATGGAGGCCATAGTGATCACCTTCGAGAAGCGGGTGGGAGCCTTCGAGAGGCTGCTGCTGGCTCCCGTGAGCCACGCCTCGATAATGCTGGGGAAGATACTGGGCGGCGCAGTGTTCGGCCTGGTGATCTCAACGGTCATGACGGTCCTCACCACGGTCTTCCTCGGCGCCCAGATAACAAACCTGCCCGGGTTCACCGCCGTGCTACTGCTCACAGTCGTGGCCCACTCGGCCCTCGGGGCGCTGGTGGCCGTGTCCGTCAAGGAGGTCTTCGAGGCCCAGACCCTGAGCAACTACTTCCGCTTCCCCATGATATTCCTCTGCGGCGTCTTCATACCGTTGCAGCGGATGCCCCGGGCCCTCCAGATCGTGGCCCGTCTGCTCCCCTTGACGTACTCCGTGGACGCCTTCAAGGCGGTGATGGGCGGAGCCGTGTCCGGTCTCGTGCTTGACCTGGCCGTGTTGACCGTCTACTGTCTGGCACTGGTCGCCGGCTCTGTGGCTCAACTGAAGAGGAGCCTGTAAAAACCCTGTTCACCGTATGCGTCGGGTGATCAGCGATCGCCGTTGTACGTTTTAGAACACTCGTTCAAATACGTAGGATGATATACGCGCTTTCTTCATCTAAAACTGAAACAGTTAACGAGGAATACGCATGAATGGATTTAAACGAATACCTAGACCCACAAAGAAGGGCATGGTCACCGCAGCGGCTCTCGTCGCGCTACTCTTCTCGTCGTACATGGTGGGAAGCAGATACATTCCCGGCGAGGCATCATTAACCCCGTCCGGATTAAGCTACCAGCGTTCATCCGGCGGCGAGGCGGTGATGCTCGCGTCTGATACGAGCGACGCCGCCGTCGCCGCGGCCTCGGCTGCCGCCACGGCGGCTTCTGCGGCGGCTGACGCCGCTAAGGCGGCCTCCGCGAGCCCGTTGACGGTCTTGTTCGGCGTCGGCTCCAACGGCGAGGCAGAGTACGACGTGGAGGCCGTCGAGCTCTACGCGGAGAGGCTGGTGGTGTTCACGGCCCGGCTGGAGCTGGAGGTCGAGGACGTGGAGGCGACGGTCGACGCTTTGAGGCTGCTGGCCGAGAGCCACGGCGGCTTCGTCTCCACCGTTAGCACGAGGGACGACAGGGGCTCCATCACCATCCGGGTCCCCCAGAGACGGTTCGACGACGCCGTCGAGGAGATCGAGGGACTCGGCGAGGTCAAGAGCCGTAACCTGCAGGGCGAGGACGTCACCGAGGAGTACGTGGACCTCCAGGCCGAGCTCACCAACATGGAGCGACAGGAGCAGAGGCTCCTCGACATCATGGAGATGGGCGACACCGTGGACTCGGTGCTCAAGGTGGAGCGGGAGCTTGAGCGGGTCAGGGGCCGAATCGAGAGCCTCCAGGGCAGGATCAACTACCTGGACAGCAGGGTGGAGCTAGCCACCATAACCGTGAACCTGAACCTCGAGCCAGAGGAGGAGCCGGAGCCCCATCTGGCATGGTTCCCGGAGGTGGACTGGGGCGAGCCCGTGAGGGCGGGGCTCTCCGTCCTCTTCACCGTGACCCAGGGCATGATCACCATGGTGATAGTGCTGGGCCCCTTCGCCGCCGTCGGCTACGGCGGGTTCAGGGCGTACAGGTACTTCAGGAGCCAGAGGACAGAGGAAATAGAGGCAGCGTCTTAGAACCGATCGAGGCGCGTGGCAACACGAGCCTCTAAATTTTATCCGATTGGGAACCGTCTGCATCTTAACACTGAGCTGATGATCAGTTTCTGATCAGGTTTTTGCGGATCATATATTGGCGCTGATCACCCCTTATCGAATATCAGAAAAGGCATGCAGAGAGAAAAGGACACCACAAGCCCACCCTGGAGACAGGGGCTGGTCGCCGATCTGGTCATCCACCTCGTGCTCGAGGTAACCGTCGTCAGCGGCATCGACCGCCTGCTGAGTAACACGGCGGCCAGCCTCGTCATCGGCATACTCCTCGTGGAAGGCGCCCAACATCTACTGAATAGCAGGGAATAGGTAAATCCCGTCTCAACTTCGCTTGAGCTCTTCCCTGCATAGCCTGACAAATCCGCTGGTCCTGCCGAGGAGGACACTCCTCGCCTCGTCGTCGAACCCCTCGAACGCCCCCTGTTTGAGCCAGTCGAGGCCGAGGGCGCCCACCACCTTAATCCCCCGTTCCCTCAGCGTCTCCTCCAGATCGGTCAGGGTGGTCCCGATCTTGTTTTCGTAGGTGCAGAACAGCGCCGCCGCCTCGGCGTCCACGTCCCTCGCGAACCGCCTGATCATGGACTTGGGCTTCTGGAACCCCGTGGGGGTCCCGACGACGACCAGCCTGCAGGCGGAGGCCCCGCACAGCGCGGCGGCGTAGAGCGCCTTCTCCCTGTCCCTTTCCTCCCTGGTTCCCCGGCCCTTCTTCTCCATCAGGTTCACGGGGAGGGCCTCGCAGCCCAGCTCCTCAGCTATGTGCTCGGCGACGGCCTTCGTGTTACCCGATTTAGAGTAGTAGACGACGATAGACGCCATGCCTATTGATAGCCGTCACGGGATTTATCGCTGCTGCATTGCTGAAGACTTGACTGAGTTAATGTGCCTAATATTCAAGCACGGCTCATTAAGAGTTCTTCATACGCTCCTGATGGCCTCAAGCAGAGCTAGAACCCCGGCTTTCTCGGCCCTCTCCTCCAGATATCGCCAATCCAGCTCGACGTCGTCCCTCTCAAGGACGCTCTTCACGTCCTGCTCATCGACCACCCCGCGGTCCGGCCTAGCCAGCTTCGATACTATGAAATCCTCGGGGGATACCACCCAAACTTCAACCCCGCCCATGCTGAATCTTCGCCGCTTCTCCAGGGTGTCTCGATCCCACTCGACCCCGTCGGGTCTGGTCCATACCTCGCCCTCGTAGCCCGTGACCCTGTCGTGGAAGAGGCAGACGGGGTTTTCGTAGGAGCCGAGGTAGACCGAGTAGCCCTGTTTCTCCGCTTCACCGCAGAAGGCTTGGAAAGTTTCCTCGTTCGGTGTGGCCACCGCGACGTCGATGTCTAGGGTCACCCTCACCCTCCCATAGTGAGGCAGGGCGTAACCGCCGATGATCATGTAGTCCATCTCCCTCTCGTCGAGGAGGGACACTATCCTTCTAAGCGTCTCCTCTAGCCCTGACAAGGTTGTTCAGCTCCAGGAAGGCCGCGTAGGGGTCTTTGCCCCGCTCCACGAGCCTGTTGACGTACTCGGCGTCCCTCTTGGCCTTCATGAGATCGTTCCTGTTGCCCCTCAGGGGCTTGAGCATGAGCCTGTTGTAGGTCTCTAGGTAGTCTTCGCCCAGCCCAGTGGCCGTGATGATCTGCCTCGGCCTCCCCCTTCCACCCGTCTCTTCCGGCTCTACGTCCACGAGGCCCGCGGCGTTCATCGTCTTGATGGTGGAGACCACGGTCTGGGTTCGTCTTCTTATGGTCTTTGAGAGCTCTCTGACGCCGGAGGGGTGTTCCTTCACCGTGTTAAGTATCTGCATCTCGACCTCAATGGACAATTTATTTCCCATCCGGAAACATATTTGTTGTATTGAGACTCGGCGAGCCATATAAACATTATCCTTGAACCATCCTCCGAAGTGTAGGCAGGAAAAAGGGGGGGGGGTTGTTATGGCTCAGGTATCGCCAGGTCCTTGGCGCCCTGCTCCGAGAGCCTTCCCTCCGGGTAGTGACTCTCCACTAGGCCCCTGATGATCTCGGCGTACTTCACCTTCTCCCTGGCCAGGAACGCGAGCTTACCCGGGTCCACCCACGGCTTGTACGCCTCCCCCGACGAGACCTCCGGCTCCAGCTTGTAGTAGCAGGGGCTCGCTATCCTGGTGATCTCGGGGGTCTCCCAGAA
This sequence comes from uncultured Candidatus Bathyarchaeia archaeon, assembly GCA_964529745.1. Classification (GTDB taxonomy): domain Archaea; phylum Thermoproteota; class Bathyarchaeia; order TCS64; family TCS64; genus RBG-16-57-9. Next base: position 8,297 of record CAZGZR010000091.1, read on the forward strand.
CCTGTTCCCGCCGCCGAAGGACTCGAAGTAGTAGACGTAGATGTCCATGGGTATCTCGGTCACCTGCCTGATGGAGGCCAGCATGGGCAGCGTGAGGTCTCCCACGGGGTTGAAGGTGTCCGCGCCGATGAGCTCCATGACCTTTGCGCCGCCGGGGTTGGCGTGGCCGGTCCACACCGAGACCTTGACCTTGATGTCCTGGGGCAGCTCCCCGGCCTTCTTGAGCTGGGTGATTATCCACATGAGGCCCTCGTCGGTGACCATGAAGCCCCGTATGCCCAGGTCGTAGCACCTCATGACGTCGGAGAGGAAGTAGTTGATCTGGTCGCAGCCCCTGTGCCTGAAGCCGCACCGTCTCCCCTCCTCGGTGGCGACGCCCCTCCCGTTGTCCCAGGCGGGCCTAGGGCCGGGGACGGCGGTCACCTCCATCTCGTCGGCGGCGGCCAGCTCCGCGAACTTCCTTATCTCCTGGTCGTCGAGCAGGGTGGAGCCCATGCACATGCTCACGAGCTTGTGCACCGGCACGTCCCGCTTCTTCCTCTCATCGATGAGGGCCTCGAGGACCTCGGGCCTCTCGACGCCGGATATCTCTATCCTGTAGTCGCAGCCGTCCAGGAACTTTTTATCTGAGGTCGGGAGGCTGTACAGGTCCCTACCCGGGATTCCTATCTTCTCCAGCGCCCTCCTCATATCTTCACTCAACGTGTTTCACCTAGAAAATACAGGTCTTAGAGACTTTATATTACCTTTACATTTTTCCGAGGTTGAAGGGTAGCCGGGAGTAAACCTTAGCTACCGAACCGTACCATCAATTTACTGATCTAGTTTTACAGAGAATAACAGCTTAATAACCATCCACCGTTCTGGACTCCATGAAAAACAAGGTTTTACTGGCAGCCATAGCGCTAATCGCCGTCATAGCGGCGGGAAGAATGTTGACGGCGCCTAGGCAGCAGGCCGAGACGCCCGCGGCTGAGGAGCCCGAGGTAGAGGTGGGCGCCGAGGAATACGATGAGATCAACGCCGAGATCATGGAGCTCATAGCCGATCTGGAGCAGGGGGCCTTCAACGCCACCCAGCCGGGCGACGAGCTGTCCATCGAGCTCTTCGAGCTCGAACCCGAGAACGAGGGACTGGGGGACATCTACTGATGAGGAAGGTTGCGGCACTTCTGTTGGTGGCGTCCCTGCTGGCCCCGGGGATGGCGGCGGCCCTAGACTACCCGGTCCTGGACAACCAGGTCGAGACGCGGAGGAGGCACCTCACCTGGCTCCTGGCCCTGCAGGAGACCACCATGGAGGCTGTCCGTGACTACATCGACGAGATCAGCGACGGGGAGGGGTCTGCCCGCCTAGATGCCATCCTAGACGAGTACAGGGAGGCTGTCGCCGACATCGAGTCCTACGACACCCACGTCGGCCTCAACAACTACATACGGAGCCTCAGGGACGTCACGACGAGCTTCAGGGAGGAGACCCGGGAACGCATGAGCGAGTACGACGGCAGAGCCATCGTGCTCCTCGTGAGGATAGCCGAGAGGATCGACGACGACTCTGGGCGGCTCGAGGGGCTCAGGGACGAGTACTGGCAGTCTAGGAATAGGAATACGTTGGCCAACTTCGACATACGCGTGGAGCGCGCCCAGCAGGTGCTCGACCTGCTGGAGGAGAGAGGCTACGACGTCTCGGGGGCCCAGGTTAAGCTGGACGAGATAGCGGCCCTCAGGGACGAGCTGGAGGCGGCTCTCGCCGACCAGGACAACGCCGAGATTCTCCGCGTCTCGCTGGAGGCGCTGGAGCTGTCGAGGCAGCTGGCGGACCACGTGAGAGACCTGCAGGTGCAGGTCCCGGCCGAGAGGGTGCTTCAGCACTGGGTGAACGTCGGGGAGCGGGTGCTCGACCGCACGGGCACCATCATAGACGAGTTGGGCCGCTTGGGGCTCGACACCGGCGAGCTTGAGAGGATACACGGGGAGGCCGAGGGCCGCCTCGCCTTGGCTGAGGAAAGGCTTGCTGAGGAGGACTACGAGGCGGCGGCCGACGCACTGCGCGACCTCAAGGACAGCCTCATGGAGCTGAGGGACGCCTACCTGGACCTGGT
>CAZGZR010000092.1:0-10371 GCA_964529745.1 uncultured Candidatus Bathyarchaeia archaeon
GATCAAGGCCCAGCACAGGGGCAAGGTGGTGGTGGGTGGCTCGGTGGTCACGGTGGACGCGCTACGCGCCGCGGCCAGGAACGGCGTCAACGCGGTGGTCGTCGGGGGGATCGACCAGAAAGACCTCACCGAGTTCCTGGGATACGAGATCGGGGTCGGCGTCACGGGAGGCGAGGACTTCGGGTTCACCCTCATAATCACCGAGGGCTTCGGCGTCAACCCCATGGACGACGTGAGGTTCAGCCTCCTCAAAGAACATGAGGGAAGGCTGGCCTGCGTGGACGGCACCACTCAGATCCGTTCAAGGATACAGAGGCCCGAGGTCGTCATACCCCTCTGATTTGGAAAGAGTTTAATCCCGTCCATCTCCTTATTCTGCGAATTGACTGTTGACGTAGTTATCAAGAACGGCCTGCTGGTGCTGCCCTCCGGGATCACCGAGGGCTCGGTGATCGTAGACGGCGGCAGGATAGTGGGCGTCGTCAGGTCGGGTGAGCCCGCCGCCGACAGGGTCATAGACGCCTCGGGGAAGGTGGTAATGCCCGGCATGGTGGACATGCACGTCCACCTGCGTGACCCGGGTTTCCCGGAGAGGGAGAACTTCGAGTCTGGAACCAGGGCCGCGGCGGCGGGGGGAGTCACCACGGTGGTTGACATGCCCAACACGGTACCTGCCACGGTGACCGTCGAGGCGTTCAACGAGAAGAAGAAGATAGCCGACGCCAAGAGCCTCGTAGACTTTGCGTTCATCGGCGGCGCCGGCGAGGTTCCCACCGAGGACATAGTCGCCGTCAGCGAGGCGGGCGCCACGGCTTTCAAGAGCTTCCTCATCGCCCGGTTCAAGGAGCTGGCCGCCAGCGACTACACGCTGCTCAGGCACATGAACACACTCGCGGATCTCGACAAGCCGCTGCTGGTGCACGCCGAGAACGGCAACCTTGTGGACATGTACATGGAGGAGGCCAAGGCCTCTGGACGCACGGACCCGATGGCGCACTGCGACTATAGGCCCGCGATAGCAGAGGTGGAGGCTACCATGAGGTGCGTGACCCTGGCCGCGGACACCGACGCCCACCTGCACATCTGCCATATGACCGCGGCGGGCTCCGTGGACGTCGTCGAGTGGGCCCAGGCCATGGGCCAGATGGTGACGGGGGAGACCAGCACCAACTACCTCCTCTTCACCAGGGAGGCCATGAAGGAGAGGGGCCCATACGCCAAGGTGGACCCGCCGCTAAGAAGCAAGGACGACCAGCTGAGGCTGTGGGAGGCCCTCAACGACGGCACCATCGACGTCCTGGCCAGCGACCACGCCCCCTACACCAAGGAGGAGAAGGAGAGGGGCTGGGAAAACATATTCGACGCCCCCAGCGGAGGCGTCGTCATAGAGACAAGCCTGCCGCTGATGCTGGACGCCGTGAACAAGGACCGGATAACCCTGGAGCGGCTGGTGGAGGTGTTCAGCACGAACCCCGCTATGATTAACGGGTTATACCCCAAGAAAGGCGACATGGTCCTGGGCGCCGACGCCGACATCGTTATAGCCGACATGGCTAAGCCCTTCCACATCAGGGGCGAGGACCTGCACACCATCCAGAAGATAACGCCCTACGAGGGCATGAAGGGGACGGGTGCGCCGGTGTTGACCATGGTCCGCGGCGAGATAGTCTACGAGGACGGACAGGTGGTGGGGAAGCCGGGTTACGGCGAGTTCCAGAGCCCCATATAGCCTCATAGCCTGCACTTCAGTAGAAACGGGTTCACCTCGTAGCTGAGGGTCGATGGGTCCCTCAGGCGGGGGCTGATTACGCCCCCTCCCTTCAGCTCCGCTATGATCGTCCCCATCCTGTGCTCCAGCGACAGTTCTTCAGCGATCTCCGACAGAGCCTCGGCCGATATTCTCCCGTTTTCAACTCTATCGAACACGTGATCGAAGAAGACCGTCATCTTCTCCGGCTCCGGTTCACCGATATCCCTCAGATACTCCCTGAAGGCGTGACGGGTGTCGAGCTCCCCCGTTTCCTCCGCCCTCCGTATCATGTTTTTGATTACGTGGGGCGCCTCATACGTCTCACCCGGTTTGAACGTCAGCACCCTGTCCTCCCAGGCGATGGTCTTGGAGGTCTCGAAGGGGATCAGAGCCCGTTCTCTCTCCAGCAGCATCAGCAGGTCCTCCTTCACTGGTTCTGGGATCTGGAGTTCGTTGTTCCGGATCTTATCTCTTTCAGAAGCGAGCAACAGCATCTCGATGAGGGCCGCGTGGTCCTCCTCAGGTAGTACATCCCTCAACGCATCCTCTAGGTTTCGCCTCCTCTCGTCCCGAGTTGATCCAGTCGCCTGTTTCTTTTTCAAAAGGTTTCACTCTTTACTAACGGACACAAATTATTAATGCGTTATATCATCGAGACCCAGAAAGCACCAGCGCTTTTAGTGATAATATATCCGCGGTGTTCTCGGGAAAGAATTTTCAGCCAAGCCGACGAAGAATACATTATGCCAGTCATCACCCTGCTCACAGACTACGGCATCAAGGACAGCTACGTCGCCGAGGTCAAGGGAGCCATTCTGAAGATCAGCCCAGACGCCACCATAGTGGACATCAGCCACGACGTGGGCAACTACGACATAGAGTCAGGCGCCTTTCACATCGCGCGGGCGGCGCCCTACTTCCCCGAAGGAACGGTGCACGTCTGCGTCGTGGACCCCGGCGTCGGGAGCGCGAGGAAGCCCATCATCGTCGAGGCCAGGGGCGCCTGGTTCGTCGGGCCCGACAACGGCCTCATGGCGCCCGCCGCGGAGCGCCTGGGGGTGGAGTCCATCTGGGGGATAACCAACACGGACATGCTGCCGCCGAGGGTGAGCTACGTCTTCGACGGCCGCGACGTCTTCGGCCCCACAGGCGCCCACCTGAGCGTGGGCGTGCCGCCCGATGAACTGGGCACCGAGATCAGGGACATGATAAGGCTCCCCGCTTACACGCCCAGTCTGGATGGCGACACCGTGCACGCCCAGGTGATCCACGTAGACGGTTTCGGGAACCTGGTGACCAACGTCACCTACGAGACCCTGGAGAGGCTGGGCGTATCAGGTGAGGCAGGGTTCAACGTGAAGGCGGGGGGCCGTGAACTAGACCTGCCCTACGCCAGACGCTTCAGCGCAGTGCCTGAAGGGGAGCCGCTGCTCCTGGTCGCAGGAGGCGGCTACCTCGAGATATCCGTGAACCAGGGTAACGCGGCGAAGCAACTTGGGCTAGGTAAGGGCGATAATATCACTTTAAGAGTAAAAAAGGGGCCGTGATCACCGGCCAAGCAGTTCGGAGAGTTCCTTCAGGAAGGCCTCGATCCTCTCGTAGATACTGGGGTCGGCGACGCTGTAGAGCCTCTTCCTGCCCTCCCGCCTCACCTTCAGGAAGCCCAGCTCCTCGAGCATCAGCAGGTGCGTAGAGACCGTGGGCTGGAGTATTTCGAAGTGGGGCAGAAGCTCGGAGACGCATTTCTCGCCGTCCCTAAGCAGGTAAAGGAGCCGTTGACGGTTCCCGTCCGCCAGAGCCTTAAACAGGCCGGCATTGTACTCGAACTCGTCGGTGACTGTCGGTAAATCTTCCCCCGCTGCCTCCTGCAGCCCGGCGACATCTTGGCTTATCAATTTGTTTCCTCACACGCATCGACAAAGACGCTTTATAGCTGCATCGAACTCGACTCATTTTCATCTTAATATTATGTGTGTGAAGATTTCGCACGCACAAGAAACGAGTCATTGATACTGCTCAATGTTATGTAACAACAGCATGTTTCCGGTAGAGTGGTGGGACCGGGGAGATTTGAACTCCCGACCACGTGCACCCCAAGCACGGATCATACCAATCTAGACCACGGTCCCGCAGCGTACTAGAAAATACAACGACACTAAAAACCTTACCATGCGAGCATGTTTTATCTTCGACGCTTCCACATGAACACCCCATGAAAACCCTAATAGTCTACTTCACCCGGACGGGAAACACGAGGAAGATAGTGGACGAGTTACAGGCCGGGCTCGCCGCCGACGCCGAAGAGATCAAAGAGAAGGGCAGCAGGCGGGGCCTCCTCGGCTGGCTAAAGTCGGGGCGGCAGGGGGCAAGCAAGGCGGACGTGGAGATCCAGCCCCTCGATGCAGATCCCAAAGACTATGGGCTCGTGGTGTTGGCCAGCCCGGTGTGGGCGGGAAACGTGTCGGCGCCCATGAGGGCGTTCATCAATAGCCACCGGGACAGCCTCCCGGATACCGCCGTCTTCCTGGCGCACGACAGCCCGGACGTGACGCAGGCATTCGCCGACGTCGATGAACTGCTAGGCAAGGCGCCTGTGGCGCGTGGAGAGGCGAGCAGAGAAACCATCCAAGAAGACGGACACCATGAAGCGGTGCAGGGGTTCATCGAGGAAATACGCTCCCTGAAAGGGTGATCAGATCACCTGGCTCACCATGAAAGCTAGGAACAACAGCACGATGTAGGGCGCGGACAGCTTGAAAAGCAGCCACGCCGCCCTCCGGGGGTTACCCCCTATCAAGCCCCTGCTTACCAGTACCATGGGGGCGTTCAGGGCGGTGACCACGGCGACGTACGTGAGAGACCGGGTCCAGGGCGTCAACAGGTAAGACGAGGCAACCGTCACGGCTAATGCCAACTGTATGCTTTTGATGGCCTTATCGTCGGGGAGGACCGTGGAGAGCATGGGCACCCCAACCCTCAGGTAGTCCTTCCTGAACGCGTACGCCAGGCTCCAGAGGTGGAGGAGGCTCCAGACGGCCACCAGCGCGCCCATGAGGAGCCCGATGGGCAGGAGCGGCGCTCCTCCCATGTACCAGCCGAACCAGGCGGGCGCGGCCACGCTGGGCGCGTTGGCGAGGACGTTCCACATGCTCCTCCTCTTCAGAAACATGGAGTAGACAAGCAGGTAGCTACCGGCGCCCACCACGAGGATGAGGACCGGGGTCGGCCCCAGCCACAGTGCGATCACCGAGGCGGCCGCCATCATGGCCAAGCCGAAAGTGAGAGCGGATCGGGGGAGGATGGAGCCCAGGACCAGGGGGCGGCCGCTGGTGCGGGCCATCCCCGCGTCGATGTCCCTGTCGATGTAACAGTTTAGCCCGTTGCTCCCCGTCACTGCGAAGGTGACCGCCATGAACCCTACGAGGAACCAAATGGCCTCGAATGGGCCGCCGCCGAAGAACAGCGAGGAAGTCAGGAAAGAGGTGACGTAGAGGGCGAGAAGCGCCAAGGTGACCTTAGGCTTCAGGAGCACGCCGTAGCTGTACAGTACATTCATCTTGGCCTCTATAGCGCTCCCAACCGCTTCGCCGCCAGCTCCAACAGGTCTAGCACCTCGATCTTGACGCCTCTCTCGCGGACGCCGTCCGTGAACGCCAGCTTGCAGGCGGGGCACGCCGACACGAGGACGTCGGCGCCCTTCTCCTTCGCCTCCGTGAGCCTCTCGGTCACGATGCCCAACCTCATCTCGTTGTCCACCGCTTGGAGGAGGCCGCCGCCGCCGCAGCACCTCACGTCGATGCCGTGCTCCTCGAACTCCAGCGGCGCCGTCGTCAGGTGGCTCAAAGCCTCCCGGGGCGCCTCGATCACGCCGCCGAGCCTCGACAGCTCACAGGGGTCGTGGTAGATGACCTTCTCATCGGTGGACTCTAGGTTGAGCCTCCCGGACGCCAGCAGGTCCCTCAGGTACTCCACAGCGTGCAGTATCTCGAAATCAGGCTCCCGGCCCAGCAGCTTGGGGTACTCGAACCTGAAGACCCTGTAGCAGCCCGCGCACCCGGTGATCACCTTCTTGACGCCTCTGGACTCCAGGGCCTCGACGTTGTGCAGCGCGTACTCCTTCGCCGTGTCCTCGTCCCCAGACAACAGGCTAGGGTTGCCGCAGCACCACTCGTCCTCCCCGAGGACGGTCCAGTCCTCGCCGACCTCGTCTAGGATGGAGGATATGCTGAAGGCGACGTCGTGGTTGGCCCCCTTGAACGCCGTGGTGCAGCCCACGAAGTACGCCACCTCGGCCTGCTCCTTCTCGGGGACCTCGTCGAGGCCGGTGTAGTCCACCCAGTCGAGGCGTTCATCGGGCTCAAGGCCGTACGGGTTCATGGATTCCTCGAGCATGTCACCGAGCCTGGCGACGTTCTGGGGCGTACCGCCAAGATCGGCTACTATCTCCCTCACCCTGCACCAGAGCTCGTGGGTCTGGAACCCGAAGGGGCACGACTCCATGCATCGGCCGCAGAGGGTGCAGTGGTACGCGCTCTCCGAGAGCCTTTCCACGTCCTCCTCCGTGACCTCGGTGTCACCGAAAAGCCTCTTCAGGAAGCTGTGCTTCTTGTCGTAGAGCTTCACGGCCATGGCTGATCTCACGCCGGGGGCGTAAAGCGGGTCCCCGGACTCGTGGTATGCGGGGCAGTTCTCGGTGCACAGCGCGCAGTGGGCGCAGGTGTCCAGCTCCAACACCTGTCGTCGGGTGAACTTGCCCAGGCTATCCTTCGCCCTCCCGTCTGGTTCAGCGGTCAATCATCTTCCTCCTGGAGCCGTATATTGCTGGCGTGATGACGCCCGTGAACATGTGGATGAACTTGCTGAACGGTATGTACATGATGAATAGCTGGGTGAGGATTATGTGTGCGTGGAACCAGTGGGAGTTGGGGATGGTCTCCAGGTGCAGCACGACGAAACGGGGAATGAACACCACGTTATAAAGTGTTGCAGGCACCCCCTCCGGCGGCACAAGCCTCATCCCTTGACCGGCGACGCTCTTCAACAGGAGAAGCACCAGCGCCACGTAGTCGTTGGGCATGGAGGTAAGCTGCTTGTTCTCAAGCATCAGCCGCCGCCCTAGGAAGTACAACTGGGTGGCGATGAACACGTAGCCGACGTAGATGGGCAGCGTATGCACCATGAACTCGGCGAACGCGTGGCCGAAAGCCTCGAACATGTTAATGGACCACACCTGGAAGCCCCTCAGGTGCCCGAAGACGATGCCCGCCACGCTTCCGTGGAAAAGGAGCAACGCAAGCCACATAGCCTTGTCTGTTTTCCAGGTCTTCCTGAACAAAACGACGTCAAGTATAATGTATTTAACGGATTCCACGGGGTCCATCCTTATCTTCTCGTGGTCCGGCGGACTGGAGCGCCACCTCGACACGCGTAAAACTATCCCGATGAACGTCACGATTAGGGTGATGTACGGCAGTTTCTCGACAGAGAAAGCATAGATGACCTCTAACAGACTGCTCATGGCGGCCACTTCCACAAACTATCTAGCAACCACACTATATTTGTTGCTAAACGTTCTCTGATCATTACCCGCCCCATTATTTCAATGATTATGTAATGAAAAAGGCTCTACGCGCGTGTTGAAGTGAAAAGTTCTTTATACAATGACAGAAAATTGGTGTGTATAAACAAGGGAAAAAAGGAGAAGTAGAATATGTCGGAAATCGATAAAATACACGTGATCTGGCTGCCGGGTCAGGCATGCACCGGCTGCACAGTTTCGCTTCTGAACGCTACAAGCCCGAACCTTCTGGATCTGCTCACGGGGTTCATACCCCAAGCCGCTGGGGTGACCCTGGACTACCACGCCACAGTCATGCTTCCATGGGGCGAGGAGGCCCTAAAGGCCGTCGAGGCCGCGGAGAATGGGGAGCTGGCCCCATTCGTGCTGGTTCTAGAGGGAGCCATACCCGACGAGTCCAAGGCCAAGGAGACAGGGGGCTACTGGTGCGTCATAGGGGAAGACGAGGAGGGCAACCCGGTAACGTTCAACGACAGGGTGGACAAGCTGGCTAAGAACGCGGCCGCCATCGTGTGCGTGGGTACCTGTGCCTCGTTCGGAGGCATACCCCACGGCAACCCCAACCCGACGGGCGCCAAGGGAGCCATGGACTACCTTGGGAGGGGCTGGAAGAGCAGCCTCGGCATACCCATCATCAACATCCCCGGATGCCCGGCCCACGGAGAACACACGGCTGAGACGCTTGCGTACGCCGTCCTGGCGGTGAGGGGCTACCTCCCACTGCCGGCCCTGGACGGGGAAAACAGGCCACTGTTCCTGTTCGAGCACACAGCCCACGAGAACTGCCCGAGGGCCGGCCTCTTCGCGGACGGAAAGAACAGCCACGAGTTCGGTGAGCCATACTGCATGGGAACCATGGGCTGCAAGGGCCCCATAAGCCACTGCGACGTCCCCAAGAGGGGCTTCGTGGAGGGCGTGGGCGGCTGCCCAACCGTGGGCTCACCCTGCATAGGCTGCACCGAGCCCGAGTTCCCGGACCCGCCGTACAGCCCGTTCCTGTCGAAGGCGCCTGCCAGCTTCTTCGTCATGGAGAAGATACGCAGCTTCGGTGGAAGCGCGGACGCGGTCTGGAGCAGGATCAAGGACGCGTTGGCCGGGAGAGAGCTGTGAGGTGAACTGAATGGTACAGCAAGAGATAACCATAGAACCCGTGACCAGGCTCGAGGGACACCTCGGAGTCCACGCAAAGGCAGACACTGACACGAAGTTGTACACCGACGCCCGCAGCTTCGGCACCATGTTCAGGGGATGGGAGATCATCCTCAAGGGCAGGGAGCCCGCGGACGCCATCTGGATCACCCAGAGGACCTGCGGCGTGTGCCCGACGCCCCACGGCGTCGCCGCCGCGATGACGGTGGACATGGCGTACCAGGCGCCCCCGCCCCCCATGGGGATAGCCGTCAGGAACCTGATCTTGGGAGCGGAGCAGCTATACGACGCGGCGCTGGGATGCCTCATCCTCGAGGGACCCGACTACAGCCAGGCCATCGTCGAGAAGTCCAACCCGGACTGGTGGGACGAGGCGAAGGAGACGGAATCCCCCCACGCCGAGAACCACGGATACGCCACCATAGCGGACATCATGACCGGCCTCAACCCCGTCTCGGGAAGCCTCTGGCAGAGCTCACTGGCCATCGAGAAGGTGGGCAGGAAGATGGCGTCGCTGCTGGGAGCGAAGCACCCCCACGTCAACACGCTGGTGCCCGGCGGAGTCGCCAAGACCCTGACCCCAACGGACCTGGAGCAGTACGCATCCATGCTGGCTCAGAACGTGGCATACGCGAAGCAGTTCGTGCCCGTCATGGACGACCTCCTGGACTTCGTGCTTGGCACGGGATACGAGGAGTGCGGCGCCAGGGAGAACAACATGGTATCCTACGGCGCCTACGAGGACCCCACGGCCTACAACGCGAAGTATGAGGACATGGCGGACTGGGCCCTGAAACGGGCGGTCTCACCCGGCGTCATACTCGACGGCGAATTGAAGACCCAGGACCTGGTCGAGATCAACGTCGGCGTCCAGGAGATGGTGGATTCAAGCTACTTCGACGACTGGGAGGGCAAGCTGGTGGAGGAGGACCCCCTCGGGAACCCCGTCACCAAGTACCACCCGTGGAACAAGATCACCAAGCCCCACCCCGGAGCATACGGCCAGTGGGACGACAAGTACAGCTGGGGCACATCGGTGCGCTGGCTGGACTGGAAGGGCGGCGGCGACCTCAACACCGTGGAGCTTGGACCTATCGCCCGTATGTGGGCCACGGCAGCCGGGAAGCTCGTTCCGGAGTCCACGGGGAGCAGCGTAAAGTTCGCCTTACCCAAGGCCACTGTCATCCCGTACAGGAACGCCGAGGCCATGGAGTTCGAATGGAAGATACCCGAGAAGGTCAACACCGTGGAGAGGGTGAGGGCTAGAGCCTACTACTACGCCTACTCGGCCTATGTCCTCTACAACACGTTGCTGGCTGGGCTGGGCCTCGTCAAGGACGGCAAGGCGAAGATCTGGAACAAGTACAAGAAGGCCAAGGACGGCCTAGGCGTCGGCCTCCACGAGGCCATGAGGGGCGGCGTCGCCCACTGGTGCGTCATGAAGAACAGCCACATCGAGAACTACCAGATCATGGCGCCGAGCACCTGGAACTCCGGCCCCAAGCTGGGCGAAGACCTCGGGCCCTACGAGGCCGCCATCGTCGGCAGCCCCATATCCGAGGCGGGTGAGCTGACGGGCGTGGACGTGGTGAGGACCATCAGGAGCTTCGACCCGTGCCTAGCGTGCTCCATCCAGGTCTTCAACGGAGACGAGAAGATCGTCCGCCATCTCGACATCTAACTCACTTTTCATATTTTTTATCGTTTCATTCTTTGAGGAATTCCTCTACGGCAGAGATGGCTATCTCCGTCGCCGGTTTGAGGGCGTGCTCAACCTCAGGTGAGAGCTCCAGGGTGGGGCCTAGTGACTTGGGTTTGCACCCTATCAGGGTCACCCTTGGCGGCAGCACGCCTATTGCCTTGGCGAACTTCAGAAGGCCCTCCAAGCCTACCT
>CAZGZR010000093.1:0-10366 GCA_964529745.1 uncultured Candidatus Bathyarchaeia archaeon
CTCCAGTATGAGCCCGGCTTCACGCATGTCCTCCACGAGGGCCTCCTGCCCCTCGGCTATGGGCATCCCCGCGTACTTGCCGGCCACGGGCTGTAGTATTCCTCGTCCGTCGATGAGCTTCACGACGGGCAGGTTGAACCGCGCCACGGCCACCACGTCGGCCTTGTCGCCGTAGGTGCAGATCATCATGGCGCCCGTGCCGAACGTGGGATCAACCTCGTCGTTGGCTATGATGGGCACCTCCTGGCCGAACACGGGCACCCTGGCCTTGCCTCCTATGAGGTGCCTGTAACGCTCGTCGGCCGGGTGGACGCCCAGGGCGACGCAGGCGGGCAGGTAAACGGGCCTCGTCGTGGCGATGAGCACCTCCCCCTCATCGGTGTAGAACGGTATGGTGTATATCCTGCCCCGCTTCGTCTCGTGCTCCACCTCGGCGTCCGCGATGGCGGTCTCGCAGCGGGGGCACCAGTTGATGGGGTGCTCCCCCTTGTAGATCATGTCCTTCTCGTAGAGCAGGAGGAAGCTGAGCTGTATCTTCCGCATGTACTCGGGCTCCATGGTCCTGTACTCTGTGGTCCAGTCCACGCTGCAGCCCATCCGTATGACCGCCGTCTTCATGATGCCTATGTACTGCTCTATCCACTCCTCACACATCCTGCGGAAAACGTCCGGCGGCACCTCACTCTTCCGGACCCCCTTCGCCTTCTCCACCGCGACCTCGGTGGGCAGCCCGTGGCAGTCCCACCCCTGGGGGAACAGCACGTTGTAGCCCCTCATCCGCTTGTACCGGGCCCTCACGTCGAAGTAGGTCCAGTTCAGGAAGTTGCCCATGTGGAAGTCGCCGCTCGGGTAGGGCGGGGGCGTGTCGATGCTGTAGACCGGGCGTACCCTGTCGTCCCAGTCGTATCTGTGGATGCCCTCGTCCTCCCACCGGCTCTGCCACTTCTCCTCCATCTCGAGGAAGTCTATTCGCCTCGGTAGCACGTTCATCTCTGTTTCTCCCCTGCCTCCACACCCCGTGGACTAAACGCAGTTGATAGGCTGGATATCCCCGCCTCTTTCTTTAAAAGGTTGTCCGCTGCGGTCTGTCCACTAGGCGTCGCCGGGTCTTCAGGTGATCCCCGCACGGGGATCGACAAAACAATACCCCATTTGCCTCTCCTCAGACAACGAATCATTCATGGTGGTCGGATAAAAGCTTTCAGATTCTATGTTACACGTCGAACACCAGGGGCTCGTCCCGTTTCCTCGGCCCCTGGATCACCAGCTGCTCCCCCAGGGTGGCCTTCATGCCGTCCACCGCCGCCACCACGGGTATCCCCGCCTCCTCCTGCAGATACTCGGCCTCCTCGACGGGGCCGGCCTCCAGCATCCCCCACCCGAAGTGGGTGATGATGGCAGAGGAGGGCCGGGCCTCCCTGATCACCCGCAGCGCACCGTCCGTGCAGAGATGCATCCTAATCTTCCTATTCCTTGGCCAGATAACGCACAATATGAGGAGCCGCTCTCCCTTGTGCTGCTCCGACAGGCCCTCGAAGTACCCCGTGTCGCACGTGTAGCCGACGGAGCCGACGCCCGGTGCGTTGAACCTGACGCCGGTAGAGGACGGGTCGGAGTGAAGGGCCTTCGTACCCGTGAACTCCAGCTCGTCTACGCTGAACTCCCTGCCCGGCTCCAGATCGACGAGCTCACCCACCAGCCCCTTGTGGTAGTCGGACACGCATTGACCGAGGCCGCCGAGCCCACGCGTCACGCTGGGCGGGGCCGCGAAAACCCCCTTCCTGCTCCTGGTTCCGTCCGTCATGGCCTCTATGAACACCTCGGCGTCAGTGTAGTGGTCGGGGTGGCAGTGGGTCACCACGAGGCCGTCCAGCCGCCTGGGGCTGAGCCCCGCCCAGTTGCTGAAGACGAGGGCGCCGGGCCCCGGGTCGATGTGCACCTGGGTCTCGCCTTGCACCACCCTGATGCCGGCGGTGCGCCTCCTCTGGGTGATCATCACGAACCTGCCGCCGCCCGTGCCCAGGAAATGCAGCTCAAGGGGCTTCAGATCAACACCCTCTCCTGAGCACCTTCCCCGCGAGGGCGCCCGTGTGCTCCCCGCCGCTCACCACCACCTCGCCGTTCACGACCACGTAGGGGATTCCATCGGGGTACCTGTGGGGGTCGCTGAACGTCGCCACGTCCTTCACCGTCTCGGCGTCGAACACAACGATGTCCGCCGCCATCCCCACCCGCAGGAGGCCCCGGTCCTGGAGCCCGAGCCGCTGGGCGGGCATGCCCGTCATGCGTCTGATCGCCTCCTCGAATGTAAACAGCCGGCGCTCCCTCGCGTAGAGCCTGAGGTATCGTGGGAAAGCCCCGTAGCAGCGTGGGTGGGGCTTGCCCTCTCCGAGCCTCCCGTAGGGGGCGTGGACCCAGCCGTCGCTGCACGGCATCACGCAGGGGTGCCTGACAAGCGTGTCCACGTCCTCCTCGACGCCCCAGAACGTGACGTTCATGGCCTCGGCGTTCTCCTCCAACAGCAGGTCGCAGAGCGCGTCCACCACCGGCACCCCGCGTGCCTCGGCTATCTCGGCGACTGACAGCCCCTCGTACCTCTTGTTGGCCTCAGACTTCACATACGTGACCAAGACCTTGGTGAAGTCCCTCCCCTTCAGGTCCCCCGCCTCGGAGAACTCCCTCTCCAGCCTCCTCCTGACCTCCGGGTCTCTGAGCCTGGCGAGCATCTTCTCGACGCCCCCCTCGTGCGCCCAGTCGGGTATCACCTGTGACAGCAGGCTCGACCCGGCTGTGTAGGGGTATATGTCCGCGGTGATGTCGAGGCCCCTCTCCCTGGCTTCGTCCAGCGCCTTCAGGGTGGTCACCCCGTGTCTACCCGACAACGGCTTGTGGGACGCGCATGAGCTGCCAATGTGAGAAACCTCTACGGGCACCCTCGCCCTGAACCCCAGCTCGATGGCGTCCTCGAGGTTCTCGATGTTGCCGCGCATGTGAGTCGAGTACAACCTACCCTTCTCCCTCAGGACCCCGCACAGCTCGACCAGCTCGTCCTCCCCTGTGAAGACCCCTGGCGGGTAGCCGAGCCCAGTTGACATCCCGTGTGCACCCTCGTCCATGGCCTCCACGAGCAGCCGCCTCATTGCCGCCAGCTCGCTGGGTGAGGCGTCCCGGTCCTGGAAGCCCATGACATTAACCCTTATGGAGCCGTGGCCCACGAAGGGCACGAGATTGATGCCGACTCCCTTGGCTTCAATCAGGCTTAGGAACTCGGCGAGGGTTTTCCAGCCCCAGTCCAGGTCCAGCCCGGAGGTGAAGGGCTTCAGGTACTGGATCAGGTCATCTCTGTGTTCGTCGTGGAGTGGGTACATAGATAGACCGCAGTTGCCCATGGTGGCGGTGGTGACGCCTTGATGCACGTAGCTCTCGCACCGGGCGTTGCCGAGGACCGTGTGGTCCGCGTGCATGTGCACGTCTATCCAGCCCGGGCTCACACATAGACCCGAGGCGTCCACAACCCGGGCGTCCCCGGTGCCACTTATCAAGCCTATGTCCTTTATTTTCCCGTCTTTTACCGCGACGTCGGCCTTTATCCACGGGCTGCCTGCACCGTCGAAGAGCCTTCCATCCTTTATGACTAAGTCGTACGACAAATGGATTCAAAGGATACATGGGTCCATAGCTAATCTAGTTTTCTTCCCCGTTAGCGTGTAGGGGCGTGAAGTTAATGTCGTTGAAAACCTGTTATCCGATAATTAGTTACCAAAGACCCACGCACACATAACCGATTAAAACATTCTGTCACAAAGACCAAAAAAATTTAGAAAACAATTCTAAAAAAACACACCGATTCACCTCAAACAGGAATTATGAAAAATAAACTACAGATCCTTCTGGCTCTACTAGTAATAATCAACATTGTATCAGCCATAAAGCAAGCACACGCAGAAAACTACGCCCTACAAAGCTCATGGCTGAAGACCCCTATAACGGTTGACGGAAGAGAAACAGCCACCCAAGAATGGTCAGACGCAAACACATACATCATCACCCTTGGACTCAACGAGGGAATGAGCCCACCATACCTGAGAACCAAGATATGGGTGAAGAACGACCAGGAAAACCTCTACATCCTCATGAAGATAGCATACCAAGACAAGATACCAGGAGACGAGGAAGACCAGGCGTTCCTATACTATCTCTGGCCAACAATAGCGGGCACAGACTGGGACAGAAGCGACGCCGCATGGCTCTACCAACTAGCACCACCGACAGACCTCACCAACTACAACGGCGACACATGGCAACAGGACACACTAGCCACTCCCCCCGGCGAGAACAACGTCCAGGGAAGAGGCCAACACGACGCCACGTTCTACTGGTTCGAGATGACGAGGCCGCTGGACAGCGGAGACCAGTGGGACTGGAGCGTAGCCCCCGGCGACACCGTCGGCCAAGGCAACATGGAGCAGACCAGCGACCTCCTATACATAGGTCTCCACGACGACTCGGAGGCCCACGGCATAGAGACTAGGATAACCCTGACTCTGGCCACACAACCAGACCACAACTACCCCGTCGGCGGAACCCTCGAGGAACAGGAAAAGACGCCGATGCGCCTCACAGTCATATTGATCACACTCGTGATCCTGGTATGCACGTATCCATCGACTAGAATACGAAAACAGTAGAAACCAGCCCAGAGTTAAATATTTAATAGAGGTGCGCATTCAATGCTGATGCAGGGGCCCGTGGCCTAGCACGGTTAAGGCGTCTGACTGATAATCAGAAGATCATGAGTTCAAATCTCATCGGGCCCACCAATCAACCAAACGAGAAACCTGTTGAACGCAATCATCCAAGAAACTTTTCATACGGCTTATTCCCGTAAACATGTTAAATATTACCTGTTTTATAACAGATTTTACCATAAGATATTCACACCCATCCCATGGCACGTGAGACTCACAAAAAGTATATATTATATATACGCTACCCTATTTCCTTAAGCCTGAGAAGGTGAGACAGAATGGACATAGAAGTACTAAAGAAACAGCTGGAAGACGAGGACTTTGTCAAGATACTCAACCACTGCCGGGAGCCCAAAACCTACAACGAGATGAAGGCAGCCAAAGTAAAGGACAGTAAACTCTTCAGGATACTTAAGGAACTGAAGATAAACGAGGCCCTGCTCTTCGCGGATGGAAAGTACTACTCTTCCCCAGAGGCTCTGAAACTGCTATAAGCCACCTTTCCATCTCCACATTTTCTTTACACCCATATTTAGATGTGAACGATTCTAGCATTGCCGCCTTTACCGGCGTTGATTGCTAAAATTTTTATTTGACAGCGTGGGACGGTACTGGATGCCATCCAAGCCGAGCACAACGAACCAGCTATCCTGGGCTAAGAACCGATCCGAGTCACTGTACACAGAGATACTGCAGCAGATCGAAGAAATCCAAGACCCCGAGACCAGGGACGTATTAGCCAAGCTGGCACGTTTGACGCAGATAAACCAGGAGCTCCAGACCCTCGGCTTCATAAACCTCCTCTCAAGGATCACCGAGAACCAAACAGCCATCGACGACGAGCTCATGCAGATGAGCGAATACGTCGAGGCAATTGTCAAGGTCCACCAAGAGGAAGCGAGGAACCTAGAGAAGATTCTCTGAAAGACTGACAAAGTAATAAATGCCGTTCCACGTCTTTAGACGTAGCATGCGTAAAGGCCGTAAACGTTTCCACGACCGCGTGCTGGCCAAGGCCAAGAAGCTGGTACGTAACGGGAGGGTGGAGCGCCTCGACGGGGAGAGGTTCAACGTCATAGGCGACCACGGAACCTACAACGTGGTGCGGACGCCAAAGGGAGGCTTCTCGTGCACATGCCCAGGGTTTCGAGACAAGGGCAAGTGCAGCCACTGCACAGCCGTAAGCATGATGCTGCATCAGAAAGGCGGATAGACAGGCCTCGAGACTTATTGAGGATCTGACGGAACATCCATGCGGCTAGAACCCATGTAAAAAAGTTTAGTTTACTTTTTATTAAGCGGCTCAAGTAAGTCTAGAGGAATTTGCCGGAAAAATCAGACATATCGCCGACGGAGCAGAGCTTCGTCAACGTCGTGATCTATTACAGAAGGGAGCTGACGCTTGTGGACGAAGGCGAGAAGGCTACCACCCACTTCACGGACAGGCAACGGAAAGCGCTCGTGAAGGCCGGCATCCTCTTCAGGGTGTACGGGAAGGGGGGATGCCGCCTCCACCTCACCAATAAGGCGAGGCGGATCCTCGAAAAAGGGAAGCCCGCGCTCCTCGGGTGAACCTAGACGCGTTTCAATACGCGGCCAGGCGTGGCCCCCGTGTGTCCGCCCTTCTCTACGACGGCCTCGCCGTTCACGAAAACGTACTCGACCCCCTCCGGGTGACGCCTCGTCTCTATTTCGTCTCCCAGCACCTTGAGGCCAGGCAGGTCCATGAGGACGATGTCGGCGTAGGCGCCTTTCTTGAGGACCCCTCTGCCCTTCAGGTTGTGCACCTTGGCCGCCATGGTTGACGTCTTCTGGACGGCCTCCTCAAGCGTGAAGACGCCGCCGTCCCTCACGTACTTTATGTAGAACATGGGGAACGCGCTGAAGGTGTTGATGCCGGGGAACGTATAGGGCGGGTTCTTCATCTCCCACTCGGTGTCGAAGACGCTGGTGTCCAGCCCCACCATGCCCTTGGGGTGGGTGTAGTACTGTAGGGCCCACCTCCTGGGCTCCAGCTGCCCCGTGACTCCGCGGGCGTCTGGGTCCTCGGCGATGATGTCCATCCAGGTGTCCCACTCGTCGGCTTCCCGCTCTGCCGCTATCTCCCTTATACTCTTGCCTTCGACGCCGGGTACCTTGCTCTCGAGGACGTATATGTTCTCGGCCCACCTGGGGTTGGTGTTGGGGTTGTACGCGACCCTGATGAACCACTTGCCGCGGCGTATGGCGTCCTTGACCTCCTCCCTGAAGCCCTCGACCTTGAGCCACTTGGCGAAGGCCTCGCGGCTCCCCAGCTCCCTGAGCCAGGGCGCGTATAGGCTGCAGAGGTAGGGCATGACGGCGAAGCCGCTGCGGGTCATCTGGGGTATGGCGTCCCAGGTGATGTCGAGTTCGCCGCCGCTCTCCCCAGTTATCATGTCTATGGTGGCCTTGAGGTTGGCCGCCTCCAGCTCCTCCGGCGCCGTGGGGTATATCTGCCAGCCAGTGCTGAGGTGGGCGAAGTGGAGCCTCACTCCGGTCTTCTTGTGTACGTCGACGCACTCCATGAGGGCGGTGATCTTCTCGTTTGGCACGTGGCCGGCGGCGATGCCGCGTCGCCTGCCCGTCCGCCTCCAGTGGGGGCAGTAGACGCCGCCGTACTCCTTGAGCACCGATACGCCGTCGATGATCTCCTCGTGGGCCGCGAAGACGTCGGGGTCGTAGTCGAGGCCCGTGCTCATGCCTACGCAGCCGTCCTTCATGCCCTGGTGGATGTGCTCCCTCATCTCGGCCAGCTCCTCCTCGGTGGCGTAGCGCTTATAGTCTAGGCCCATCACCTTGGTGCGGACGCTGCCGTGGCCCAGTAGGGGCGCGTAGTTCATGCTGACGCCCACGTCCTCCACCTTCTCGAAGTAGCCCGCCATGGTGTCCCAGTCGAGCGTCCACCCGAAGTACTCCTCCATCCACTCGTTCACCTGCTCCAGCGGGTAGTAGGGGAGCCTCGGGTAGTACTTGTACGGGTCCAGCTCCGGCAGGTGGTCCGTCAGCATCCGGGGCACCCTTATATGCTCCCCCAGCGGCGCGGGGCTTCCGCCGCACTGGCCGCCCACGAACGTGGTGACCCCCTGCATCACGTAGCTCTCCGCCTTGGGGAACCACAGCAGGGTCCAGTCGGCGTGACTGTGGGCGTCGATGAACCCGGGGGTGGCCGTTAGGCCCTCGGCGTCCACCGTCTCGACGGCGTCTCCCTTCACCTTACCTACCGCCGCCACCTTGTCGCCTTTGACTCCTATCGAGCCCTTGTAGGCCTTCTTGCCCGTGCCATCGACTATAGTCGCGTCCTTGATCAGGACATCATACTCATCCAATAGAATCTCCTCAACATAAAGGGGAACCTGAGAATATAACGTTTAGAATGGGCTAAGGGGAACTACTCCAGGGCCTTGAAGACCTCGATGCCGAGGCTCCCCGTCTCGATCTCCTCGAACTCGTAGCGCACTCTAAGAACCGGTTTATCGACTTCGAGGTACCGCCGCAGGTCGGTGGGGGTCCCCATTAGCACAACGTCGCAGGGCACGGCGTTGATTATCTCCTCCAGTTCCTTCATCTGGTGTGGGCTGTACCCGACGGCGGGCAGCAGCTTGCCTAGGTGGGGCCAGAGCTCGTAGACCTCCTTTATGGTGCCTTTGGTATAGGGCCGGGGGTCCACTATCTCGGCTCCCTTCTCCATGGCCTTGATGGTGGCCGCGCCGTACTTCATCTCGCCGTGCGTGAGGGTGGGACCGTCCTCGATGACCAGCACCCGTTTCCCTCTGAGAGTGTCCTCGTCCTCGGCGGTGATGACTATGTTGGCGTCCATTATCTTGGCGTCCGGGTTGACCTTGCGTACGTTCTCCTTCACCTTCTCGATATTGGACGGGTCGGCCGTGTTCACCTTGCTCACGACCACCACGTCGGCCATCCTCACGTTGGTCTCCCCGGGGTAGTACCTGAGCTCGTGCCCCGCCCGGTGGGGGTCCACGAGGACGATGTGCAGTAACGGCACGTAGAACGGGAAGTCGTTGTTTCCCCCGTCCCATATGATCACGTCGGCCTCCTCCTCGGCGGCCTTCAGTATCTCCGCGTAGTCTACGCCGCTGTACACGACGGCGCCCATGTCCAGGTGGGGCTCGTAGTCCTCACGCTCCTCGATGGTGCAGTCGTAGCGGTCAAGGTCCTCGTAGGTCTCGAACCGTTGGACCCGCTGCTTTACCAGGTTACCGTAGGGCATGGGGTGGCGTATGACCACCACCCTGTACCCGTTCTCCCGGAGCAGCGAGACCAGCCACCTAGAGGTGGGGCTCTTGCCGCTGCCAGTCCTGGACGCGCATACGCTGATGAGGGACTTACTCGGCTTGATCATGGTGTCCTTGGGCCCCAGCAGGACGAAGGTGGCGCCCGCGGCCTGGACCTCGGCGGCCTTGTCTTGGAGGTACGTCGCCGAGACGTCGCTGTAGGAGAAGAAGACCTCGTCTACTCCATGCTCCTGGATGAGCCTGGTTAGCTGGGCTTCGGGGTATATCTTTACTCCGTCGGGATACCTGGGGCCTGATAGCTCCGGCGGGTAGACGCGTTTCTCGACGCCGGCCTCCGTGTCGAGCTCTGATATCTGGGCGGCGGTGAAGGCGACGACCTCGTATCCCGGGTTTCCCCTGAAGAACGTGTTGAAGTTGTGGAAGTCCCTCCCCGCGGCTCCCATGATTATTGCTTTGCGTTTCATTAAGATTCAAGTAAGGCTTGGGCGACGACCCATAAAACAGTATCCTTTATGACAAAACACGCCTAGTTTGTCTCATACAGGACACGATTCATGCGTTATAAGCCGTCACTCGTCTGATATCGCTTAGCATAGATTATCCGTCCACTTATCTCGGTAATAGACCATCAAAAAGGATGGAGGGCAGCCTTAGTTTACCCATATACGGTAAGGGGCTAGGTATGCCGCCCTCCGTCGGTAAATTCAAGTTGACTGTATAAGGATTATGAAACATTAAGAGGGTATAAAAGCGCACCAGTAGACGAGCCATCCTTCGGCGAATCCCTGCACCAGAGATGAACGAAACATCCTACAATAAATGACATCGGGGTTCAGGTAGCGAATCAGGTTCGAGCCGATATAACATCTAAACCTGCGACCAAGATCCTCATCTTAGCATCAACACTAAACCTATGAGAATAAGGGCCACTCCATAGTATACTACCCAATTCGTCTTCTTCTTCGCCAGCCTTCCACATCCACAGCTCATCGTCTAACCTCATTAAGCAGTATTCCAATCCTGATTAAAATAATGTGTAGGTAGGTTAACCTTATTCGCGAGTACATGGGTAAGGGTGTATAGACCCCTGTATAATGGTGGTATAGTTGGCAGACATCCTCATAAAGAACGGAACGGTCATCACGATGGACCCGGGTCGCCGGGTGTTGATGGACGGCGCCGTCGCCATAGAGAAGGACAGGATACTGGAAGTCGGCGAGACCGCTGAGCTAGTTAAAAGCCATGACGCCGACAGAGTGATCGACGCCGACAGGATGGTGGTGATGCCGGGCCTCATGGACGGCCACAGCCACGCCGGCCACAGCCTCCTCAGGAGCCTAGGCA
>CAZGZR010000094.1:0-10196 GCA_964529745.1 uncultured Candidatus Bathyarchaeia archaeon
CGGCCCTCTACGACGACAAACGGATCCATCTGCTGCCGAATCCCTCCACTATAAGTCTCCACGGCGTGAAGATGCTGCTGGCTCACGGCAAGGCCCTAGACGATATACTGAGCTCGACGCCGGGCCACGACTTCCACAACCCCGTGAAAGGCGTGGAGCTGCTATTAAGGTGCAACCACGTGGCTCCAATCTACGGCCAGTCCACACCCATAGCGCCCGAGAAGATCGATAGGCTGGTCATCAGGGAGACACCGGACGTACTCGTCATGGGCCACATCCACATCTTCGAGCACAGGAAGTACAAGAACGTCACGCTGGTGAGCTCGGGGAGCTTCCAGGACCAGACGCCGTTCCAGAGGAGGATGAAGATAGACCCCACGCCCGGCGTCATATCGGTTTTCAACCTCATGAACCACCAGAACATCCCGCTGGACCTCGAAATACTGGAGTGACTCCCTTCGCTATCAGGTCGGCCACCCGCACACACTCCGGTGTTCTACAGGACACGGCCTGCTCCCTGAGCACATCCGCGGCAAAGCCCTCGGAGCAGCCCACGGCCTCGTAGTACACCGGCGGGTAATCACCTATTTTCAGCGAACGAATCTCACCGAGCATCTCATAGCGGCTCCACCTCTCCCTCCAATCAGGGAAATGTTTACGCAGGGCGTCTCTGGTCGCTTCCATGTCGGGACGGTCTCCGCTGAACACGATCACAGGCGTCCCCGTCTCACCGTTCAATCTCTTAACGTCCACGACGTTGAAACCAGCGAAGGTAGCTCCGCCCAGAATCAACACGTCCAACTCCCACGAATCCAAGCCCTTCAACAAGGCCTTCGTAACATCAAGCCCATCCACCGTTATACACGCCAGCCTGATATCCTGTATAATGGGGCCCCGCAGCCTCGTTAAACATAGACAAGTGTACTGTAAGGGCCTATCTAGGCCCCTGCGGAAAGGCTCGAAGCTTCCGTCCTGCGCCCCTGCTACCGTATAAACGGGGCTCAATACTTGTCGAGCTTTCCTTGTATCTTGCACTTTATTAGGAATTGGGCGTAGGCCTTTCTGGGCACCTTGACGGTGCCCGACCGCACAGAAATCCTAGTGATGCTGTTTAAGGCATTCTTGTCGATGTCTTTCTCGAAAAAGAGGCTCCCCATGCTCTCTATGGCGAATGGACCCATTTCTTTGGCTATCTCCTTGATATCCTCCTTTCCGAGGCTAACTTCGCCTTCATCGTCGATGGCTAAAATAAATTCTGCTCCGGAGTTAGATGGTGCGCCATCGAATACGGCGGGGTCTTCATCGGTCTCGTTGTTGATCCATTCCTCGAGGGCTTTGTTTACGACGTCTGCCACGCGTTTGCCGTCCTTCTTGGCCATGGAGAAGACCTCTGTGTAGAGCTCTGTGTCCAGGCCACGTATGGCGACGGTTTTGCGGGGCATGTTTACTGTGTCACCAGTTTATTTGTTTACTTGTTTACTTGTTAACAAGTATACTTATAAGCATATCGATGCTGTAAACATTTTGCCTCGCGTGCGAGGCCCGGAGTTAGATTCAAGTGTCGAATACGGTAGCCCTAGATAGAACTCGCTCCGCAAATAAAAAGAGATCGGTGAGGAAAGCTGGCGTCAGCGAGCAAAAATTCGCCAAATATGTCGAAGTTTTCCGGAAATTACTGCTTTTAAACGAGAAGAACGACGTCGCGACCACCCTAAAGAACATCCAGGAGCTCATGAACTTCAGCGAGAAGATATTCAGCAGCAAGGCCGTGAGCGAGACGTTCCTGTACTTCTGCCTGCACGGCGCAGCCACGGCGTGGGTGCTCCAGTGCGAGCTCAACATGCCCGAGGCCACCGTCTACCGCGCCCTGAAACGGCTCAGGGCGATGGGCGTCGTGGTGCCGGCGCTGAAGGTCAGCAAGGTGCAGCGAAGCAAAGGCGGCCCAAGGCCGACGGTCTGGGCCATCGAGTCCGCGACCCCCCAGGAGGTCGGGACCGCCCTCAAGCACCACTACAGGATGCTGAGCCCCAAGTTCAGGGTCGCCGAGGAGGTCGCCCAGACCATACTCGACGAGTTCCAGAAGAAGGAGGCGCCAAAGGAGGTCAAGTACACAGAGATAATGATCCACGTCAAGGAGCTCAAGATACCCTTCAAGAGCCCCGACATCGCCGACCTAGCGGCGCAGTATCTACACGAGCGCGGCATAAAGGTCTGGCGGTAGATCACTCTCCCCAAATAACTCCCCCATTCGCCCCCTTCCTGGGGAGGGAAGGGGGCACTAACCCTCAAGCCAAGCTATAGTACAATATTCCATCCTTCTTTGTTTCAGCGATCTCTCCCCTGTTCCGAAGGTAGGCAAGGTGGGCGTAGGTCTCTGCAGCCGCCATGCGCTTGGTCCAGAAGCTCATCTCTGGCCACGGTCGGCTCTCCCAGTGGACCCTGCTCCCGATGTCGTATATAGTCCGGGGGACGCCAAGCAGGGTGTCCTTCATCTCCCGGAGCCTGTTCCTGTGGTGTACCTTGAGCTGCTCCACGCGGTCGGCCAGGTTGCTGAACTCCCACTCGTGGGCCGGGTAAACCATGTCAACGTCCAGGTCCTTGACCTTGTCCAGGCTCTTCAAGTAGTCGCCCAGCGGGTCCCAGTCCTCGTAGCTGTGTAAGGCGATGTGGCTGGTTATCTTGGGCAGGACGTGGTCACCGCTGAACAACAGCCTGTCGGATGGGTCGTAGACGACGATATGCTCGTACGCGTGTCCGGGCGTCCAGATCGCCGTCATCTCCTTTCCGTTGAGCTCCACGGTCTCGCCGTCTCGCAGAGTTCTGTCTATCCTGAGGGGCTCCGGGAAGTCTCTGAACGCCCACCTGTATCGCTGTAGGTGCTGGAGGTACTCCTCGCCGCCGAAGAGCTTGGTCTCCTCGACGGTGAGCTCATAGAAGTTCTCCTGCTGCCTCCTGACCGCCTCCTGTTTCTCGGCAGCCGCCTCGCTCGCTACTATCTCGGCTCCATACTCCTGCAGGGTTCCAGCCAGGCCGATGTGGTCGTTATGGAGGTGGGTCAATATGACCCTCTCGACGTCCCCGGGCTTCATACCATACTTTTCCAGCTCGTCCTTGAGCCCCTGGTAGGCGTCGTCCGTCGGGACCCCGGTGTCTATGAGTGCCTTGGAATCGGAGAAGAGGTAGCTGTAGGTCTTCCCCAACGGGTTCCTCTTCATGGGTATCGTGAGCCTGTGTATCCCCTCGGCGACGTTCAAGTGGTTTCAGCCTATGGGAAGCAGCGCCTACCTTTAAACCGTCCCCCGTAGCTAAGCCTTTTACCCTGTACTGGTGAGTTTTCTCCATGAAGCGGATTCAGCCCCACATAATGTGCGGCGTCGGCGACGTCGCCAGGTACGTGTTTATGAGTGGAGACCCGGGCCGAGTCCGGAGGATCGCCGATCACTGGGACCGCGCCGAGAAGATGGCCGACTACCGAGGGTACGTGACCTACACGGGGGAGACGAAGGGCGTAGCCGTCAGCGCCTGTAGCGGCGGCATCGGCTGTCCCTCGACGGCCATCGCCATGGAGGAGCTCATGAACGTCGGGGCGGACACCTTCATCAGGGTGGGCACCACGGGGGCCCTTGTGCCGCAACTGGACAGCGGCGACATCGTGGTGGCAACGGGGGCGGTCCGGTGGGAGGGCACCAGCAAGACATATGTTCCGGTGGAGTACCCGGCGGTGGCCAGCTTCGAGGTGGTGAACGCCCTCCTCGCGGCGGCCGACGAGCTGGGCGTGGAGGTGCACCACGGCATCATCATCAGCACCGACGCGTTCTACGGCGGCAACGACGAGGTGCTCCGCATGTTCGGGTCCGCCAACGTGCTGAGCATCGAGATGGAGGCCAGCCTTATGTTCACCCTCGCGGGGGTCCGCGGCAAACGGGCGGGAGCCATATGCACGGTGGACGGCAACGTGTTCAAGGGCACCGGCAAGGGCGAGTTCGAGCCCGGGGAGAGAAGCGGCGAGCTCGCGGACGCCGTCCAAGGGGGCATCGACGACGAGATAAGCGTCGCCGTCCGGGCAGTCCAGCTCTTGGAAGAGGAGTAGCTACTCCCTCTCGTAGGGCTTGTAGTCGCTGGGGGGCCTGGCCTTGCCGACGACGCCTGCCAGTATCGCCACGGTTAGCACGTAGGGGATGGCCAGTATTATCTGTGGAGGCAGTATCCCCAGGCTCTGGAGCCTCATCTGCAGGGCGTCTGCGAAACCGAAGAGGAGGCTCGCCCCGAACACGCTGAAGGGCATCCACTTCCCGAAGATCATGGCCGCCAAGGCGATGAAGCCGCGTCCCCCCGTCATGCCCTTGTTGAAGACGTTCAGGTGGCTCAGGCTGAGGAAGGCGCCGCCCAGACCGGTGAGCATCCCGCTGAGTATGACGCACATGTACTTGATCCTGTAAACGTCTACGCCGGCGGTCTCCGCCGCCGTGGGGTGTTCGCCGACAGCCCTTATCCTGAGGCCCAGCGGGGTCTTGAATAGCAACACGTAGCTGGCTGCGGTGACCACGGGCATCAGGTAGACGAGGGGTGAGTGGGTGCCCAGCACGTCTCCAAGCACGGGCACCTGTTTGAGCAGGGGGATGGTAATGTCCGGTATGCTTTTGACGGCCTCTGACGAGCCCCTAGTCCCCCAGATCACTTGGCTCATGTAGGCTGTGAACCCTGCAGCCAGTATGTTTAAGCCGGTGCCGCTCACTACTTGGTCCCCGGCGTACCTGACCGTGACTATGGCGTGGAACAACCCGAGCAGGCTTCCCACCAGCACGGCGGCCACTACGCCCAGCCACGCGCTCCCTGTGTAATAGCTGGCCGCGACCCCACCGAAGGCGCTGGTCAGCATGATGCCTTCTAGGCCGATGTTCATGACCCCGACGCGCTCGCTGAACATGCCTCCCAGCGCCGCGTAGGCGATGGGCGTCGCCATGCGGATGGCGGCCGCGAGCAGCCCCGTGTTCATCAGGTCTACGAGCCCAGCCATTACCGTTTCCTCCTGATCAGCGCCCTGATCAGCTTGGGCGCCGCCACGAACATTATTACTAGGGCCTGCAGTATGTTGACTATGTCCAGGGGCACGCCGGTGGCTCTGGTCATTATCATCCCGCCGCTGCGGAGGGCCCCGAAGAGGACCGAGGCGAAGAAGCTTCCCACGGGGGTGAGACCCCCGACGAGGGCCACGGCGAGGCCGTCCCAGCCGTAGCCGGGGCTGAAGCCCTGAATGAACCTCCTGTGGATGCCCATTATCTCGCAGGCGCCGCCGAGCCCAGCCACGGCGCCGCTGAGCGTCATGGAGACGAGGATGCTGCTCTCGATGCTGATGCCGGCGTTCTCCGCGGCCGACGGGTTGAGGCCGGTGGCGCGGAGCTCGTAGCCGACTATGGTCTTCTGGATGAGGTAGGTGCTCGCCGCAGTGACGATGACCGCCACGAATATGGCTGCGCTGAGCTGGGTGGGGGGCAGTATCCGCGGAAGCTCGGCCGAGGCGCTGATCTTCACCGACTGGGCTACCCACCCCGGTGCCTTGAAGGGGTAGTTCACCAGGTAGCTCGTGAAGTGCGTGGCAACGTAGCTGAGCATCATGGTGGTGATGACCTCGTGGGCGTCGAAACGGGACTTCAGCACCGCCGGTATCAGCGCCCAGAGCGCCCCGGCCACCATGCCCACGAGGATCGTCAGAGGCACGTGGACCACCCAGGGGAGCCAGCTGAGGTAGATGCCCGCGAGAGCAGCCCCCATGGCCCCCATGAGGAACTGCCCCTCTATACCTATGTTGAACAGCCCAGCCTTGAAGGCGATGAGGAAAGCTATGCTCGTGAAGACGATGGGCGTGGCCTGTGTCAGGGTCTGGCCCACCCCGTACCTACTCCCGAAGGCCCCCGAAGCCATGGAGGCGTAGGCCTCCAGCGGGCTATATCCCGTGACGGCGAGCACGACGGCGCCGACGATGAACGCGATCAGTATCGCGGCCACCTGGATGACTAATCCGCGGAGGCCTTCGCCTCCGAATGCACGCCTCAAGGCCTCAGCCAGCCGTTCACCCATCGCCGCCACCCGCCATGAGGAGCCCTACCTCCTGCTGATCCGTCTCGGCGATGTCCTTGACCGCCACTATCCTGCCCTCGAAGACGACTGCCACCCTGTCGCTGAGCGCCCATATCTCGTCCAGGTCCGCGGAGATGAGCAGCACACCGGCTCCCCGGTCCCTCATCTCCACCAGTTTGCGGCGCACGTACTCCGTGGCGCCCACGTCCAGCCCCCTCGTCGGCTGCGCCGCCACCACCACCTTAGGCTCCCTGCTGAACTCCTTGGCGACGACGACACGCTGCTGGTTGCCCCCGGACAGGTACTTTATCAGCGTCCCGGGGCTAGGCGTCGCTATCTGGTAGTCCATGATGACCTCCTCCGTGAACCGCGTGGCCTCGGCGAAGTCCAGGCTGACGCCGTTCCTCGTGAACCTGTCCCTCTGGCTGCCGAGCATCAGGTTCTCGAGTATGCTGAAGTCAGGGACGATGGCTCGCTTGTATCTGTCCTCTGGGATGTGGCTCACCCCCATGCGTATCCTCTCCCTCGGCGACGTGTCCGTGACGTCAACGCCGTCGAGTTTGACGGCGCCGCCAGATAACTTCCTGAGGCCCATCACCGCCTCCACGAGCTCGGTCTGCCCGTTTCCCTCCACCCCCGCCACGCCGAGGATCTCGGTGCCGCATAGCTCGAGGTCTAGCCCGCGAAGGGCGGGGACTCCGCGGTCGCTCAGGCACTCTAGGTCCTCAAGCCTCAACACGGGCTCGAGGCCGCACTTGGCCTCCTTGGTGAACTCGTAGACGATCTTTCGGCCCACCATCATCTCCGCCAGCTGCCCCTCGCTGGTCTCCATGACGGGCACCGTGCCGACGACCCGACCCCTCTTCAGCACCGTTATCCTGTCGCAGATGGTGAGGACCTCCCTCAGCTTGTGGCTGATGAATATGACGGTCTTGCCGTCCGCCTTGAGCTCCCTCACCGCGTTGAACAGCTCCTCGGTCTCCCCCGGTGTGAGGACGGACGTGGGCTCGTCCAGTATCAGGACGTCCGCGCCCCTGTAGAGGGCCTTCAGTATCTCCACCCTCTGCTGCACCCCCACCGGTAGCTGGTACACGGGGGCCTCGACGTCTACGTCCAGCCTGTACTTCCTGCACGACTCGGCTACGTCTCTGAGCATCCTCTCCCTGTCCAGGGTCACACCGTTGACGGTGGGCTCCATCCCGAGGATGACGTTCTCCACCACGGTGAGGCTGGGGACCAGCATGAAGTGCTGGTGGACCATCCCTATGCCGAGCCTCATGGCGTCAGAGGGCCCAGATATCTCCGCCTCCTCCCCGTTCACCAGTATTTCCCCGCCGTCCGGCCTGTAGAGTCCGTAGAGGATGCTCATGAGGACTGTCTTCCCGGCCCCGTTCTCCCCCAGCAGCCCGTGAATCTCGGCTTTCTCGACGGAGAAGTCGACGTGGTCGTTGGCCGTCACGCCAGGGAACGTCTTGGTGATGTCCACCATCTGGATGGCCGAGGTCATATTGAACGAAAAAAAGGTGAAGTGATGGGAGTTAAAGGGTTTTCCTAGTCGTACCCTGTCGGCACCACGATGTCTCCGGCGATGATACCGCTCTTGGCCTCTAGTACCTTGTCTAGGATGTCCTCCGATATCTTGGGGTGCGTGAAGTCGAAGGTCTCCTCCCAGAGCGCCTCCTCGTCTGCCAGGCGACACATGCCCACCCAGCCGTCGGCAAGTCCGCCGCCGTAGAAGCCGGCCTGGAACATGCCGACCCGGGCGTCGAGAATCATCTCGTAGACCGCGTTGTCCACGCGCTTGGTCATGGACGCCAGCATGTTGTCGTTGAGGTAGCACTGGCAAGAGTCGACGCCGTACCCTGTCACATCCAGCTCGTCGCACGCCTCCAGCGCGCCTAGGCCACTGCCGCCTGCCGCCGCGAAGATGCCATCTGCGCCGGCCTCGATGAGGCTCGTCGCCAGCTCCTTACCTTTGGTCAGGTCGCCCCAGTCGCCTACGAACACGGGTTCAAGCACCTCGACCTCCGGGTTCGCCCAGATGGCGCCTGCCTCATATCCCTCGAAGAAGTCCCTGATGAGCGGGATGTCCATGCCGCCGACGAAGCCCACCTTCCCAGTCTCGGTGGTCATACCTGCCACGACGCCTAGGAGGAAGCTTCCCTCGTTGGCTGCGAAGGTCAGGCTAGCCACGTTGGGGGCGTCGACCACCATGTCGACGATGGCGAAGTTCTGGTCTGGGTACTCCGCCGCGACCGTCGCCAGGGCGTCGGCCTGGTCGAACCCTATGCATACGATGAGCATGTACTCTCCGCTCATGGCGAAGTCACGCTGGTAGCCCTCGTACTCCGCGATGGCCGTGGTCTCCACGTAGTCGAACTCCACGCCCAACTCCTCCTGGGCCCTCAGGCACCCCGCGTAGCTGATGTCGTTGAAGGACTTGTCGCCGAGGCCGCCCGTCGCCAGGACGAGTCCCACCTTCGGCGGCTTGCTCAGCTCGGCGAGCTGCGCCTCAGCCTCGTCAAGGTCCGCCACCGCGGCCGATAACTCGGCCGCCAGCGCATCGTAGTCCGCTTTGGGGACCGTTTCCCCGGCCGGTGCCCCCGGCTTCAACACGTACCCTACGCCTGCTCCTATGAGCAACGCGATAACCGCTATCGCTATTGTCTGTGTGTTTGCGTTTGACATTACAACACCTTTGGGTAAATGAAGTTTCACGTTTTGTCTTAAAGTATTTGCGACTGTCAACCGACAAATATAAATAGAATAATATCACCCTCAGCCGTCCCATAATCGCCTGCTTCAGGTTCCTAGAAACACGGTTCCTCTGTTGGATGTGGGGGGCCCCGCAGGGAGCCTTACAGGTCTAGCCCTTCAGCTTCCAGGTGGTGCCGTCGGCGGTGTCCTGCAGCTCGACGCCTGCCTCGGCGAGCCTATACCTGATGAGGTCGGCAAAGGCGTAGTTCTTTTCACGTCTCTGCTCCTCCCGAAGGTCGGTGATCAACGTGATGAGCCGCTCCGTGACCTCGTCGCCGCCCTCTCTACGCTTCTCGAAGAGCCCCAGCGCGCCCAGCAGCTCCGCGTAGTCGTCGGCGGCCTCCCTGAGGACCCCCTTGTTGGCCGGCCCCGTGAGGTAGTCGTTGATGGCTCCGTTAACCGCGTGGAGGTGCCCCAGGGCCACCGGGGTGTCGAAGTCGTCGTCCATGGCCTCTATGAACCCCTGCTTCTCGGCTCTGACCGCGCTCAGCAGCTTATCCTCCCGCTCTCTGTAGTCCAGGTTGTCGTCCGGCCCCCTCATGGCGTTCTCGATGAGGTCCAGCGTGTTCTCGAGGCGGTTCACCGTATTCTGCGCGTTCTCCATGTTCTCCCACGTGAAATTCAGCGGCCGCCTGTAGTGGGTCGAGATGTAGAAGTACCGCAGCGCGTCCGGCGTGTGCCTCTCCAGGATGTCGTCGAAGGAAACGTAGTTGCCGAGGCTCTTGCTCATCTTGCCTCCCCCGATCATGAGGAACCTCATATGGAGCCAGAACCTCACAAACTGTTTGCCGGTGACGGTCTCGCTCTGGGCTATCTCGTTCTCGTGGTGCGGGAAAGTAAGGTCCTCGCCGCCCGCGTGGATGTCCACGGTTTCGCCTAGGAGCTCGAGGCTCATGACGCTGCACTCTATGTGCCAGCCTGGGCGGCCCCTGCCCCAGGGCGACTCGAAGTAGATGCCTCTCTCAAGCTCCTCCGGCGTCGATTTCTTCCAGAGGACGAAGTCCTGAGCGTCCTCCTTGTCATACTCGTCTGTCGCCACCCGCTCGGTGCGCTCGACCCTGCCCAGGTCTACGCCGCTGAGCCTCCCGTAGCGGGGGAACTTGTCGATGTCGAAGTAGACGCCGTCCTCGGCTTCGTACGCCGCTCCCTTCTCCATCAACTTCTCTATGAACTCTATCATCTGGGGCACGTACTCCGTGGCCCGTGGGTAGGCGGTCGCACGTTTGATGCTCAGCAGGTCCAGGCCCCGGAAGAACACCTCGATGTAGTAGTCCGTGAACTCCTTCAGGGTCTTTCCGGCGGCGCCGCTGTCCCTGATGGTCTTGTCCTCGATGTCCGTGATGTTCATCACGTACTTGATC
>CAZGZR010000095.1:0-10059 GCA_964529745.1 uncultured Candidatus Bathyarchaeia archaeon
AGCAACAAGAGGGGGATGCAGCTCACCGAGAGCATGATCTACCGCGTCACCAAGTACTACAAGCGGAAGGGAGTCCTGCCGAGGGACTGGAACTACAGGCGCGAGATAGTAACCGTATAAGCTGACCCCAATGTCAGGCGAGGACGCTTTCTTTTCTTCGTTCAAGCCAGCCGTGGAGCTGCTCCACAGGCACGTCGAGGCCGGCAGCAGGATACGCATAGTCACCCACAACGACGCCGACGGCTTGGCCAGCGGGGGCATACTGAGCGTCGTGGCCCACCGCAGTGGGGCGGCGTTCAGGACCAGCAGCGAGAAGAAGCTGGACGAGAAGCTTGTGAAGAGTCTTGCAGAGGAGAACCCGGGCTTAATAATTTTCAGCGACTTCGGCAGCGGGTACACCAATCTCATCGCCGAGAACCTTGGCATGGACGTGATCATACTCGATCACCACCTCCCGGCGGAGCACGAGGCAGACAACGTAGTGCACGTGAACCCCATGCTCCACGGCATCGACGGAGCGAGAGACATAGCGGCAAGCGGCATATGCTACCTCTTCGCCAGAGAGGTGGACGAAGAGAACAGGGACCTGAGCTGCCTGGGCCTCGTCGGCGCCCTGGGGGACCAGCAGGACAAGGGAGAGAGGAAGAACCTCACCGGCCTGAACACACGGATAGAGGAGGACGCGGTCAGGGACGGGTACCTGGAGAAGCACGTGGGGCTCATCTTCTACGGGTACGAGACCCGGCCCCTGGCCAAGGCCGTCGCCTACACCACAGCCCCCTTCATACCGGGGCTGAGCGGGGACGAGGGCGCCTGCGTGGCCTTCCTCAGGGAGGTGGGCATACCCATCGACGAGGGGGGCAGGCTGCGCTCCCTAGCCGACCTGTCCGACGGGGAGAAGAGGACGCTCTTCAGCGCGCTGAGCAACCACATGGTGGGCGAGGGCTGCGACGCCGAGGCCGTCCACCAGCTCCTGGGCACCATCTACACCTTCAGGCTGGAGGAGCCCAGCACGTGCCTCCGCAGCGGCAGGGAGTACGGGAGCCTCCTCAACGCCTGCGGCAGGATGGACAAGCAAGGGGTGGGCCTCAGCGTCTGCCTCGGTGACCGCGGCGAGGCCATGGCGGAGGCTCAGGAGACCCTGGACCTGTACCGCCGCAAGATCGGTTCCAGCCTCGACCTGGTCAGGGAGAACGGCATGGTGGAGGAGCTGGACAACATCTACCTCATCAGGGCTGGGGACAGCATCGACGACACGGTGATAGGCGTCGTCTCGGGGATACTGCTGAGCCAGGGGATACTCGAGAACATGAAGCCCATCGTTTCCACGGCCGTGAGCGAGGACGACCAGGTGAAGGTGTCGGCGAGGAGCACGACGGAGCTGGCCTCACGCGGCCTCCACATGGGCCTGGTGATGCAGAAGGCGGCCGAGGCGATGGGGGGCGGCGGGGGCGGCCACGACGTCGCCGCGGGAGCCTACGTGCCCATTGATAAGGAGGAAGAGTTCATAGCTATGGTGAACAGCCTTGTCCTGGAGCACCTCAGAGAGTGAGGCCACGGTAACCATACAGTACGTGGACCAGAGGACCGCTGAGACCATCCTGAGGGCGATCGAGCCGGACAACCTGACGACGACGGAGGGGGTAGAGATCGAGGCAACGGCCGCTGGAGGCGTCGTCACCATCAACGTGGAGTGCAGTAGAGGCATCGGGAGCCTTGTCGCGACCCTCGACGACCTCCTCTCGTGCATACAGGCCGCAGAGGCGGCGATAGGCGAGCTAGGCTAGGCCCAGCCTCTTGGGCATGGCTTCGTCGTCGAGGGAGTAGTAGACCCATTTTCCCCTCTTCTCGCGTCTCACTAGCCCCGCGTCCTCCAGTTTCCTGACGTGGTGGCTGATGTTCGGCTGCGTTAGGCCGAGGGCGGCTGTCAGCTCGCAGTTGCACATCTCTCGGAACGTTAGCAGCGTCAGTATCTTGAGGCGTTTCTCGTCGGCCAGAGACTTGAACATCGTGGCTTTGCTTTGGAGGTCTGTGGACTCAAACAGCTGATCCGTCAGGGTGTGTAGCTCGGACTCGTGTCGCTCTGAGTCTGGTGCGTCGCAGAGGTGGGTCTCCAGTAGTTTCTGGAGTCTTTCCTTGGTTTCCTGCGTGTCCATACTTCTAGACCCGATCATAAGAACAAATAAACAAATTTAAATATGTTTATGCGACTCATTCCTAGAATCCGCGGAGCAGAGAAGAATGGAGGAAAACAAGGCGAGACTCGGAGCCTTCGAGAGGTACCTGGCGTTCTGGGTCATGGCTTGCATGGGCATCGGCCTGACACTATCACAGTACCTGCCAGGGCTTAGCCAGGCCATCGACAGCTGGCAGATAAGGGGCATCAGCGTCCCCATCGGGATATGCCTGTTCCTAATGATGTACCCCGCGCTCCTCAACCTGAGGCTTGAGGAGCTTAGGAAGCTGGCGGAGAACCCCAAGCCCATCGTCCTCACACTCTTCAGCAACTGGGTCATCGCCCCCATAGTCACGGTTATCCTGGCCAACATTTTCCTCGCCGGACACGACCAGCTCATCGTCAGCCTCATCCTGCTTGGCAGCAGCCCCTGCACGGCCATGGTGCTGGTCTGGGGCAGCCTGGCGGAGGGCAACCAGGAGCAGAACTTCATCACCACAAGCCTCAACACGGTGACCATCATGGTGCTCTACGCGCCTGTGGTCTCGCTGCTCACCGGCGTCCAGAGGATACCCATAGACAGGGTGGCCCTCGCCGTCTCGGTGCTCGTGTTCATAGGGCTGCCCATCGTCCTCGGCTACCTCTCGAAGAAGTACCTGACCCAGGCGAAGGGCGAGGAATGGTTCCAAGGCGTATACAGGCCGGCTGTGGGCAAGGTGAGCATGCTGGCGCTGCTCACGACCCTCATCGTACTCTTCAGCCTGAACGGCGACGTGTTGCTGAGTAACCCGGACCTCATGGTGCTCATGTCCATACCGTTGCTGGTGGGGTTCTTCGTGGTTGTCGGCTTGAACCTGCTGATAACCAGGTTCGCGGGGCTAGCCTACAGGGAGGGCATCATCACGGTGATAATCGGTAGCAGCAGCCACTTCGAGATCGCCATAGCGACGGCGGTGAGCCTCTACGGGCTCGGGTCGCAGGCGGCCCTCGGCACCACCATGGGCCTCTTCTGGGAGGTGCCCATAATGCTTAGCCTGGTGTGGCTTGGGAAGAGGCTCAGAAGCCGTGGGTTTTGGAGGCCGGCAGAGGAGCTCAAGGCCACGGCGTGACCGTCAAAACCTATATATGACGGCGCAGCATTGCATGAACACTGAAACTAGGAGAGAAGAATCGACGTGTCCAGGGCAGTGAGGGACAAGTGGCGCCGCAAGGAGTGGTACGACATCATCCTCCCACGATATTTCGGCGAGACCAAGGTGGGTGAGACCCCCAGCGACGACCCCGAGAAGGTCATGGGCAGGGTCTTCGAGACGACCCTCGCGGCCATCACGGGGGACTTCAGCCAGGAATACATAAAGATGTACTTCCAGGTCAGCGAGCTGGAGGGGCACACGGCGCGCACCGTCTTCAAGGGGCACGAGTATCTCCGAGACTATCTGCGCAGCCTGGTTCGTAGGCGCAGCACCAAGATCGACGGGTCGTTCAGGGTCTTCACGAGGGACGGGTACAGGGTGAAGGTCGTGGTGACGGCTATGACGCAGCGGAGGATCAAGACGAGTCAGGAGTATGCCATCCGGAAGATCATGGAGGGCGTCGTCGGGGAGAAGGCGGAGAGCCTGACTTTTGATCAGTTGGCCCATGAGATGGTGCTTGGTAAGCTGGCTTCTGACGTTTATAACCTGGCTAAGAACGTGACGAGTCTCAGGCACGTGGGTGTGAGGAAGAGCGAGCTGCTGGCGCTGCCCAACTAGGCTGCTCTGAGTCCTTGTTGCGTTGTGGCTTGTTGCTTATAGTTGGTTACTTACTATAAGCGGTTTTTCGGGGGGGGGGGATTGGTTATCCCTTTTTAGCTGCTTTTGGTTGTTTTTTTTTGGCTCGGACGTGAGCCCGTGCGAGCAGGAAAAGTAAAAAGGAAAAAGACATCATAATGGGTTTCATCGGTGGTTGGCGTGGGAGAGAACGAGAAGACGAGCTGGAGGGGTTTGATGAGCGGCAGCCTCGTCATCATGGTGCTCACCCACTTGCTGGTGCACGCCGCGGGGAACATGCGTACCACCCTTTTCCCGGTTCTCAAGGACGAGTTCGCCCTCACCAACCAGCAGGTCGGCCTCATAGTGGCCATCCCCAGCCTAATCCAGTTCCTGCTCAGTGTTCCCAGCGGGATGGTCTCCGACCGGTTTGGCCCCCGGAATCTCATGGCCTCGAGCATAGTGATCGCCGCCGTGGGGGCGTTCCTCGCCAGCATCTCCACCACTCCCTGGATGTTCATCGTGGCTTCGACGCTCCTGACCTTCAACTCGACACTCTACCATCCCCCAGCACAGAGCTACGTCTCCGACATCACCAGCCCACGGGACCGTTCCAGGGCCCTCGGCGTATGGCACAGCGGGGGCACAACGGGCGTCAGCCTGGGCCCTTTTAGCGTATCCATACTCATGGGGGTTCTCGCCTTCAGCTGGAGGGAGGTCTATGGCTTCTGGATAATCCCCATCCTCCTGGGTCTCGTCGGGCTCTACTTCGTGAAGCCCTCCTCCGAGATGGTCGAGGAGGAAGAAAGGAAGAAATGGGATGAGAAGGACGCCGTTGACACCCTCTTCAACTCGAACATGATGTTCCTGCTGCTCTCAGGTACGGTGAGGCGCTTCGGGGGCGGCCTAACCACTGGTTTCCTGAGCATCTGGCTCGCCGAGGCCCAGGGATGGACCGTGGGCCAGATCGGGATATTGTTGGGGGTCAGTTCCCTCATGGGCATCGTGGCCAGCCCCCTGGGCGGGGAGCTCGCCTCAAGGTATGGGGAGAAGATATGGTTCTCGGGTACCCTGCTCGGTAGCTACGTCTTCTTCGCCCTCGCCTTCTTCGCCAAGGGGTTCTGGCCTTTCTTCGTCCTTTACATCGTCAGCAGGTTTTTCGGTATCCTGGGTATGCCGGCTAACATGACGCTCACGGCCCGTTTCTCGCCTCGCAGGCAGAGGGGGGTGGGGTTCGCCCTGTCTTCGATTCCCATGAACGTGGTGATGCCTGTGGCAGCCTTGGTGGCGGCCTACATCGCGGACACATATGGGCTTTACTACATATTCATGGTCACGATAGTGATCTACTTCTTGGGTCTCGCCGTTTTCCACTTCGGGGTCCGGGTAGAGGAATAGACCCTCAATCAGGCTTGTAGAGCAACGAGTCTGTGCATGATATCCAATATTTATTGGATAACCGTTTGGCTGTGTGAAGAGCACTTGAATGTGGTTGATGAGCATATGAATAATGGTTGCACTACTACAGGAATTGTAAAAGAATACCGATAGAGCTAAGGATAAACGAGCGACAGGTTACTCTTTTTCCTCCCATATCATCTATAAAGGCGAAGTCGCCTGAGCACTGCCATGCGTAGCCAACTTCCGGTGCACCCCATATCTTCCATACGTCAGCGTAGATGCATTCAAAGGTCTTAGATTCACGCACGGTGCCCTCGACGCGAATATACTCGTCAACGTTTACCTTGTCCCACATGTTTTCATCACTTGTTTGCTGAAACAGCTTGAGGAGGTCCTTGAAGCTGTTTATGGGCGTATCCTTGAGCAGTTCCTCGACTTGCTTCACCACTTGTTTGATCGCTACTTTTTCTATGAGTTCAAGAGCCTTTTCTCTTCCCATTGTGTCCTCTAGCTCTCTTTCGATCTCGAGTATGGCTTTATGAGGCACTGTCTAGTCTGGTTCGAATATCTGAGCCATTGAAAACTCTTCTCGATGGCTCCATTTCTCTTCTAACGATGCCATTGGTTATGGTTCAAGGGTGGTTATTTAGCTTTTTAGAGTCAATGAACCCAACATGACCGATGATTTTATCCTCACTTCTCGGTCAATACATGTGTTGATTCAGTTTGATTATTGACAGCCACACTCATCTCACAGGGCCGCCGTATTCCCGGGAACAGGTTGTCTGGCCGATCGTGGAGGGAGGGAGCTTCACGGCTCCATTCACCAGGGCGGAGGGTAAGCCGGAGTACCTGCTTGAGGACATGGACCAGCGGGGCGTCGAGAAGGCGTTGGTGATGGGGTTCCCCAACACCATAACAAACCAACAGCTCTCGGAGGTGACGAGGGAGCACCCTGACAGGATCATAGGCTTCGCCTCGGTGAGAGACCCCAAGAGCGGCGAGGCGGTCACCGAGCTCGAGGACGCCGTGGGGAGGCTCGGCTTGAGGGGCCTGAAGCTTCACCCGGACATACACTCGTTCTCCCCGTCGGACCCCGAGGTGTTTCCGTTGATACGGTGTGCAGCGGATCTGGAGGTGCCCGTGCTCATCCACTGCCTTCCCGGGGGCATGGTCAGGGGATACTTTGACCTCAACACGCCTGGGCACATAGACACCCTGAAGAGGCATGTCCCAGACGCCACGATAATACTGGCCCACATGGGTTGGCCGCGGTACATGGACGTGCTGTCTGTCGGCCAGATCCCGGGGGTCTACGTGGAGACGTCCTGGGGGCTCACCAGCATAGCCGAGCTCAACGGCTTGCCCTATACTTCGAGGCTGCTTAGGATGATCGGGGTGGATAAAATCGTTTTCGGCTCAGACTGGTGCACCAAACAGATAGGGATGGAGCAGGAGAGGCAGATCAAGCTAATCGAGGGCCTTGATCTTTCTAGGGAAGAGAAAGACATGATCCTGGGTGAGAACATGAGGCGGTTGTTGGATCTCTGAGCCCGTACAGCGATCACCAATAGAGCCACGTTATGTAGTTTTATTTTGTGTCTACACCATCATAGATAAGATGGGTGCCGCGGCTAGGTGGGCGCTGGTTAAACAGACCATACTCTCGTCGGTGATGCTAGCGGTGATGCTGACGGTGTTCTGCGTCTCCGCAGGGAGTTTTCGTGTCCCGCGTCTCTGGCTCTTCGCGGGTTTGGCGTTTGTCTACTTCCTGGGGAGCAACGTCGCGCTCTACAGGCTCAACCCGGAGCTGCTGGTCCAGAGGCTCAAGATAAGGCGGAGGGGCTCCAAGACATGGGACGAGGTGCTGGTCCGGGCGAGCAACCTGAGCGCCATGATCCTCGTGCCGGCCGTCTCGGGTTTGGATGTGGGGCGCTACGGGTGGTCGAGCCTCGGGGCGCCTTTTCTGGTGGCTGGCGTGGTTCTGCTGGTTTTCTCCTCGGTGTTGATCAACTGGGCGATGGCGGTGAACCCCTTCTTCGAGCCCACGGTGCGCATCCAGGACGACCGGGAGCACCGGGTCGTCTCGTCCGGCCCGTATGCCGTTGTGCGTCACCCCGGGTATCTTTCGGGTATTCTATGGATAACGTCTATCCCGCTGATTCTCGGTTCGCTGTACGGGCTTCTCCCCGTGGGATTCTACTCTGTCCTGATGATCATCAGGACCTATCTTGAGGACAGGACGCTAATGGAGGAGCTGGCGGGGTACCGGGAGTACTCCATGAAGGTGCGGTACAGGCTCTTTCCTGGTATATGGTGACTAGAGAAAACAGGCGTTTGTAAAGTAATGTACCATGTACCTTCCATATCGAGATTTGTATAGTGTGAAAACATTACGAGCTGGAAAAGCGTTTCCTCATAGCAATGATACCCCCAACCAAGAAAGTAAATCCTCCTATGTACAAGGATTGGGTTAAAATGCGTATTATATATTCTATATTACTATACAAATACTCGGGTTTCGTATTCAGATGGTAAATGAATCCCCATAATCTTAACCCTAGTATCGAATAAAAATCATGACGCGCTAATGGTTCAGTGGTAAACAAAATGACTTGGTAGAAAAAATATGGAGTTACAATGATGATTCCCATTTTTTGCACCATGTTGAGTGGTGTAAGATCATCAATGAATATTGCCTTATAGAGTCCCACCAGGAAGATGATCACTCCTATGGGCAGAGACAGGTTCAAAATGAATTTGCTGGGTACATCACGGTATAATAATTCGTTTGAACTAGCTGCGAGATGCCCCATGAGGCTCCATAAATGTAAGCCGTATGTCGGGATCGGTCTGAAAAAGAGACCAAGTTGGTGTGCTATTCGTTTAAGGGCTTGGAGGAAAAAATATGGACTAACTATAATGATTCCAGCTTTCTCAAGGATATTTAATGGTATACGATTGTTGATGAAGACTGCACTCTTCAATACTAGATAAGATGATCCCGAGTAGAAGAGTATGTTTAACATGAACTGGATGGGTTGAAAAATTCTGCTCACGAGGGTTTCATGGCTAACCCAGTAATGCCTAGAACTTACGATGTAGGTATTGAAAGGATAGCCATACTTAACAGTGGTTCCTCCCCATTCCGAGCCGTCAATGAATGTTAACTGTGTACATGCTAGTGTCGTTATCACCGTAAGAATTACCCCGACCACCAGCCAGATTGGTGGTCTTGATATAATCTTTTTCAACTTCTGGACTAATAAGTGGACCAACCTTTCTTCCATTAATGGAGAATAAACGTAAAAAAGAATAAAAATATCGATTCCTGAGCTGCAAGAGATACCAATATGTGGTTGGGGTTGGGATTCCCCGAAAGTATACAGTAAGTTGAAAACGCTTATTTTATGTAACTATGTCTTAGCCTTGGCTGTTTTTATTCTGGGTGCCCTGTTAATTGTAGGTGTCTTGATTTGGACGAGATCAGGGTGTTGGTGGTATACGACAGCGTCACCGGGAACGTGGAGCGGATGGCCGAGGAGGTCGCGGAGGGAGTCAGGGAGCGCGGCGGACAGGCAGACGTGAGGAGGGTCGGGGAAGTCGATCTCGACTCGATACCCACATACGACGGCTATGCGTTCGGCTCCCCCACCCACTGCGGGACCATGAGCGCTAGGATGAACGCGTTCATCAACGAGGGGCTCCACCACAGGTACTGGGGCAAGCTTCAGGGCAAGGTGGGGGTGGCCTTCACCTCCTCCGGGGGGCTGGGCGGTGGCAACGAGGTGACCCTCATGTCCCTCATCTCCGTCATACTCAACTTCGGGATGATGACCTTCGGCGTCCCCGACTACGTCTCGAGGGACGTGACCCTCCACTACGGCGCCGTCTCCATCAAGGGCCCCGGCGAGGACTCGCTGGCGGCGTGCAGGCTGCTGGGCGCTAGGCTCGTGGATCACTGCGCCGCGTTGAGGGACGGCTGGGGCTCCGTGTTCCCCGGGTCGTGAGATTCCCTGGTGTCGCCGCGGGAAACACCCAAAGTTTATTTACTACTCTAGGATAGTAACATCCCATCCGATATTTAGCTGCCCGACGTGAAGCCATGAACCCCGAAGCCGCGATAATCGGCCTAGACGGCGTCCCCATCCACCTACTGGAGGAACTGGCGCAGCGAGGAGTCATGCCCCACATGAAGGCGTTCATGGAGCAGGGGTGCCTCGCCAAGATGCGGTCGAGCCTCCCCGCCAACAGCGCCGCTTCCTGGAGCAGCATGATAACGGGCACCGGCCCGGGGACCCACGGCGTCTACGGCTTCACAGACTTCATCCCCGGCACCTACACCGTCTGCTACCACAGCAGCGGCAAGCTCAAGGCCCCGCCGTTCTGGGGCAAGGAGCCCAAGAAACGCGTGCTGGTGATCAACCTACCGGCGGCGTACCCCGCCCAGCCCCTGAACGGCGCCATGATCACGGGCTTCGTATCACCGCAACTCGAAAAAGCGGTGTACCCGCCCGAACTGCTGCCGCGGCTCAGGGAAGGCGGCTACGAGGTGGACGTGGACGCCTCGCTTTTCACCAAGTCCATACCCCTGTTTCTCCGGAAGCTGGAGGAGACGCTGGACCAGAGACTACGGGTCCTCGACGCCCTGCTGGAGAGAGACGCGTACGACCTGCTGTTCTTCGTGGTCACGGGCACCGACCGCATAGAGCACCACCTCTGGGACGCCTACAC
>CAZGZR010000096.1:0-9962 GCA_964529745.1 uncultured Candidatus Bathyarchaeia archaeon
GCAGGGGTCAGATGGTGAAGCCCTTCGAGCAGGCGGCCTTCGCCCTCAAGGTGGGGGAGACCACCAAGGAGCCTGTGAAGACCCAGTTCGGGTATCACGTCATCAAGCGGCTCGGGTAGGGCCTCAGGCCGAGGTTCCTCTTGTCGAGGACGGCTGTGAATAACATTCCCAGTTTCTCGGGCAGCGTCCGCCCTATCTCCCGGTAAGCCTCGCACTCCAGCCAGCAGCGGGGGCAATCAAGCTCCGAGACGCGCTTCCGCGTCTCCTCGGCCTTCTCCGAGCCCCATATCTCCTGGAACGGCTGCTCGCGTATGTTGCCGAGGCGGCTGTTCATGACGATACATGGGTAGACGTCGCCGATGGGGTCGAGGAAGAAGGACTCGGTGCAGGCGTGGCAGGGCGTCGTGCGTCGGCCCTCCGTCGTTATGTACTCCTGGACCCCCGCGAGGTACCGGAGCTTCGTCAGACTCCCAAGCACGCCGTGCCTGTCCAACGTGTTCCTCGCCACCGCCCTCAGGGTCTTGTAGAGGGTCTCTGTGTCGTATTCTGTCCCGAAGGGGTCATTCTTGTAGTAGATGTCGCTGAAGTTAACGGGACGCAGGCTAAAGTCCGCGCCGCGTCTATACGCGTCCCGCTGAACGATGGGCGCCTCCTTGA
The DNA here is from genome assembly GCA_964529745.1 of uncultured Candidatus Bathyarchaeia archaeon. Lineage (GTDB taxonomy): Archaea > Thermoproteota > Bathyarchaeia > TCS64 > TCS64 > RBG-16-57-9. The sequence continues at coordinate 658 of CAZGZR010000096.1, forward strand.
GGTTCATGGGTGTCAGCGTCATGCCGACCGACAGCATCATCCGAGGCTTGGTCTTCTTTAGGTCCCATAGCTTCCTCAGGGTCTCATGTGCCAGCCCGTGGCTTCTCTCTACGCCGCGCTGCCTCTCATGGGTCTCCTCTAGGCCGTCTATGGAGACGCTTACCCCGAGTCTTCCTGTACGCAACATGGCGAGACTTCTCTCCGTGGATACCCTGATGAGCTCGGGACTCAACCCGTTGGTGGGAACCCAGAACGTGCAACCGTCTATGCATTCGTCTATCGTCTCGATGATCTCCGGGAGATCGTCCCTCAGGAAAGGCTCGCCGCCGGTAAGCTGGATGGCCCCTATCTCCCTGAACAACGCGCGGTTCTCCTGGAAGAAGCCCCTGATCTCGTCTAAGGTAAGCTCGTCTCCGGGCGGCGACTTCCATATGTTGCAGGTGGTGCATCTGCTGTCGCACCTATAGGTCACCGCGAAGTTGGCTATCTGTTGGGGGAGAAAGCTCACACCATATGGTAGTGCTGGTTCACAATTAAGATAGTCGGCCCAGGCAGGTTATATACCATCAAATGAAGACTAGTTCACCCATGAAGCTGCTCAACATGGACCACATCCACTTCTATGCCACAGACCTCGACGAGGCCGTGAAGTTCTACGAGGACATCGGTTTCAGGCTCGTAAGAAGGTTCAAGCACGGCGGCAGGGAGGCCGCCCAGCTCGACTCAGGGTTCGGCATGACCATAGACATTAACGAGACTAGGGCCGCAGACAACCCCGGATACAGCCACTTCTCGATCCTCGTGGAGGACATAGGAGAGGCTTCACGGATGCTAGAGGAGAAAGGGTACCGGGTCGATGGCCCCACCTACAACGAGGACACAGGTAGACACATAATCACTGTAAGGGACCCCAACGGCTTCCTAGTTCAGATGGTTCAGAAAAAATAGATGTGGTTAGCCTCGGGCCCTCTTGAGAGCCTCCTTGGCACCGAAAGACAGGAATGTGTCCGCGTCCGAGACGGTGTTGAACCGGAAGCCCTTGTCCACCGCCCAGGCCACGTTGTCCATGTTGCACCAGAGGCCCGCCGGCTTGCCGTGATCCTCGGACACCTTCAGCACGTGCTCCAAGGCGCCCATGAACTTGGGGTTACCGTAGTCGGGGGGGACGCTGAGGCCTAGGTTGTTGCTCAGGTCCCATGGGCCCACGTAGCATGCCTCAACCTTCTCCACGCCCATTATCTCGTCGAGTTTGTCAAGCGACTTCTGGGTCTCGACCTGGACGGTGACGATTATCTCGTCGTTCGCGGTCTCACGGTAGTCGGGGTCCCAGCGGGCTGCCGCCCTCGGGCCCCAGCCCCTGACACCTTCCGGGGGGTACATGCACGCCGAGACGGCGGCCTCGGCCTCCTCCCTGGTGTTTACCCATGGGACGAGTATCCCGTGTGCGCCGATGTCCAGTATCCGCTTTATTATCACTAGGTCGTTCCACTGCGGGCGGACGATGGGCGTGCAGCCTGTGCCGCCCATGCGCAGGATCAGCCTCTCCATGGTCTCGAAACCCATGGGGCTGTGCTCGCCGTCGATGAGGAGCCAGTCGAACCCCTGGCGGCTCAGTATCTCGGTGACGTCTGGATGGCCCAGCTCGACGAAGGTGCCGACGCAGTTCTCGCTCTGCCTGATCTTCTCCTTAAGCAGGTTCTTCATCTTGATCCATTGAATTATGAGCGCTCGCATAAATCAGGTTACTGCCTGTTCAAGTCTGGATAATAGCTCTCGAGTCTTCTCTGGATGTCTCTTGGTGAGCCTGTTTTTCTTGAGGTTAGACTTCAGGATGCTGCGCCACTCCCTTGCACCCGAGTCCACCCACTCCTCCAGCTTCTCCATCATCGATGGGTCGTGGACGGCTCCCACCGAAATGGTGAACCTCAGCGTCTTCTTAAGCAGGCTCAAGCCGTTAGGCATGGGTGTTGAGTGATCCTTGACTATCTTCATCGCCTTGACGGTGTAACCTCTCAACGCGTCTCTGGTCTCACGGCTCTTAGGCAAGACCTCCGGGTCGGCCAAGATCATCAACGTGTTTCTAAGCACCACGAGGTCTTCGTTCCTGTTCCAATCATCGAGGAGGGACAGAGTGAGGGTCGTCCTCCTCCTAAGAGCCTCTGCGACTCCGAGAGTCACTGCCTCCCTTGGTCTCCAGAGATTGTTGAAGTTGTCCTCGTAGAGGAGCCTAGTTGCCCACGGCCACTCTTCTGGGTACTCGGCCATGATGTACCCCAGGACGAAGTTCCTGCAGAAGCGCAGGTACTCGTCGTTGCCTTGACTCCAGTCATCCAAGCAGTCTTTCATGAAACTGTTATCGGTCTCCCAGTCACGTGACATAAGCTCCGACAACGTTCTTGCCAATGTGATGTTTGCCCTTGGCCCTGGGAGGTTCGAGTTGTCAGACAGAAACCGTCTGATTCCCTCGACACCGTGGTTTTTCAGGTAACTTTCCCAGCGGCTCTCAAGCCTATCCGCTGACTCTCTCTCCCTCAACTACGCTCTCTCTCATAACCATTTTAACGTACTGCTGGAAAGTAGCAATATTAGCAATAGTATTTATTGGTTCATTAATGATCAGTAAGTTATTTATTCTGTCTAGGCACCTTTTTCGACGATTAGGTGCATTGACATGGTTCAATTCCTTAGCTTAGACTACTGGAAGAAGTGTCAAGAGGTCGCCAACGCCGACGAGGAGTTCGGCATCAAGACCAAGATGTTCAACGCCACTTTCACTTACAGGGTCACCGACAGGGATGACCTCCCCGACATCTACGTAAAGTTCGTGGACGGCGAGATCACTGAGGTCAGGAAGCTAGGCGCAGACGAGAAGACGGACTTCACCCTCGAGGGCCCGTACACCATATGGACCCAGGTAAACAAGGGCGAGCTTGACGGCAGCAACGCCATCATGACCCGGCAGCTCCAGTTCAAGGGCAACATGAGCGCCATCATCAGGTACAGCAAGGCGTTCCTCAGGCTCTTCGAGCTCATGCAGACCATCCCCGTAGAGTACTAGCCTATACACCATACCTCTTATTTGACCCATAAACAGGGTGAATACAGGGTTTTTCTGTTCAAACGATAAACGTATATACCGTTTTTTCATCAAATCAAAAAGAGGAAAGATGATCGATGAAACCTCCGTTAATGTTCTGAGGGAGCTGCTGCGAGACGCCCGTTTAAGCTACAGGGAGGTGGCGCGGCGTGTAGGCGTCAGCAGCGGCACCGTGGCCTCCAGGGTGAAGGAGCTGGAGGAAGACGGGGTGATAAAGAAGTACACCGTCCAGGTTGACCACGAGAGGCTAGGCTACGAGCTGACGGCCGTAACGGAGATCACCGTCTCCGGGGGGATGACGCTGGAGGTAGGGGAGAGAATCGCCGCCTACCCCGAGACGATAGCACTGTACAACGTGACGGGGGCGTCGGACATCATGGTCGTCGCCAAGTTCAAGACGAGGCAGGAGCTGAGCGACTTCACTAAAAACATAACCAAGATGCCTCACGTTGAACGCACCGAGACTCACCTGGTCCTGAACACGTTGAAGGAGAACAACAGCCTCCTCGTCTAGACGTGGGACATGCCCAGCTCGATCCCCCTCTGTAGTGCTTGGAGGTTGAGCTCTTTTCTTCGGGGGAAGCGATCCTCTATCGACGCCGCGAGGGCCTCGGCCTTGACTATGCCTGTTAGCGCCTGGACGGCGCCGAGCATCACCATGTTCGCCGCCAGCCTGTTGCCTAACTCGTTCGCCGTCGCCATGGCCGGTATCCCGTGGTAGCTCTTGTCCGGGTCCATGCTTTTCTCCGGTATGGCCACGAGGCTGTCCTCGTATATGATGACGCCTCCCTCTGACACCGAGCCGGCGTAGGTGGTGAACGCGTCTATGGACATGGCTACGAGGCAGTCGGGCCTCGTTATCTTGGGGTAGTCGATGGGCTCGTCCGACGTTATGATGTCTGATTTGCACGATCCTCCGCGGGCCTCGGGGCCGTAGCTCTGGGTCATCAGGGCGTACTGTCCGTCGTGTATCGCCGCCGCGTTCGCCAGCACGTAGCCAGCCGTTATTACGCCTTGCCCGCCGAAGCCGGCTATCCTCGTCTCTCGGCGCGTCAACCCGCCTTCGCCTCCAGATCCCTGAGGATCTCGCCGTAGGTCGGCTTCCTCACGTCCACGAAGTCACCCAGTATTATCTCGTTTGAGGGGTCGATGGTGGCCTCCGTGGGGTGGACCTTCTTTATCCTGGTGTTGTCCCTCAGCTGCTTCATCATCTCGACGGGCGTCATCCTGTTGAGCCTTCCGTACCCGGTGGTGCAGGGGCTTATTACCTCGATGAAGCTGAAGCCCTTCTTCTGGAGCCCCTTCTTGATGGCGTTCTTCAGTTGGTAGACGTGGAAGACCGTCCACCGGCTCACCATGGTGGCGCCGGAGGATGCCACGAGGGCCACCAGGTTGAACGGGTTCTCTATGCTGCCGTATGGGCTGGTGGGCGTCCTCGTGTCTGGTGGGGTGGTGGGCCCGTATTGGGCCCCCGTCATGCCGTAGTTGAAGTTGTTGCTGCAGATCACCAGCATGTCCACGTTCCTCCTGGCGGCGTGGATGAGATGGTTGCCGCCGATGGCGAAGAGGTCGCCGTCGCCGCTCACCACCACGGTCTTCAGGTCGGGCCGTGATATGCTGACGCCTGTTGCGAAGGGGAGGGCCCTGCCGTGGGTGGTGTGGAACGCGTCCGTGTTGACGTAGCCGGAGAACCTGCCGGCGCACCCTATGCCTGATATGGTGACGATCTTGTCGAGGTCCATGGCTAGCTCCTGGATGGCCTCCACGTAGCTGTGGAGGATGATGCCCAGGCCGCAGCCGGCGCACCATATGTGGGGCAGTCTATCCATGCGGAGGTAGTCGCTCAGCAGGTGCTCAATCTCCTCGGTCAAGCGTCGGCACTCCTTATGGCTTCCAATATCTCTCCTGGGGTGTGGGGGTTCTCCCCGAGCTTCGGGAGGAAGCACACGGGCTTGGGCTTCACCGCCCTCTCCACCTCCCTCACCAGCTGGCCGTAGTTCATCTCCGCGACGATCACGGCCTCGGCGTCCTCCGCTGTCTCCTCGATGAGGGTGTCCGGGAACGGCCAGAGGCTCACCAGCCTCAGCAGACCCGCCTTGACACCCCTCTCCCGGGCCTGCTTCACGGCCGTCGCCGCCGAGCGCGCCGTTATCCCGTATGCTACCACCAGCACGTCGCAGTCGTCCGTCATCAACGCCTCCGTCCTGGTTATCTTGTCGGTGTTCCGCCTGATCTTGTCGCAGAGGCGCCTAACGAGCCTGTCCTGGGCCTCCACAGACATGTCGGGGTAGCCCCTCTCGTCGTGGGTCAACCCGGTGGAGTAGAACCTGTAGCCTTCCCCGAAGACGGCCATGGGTGGGACCAGCGACTCGTCCGCCTCGTAGGGCAGATAGCTGGAGGGGGGTGATGTGGGCTTCTTTCGCCCCACGGTTCTCAGCTCATCCTCCCTTGGTATGGTCAGCCGCTCGTAGAGGTGGCCTATGTTGGCGTCACTGAGTAGAAAAACCGGCGTCCTGTAGGTCTCTGAGAGGTTGAACGCCTCGACCGTCAGGTCGTACATCTCCTGCACCGACTGGGGGGCGAGGGCTATTATCTCTACGTCGCCGTGCATCCCCCATCGGCACTGCATGACGTCGCCTTGGGCCCCCATGGTGGGCTGCCCGGTGCTGGGCCCGCCACGCATGACGTTGACTATGACGCAGGGCGCCTCGGTCATGACGGCTAGGCCTATGTTTTCGAGCATGAGGCTTATTCCGGGGCCGCTCGTGGCTGTCATGGCTTTGAGGCCACTGAAGGAGGCGCCTATGACGGAGGCTATGGCGCCTATCTCGTCCTCGAACTGGATGAACTTGCCGCCCAGGGCCGGGAACCTCTGGGCCATGTGCTCCGCTATCTCGGAGGCCGGGGTTATGGGGTAAGCGGCGTAGTAGCCGCAGCCAACGGATATGGCTCCCTCGGCGCACGCCCAGTCGCCGTGGACGAAGTGGGTTCCCGTGAGCACCCTGTCAGCCATGGTCCTCTTCCTCCTCTATGGTCAACGCGAAGTCGGGGCAGAGCCTGGTGCAGAGCCCGCAGAGGGTGCACCTCTCGGGGTGCTTGATGGTCGGCGGAGTGACGCCTTTCTCCGTGATCTCACCGGATTCCTCGAACACCTTGTTGGGGCAGAACTCTATGCAGTAGCCGCAGCCCTTGCACAGCTCTCTTATCAGCTTTATCCGCTTCTTGGCCAAGATGAAGCTACCCTCGTCACATGTTATTTTTACGTAAATTATATATCCGTTTTCATTTGTGCAAAACCAGGGTGGTTAACTAGTCACGTTTACTAATTTGAAGATTAGAGCCCGATTTTTTTCTCCAAACGAAGCGTGAAACCGTGTTTCTTTGCTGACTCTTCTAGGAGGGCCGTCATTCTTCCGTCAGTTGTTCGCGGATGGACGCGTCCTCCAGCGTTATGTTGCCGTACACTATCCCTATGACGCCGGAGTAGAGGAGCCTCTTCTTGGTGTCCTTGAACTCGTCGTCGGTGAAGCCGAGGGCTTCGAGCCTCCCCCTCAGGCTGTCCTGTGTCACGTGTCCATGAGGGTAGCTGCACAGGGCCTTTATGAAGAGCTTCTCCTTTTCCGTTAGCGTCATGGGCCGCCCTCTAGGGTAGGTAAAGGAACATGACTGGAAGGGATAAGAGTTGTTGTGCGGCTCAATGGGAGTTGTTAATAAAAACGGGTCTATACTACTCGCGCACGTTCAGGTCCACGAGTTCCTCCAGCCGGTCGTAGTACCGGAGCACGTTCATCCCCGACTGGGTGATGTGGTACTGTTTTCCCCTTCCCCCTATGTCGCCAGCCTCATGGGCGTATCCCTTGTTGACGAGGAGGTCGATGGTACTCTTCAGCGTGTTCCATGAGAGGTTGGAGGCATACATGATCCTCGTCGGCCTCGACTCGCCTTGATGTATTACTGAGAGGACGTCTATCGCAATCTGGAAGCTCGATCTTCGAGGGCTCAAAGCAGGAGTTCCTCGGCGTAGAAATATTATAAACATTATAGGCTTCAGAAAAGGAAAACTAATACATATGTTGTCGAGAGATAAAGGGTCTATATCTTCTCCTTGAGGAGGGCCCCCAGCGTCTGGATGCCCTCCGTTATGTCGGGGATGCTTGGGTGGCTGTAGTTCAGCCTTATGTGGTTGTGGGTGTCAGTGGTGTAGAAGTTGCTTCCCGGGATGTACGCGACGCCCCGCTGGACGGCCTCCATGAGCATCTCGGTGGCGTTGACGTGCTCCGGCAGAGTCACCCACAGGAACAGGCCGCCCTTTGGGTGGTTCCACTTTGCCTCCTTGGGGAAGCTGGCGTCCATGGCCTCCAGCATGACGTCCCGCTTCTTCCTGTAGATCTTCACCATCTTCTCTATCTGCTTGTCTACGACGCCCTTCTCGAAGAGCTTGGCGGCGACCCACTGGCTGGGGAGGGCGGTGCTTATGCTTATGTTGCTCTTGGCCTCCACCATCTTGGCTATGAACTCCCTGTGGGTGACGAGCCACCCTATCCTCATGCCTGGGCTCACTATCTTGCTGAAGGTGCTGGTATACATGACGCGGCCCGTCGTGTCGAGGCCCTTGAGCGGGGGCGGCATGGGGCCCTCGAAGCTTATGTAGCCGTAGGGGTTGTCCTCAAGGATGAGGAAGTCGTACTTCTCTGCGAGGTCAAGTATTCTTTTTCTTCTCTCCATGGTGAGCATCGTGCTTGTGGGGTTCTGGAAGCTGGGTATTATGTAGAGGAGCTTGAGAGTCTTCCCCTCAGATTTTACTTGCTTGATCACCTTCTCCAGGTCGTCTGGGTCCATGCCGTCCTTGTCGAGCTTGGCGGTCCTGATGTCAGGGTCTACAGTCCTGAAGGCGCCGAGGGCCGAGAGGTAGGTGGGGGCGCCCACTATGATGGTGTCGCCTTTGTCTAGGAAGACTCGGGTGACGAGGTCGAGGGCCTCCTGGCTGCCGGTGGTGATCATGATCTCCTTGTAGGGGTCGGCGTCGATGCCGTGGCCCTTCATCCACTTTGAGAGCTGTTCTCTGAGGGGCTGTAGGCCGGCGGTGCTGCCGTACTGGAGCATGACGCGCCAGTCGGCCTCGGTGGCCTCGTCGATGGCCGCCTTCACTTCCCTCCAGGGGAAGCTGGGCTCGTCGTACATGCCTCCCGTGAGGCCCACGATCTTCTTTCCCTGCCGTTTGAGTTCCTCGGCGGCGAGCACCACGGTGGTGAGTACCCCAGGTTTGTAGCTTGCGCCGAGCTTTGAGTAGAACTTGTCGGGGTTCATTGTCGTCTGAATTGTAGGTGTGGTTTTGTTATATTAGTTTGTGGCTCGGCTTGTGTCAGGTTACCTGATATTACGGGAATTTTTTTCTGGCTGGACATTTTCGGTGTCCGGTGATGACGCTTCCGATTGTACATGGACAGTGATGGGTTTGGGTGTGTCTGTGGCGGGTTTGGGAGGTGTTAAATGGTTATTTTGTACTCCTATCGCATGAATGGTTCGACTCTTAAGGGGAGGCTGCTCGACGCCGTTGAGGCTAGGGCGGATGACATCGTCGCCGCGGGTGAGTGGATATGGAGGCACCCTGAGGTGGGTTTCAAGGAGTACAAGACTGCCGAGTACACAACCAGCGTCTTCAGGGACCTCGGCCTGGAGGTCGAGGAGAAAATCGGCTTAACCGGCGTTCAGGCAAAGGTCCCGGGGCGCGAGGCGCGTCCCAACGTGGCGGTGATAGGGGAGCTCGACGCGCTGCTGATCCCCGAGCACCCCGACGCCGACCCCGAGACTGGGGCGGTTCACTCGTGCGGCCATAACTGCCAGATGGCCAACCTGATAGGCGTGGCGATGGCGCTGGCGGACTCCGGGGTCATGGAGCACCTCGACGGCTCGGTCACGTGCATGGCGGTCCCCTCGGAGGAGCCCATCGAGATCGAGTGGAGGCGGGAGCAGCACAGGCTGAGCAGGCTGTTCTTCCTTGGCGGCAAGCAGGAGTTCATCAAGGACGGGTACTTCGACGACGTTGACATCAGCCTCTCCGACCACATGGCCACGGAGGAGGGGTGGAAGATCGGGATACGCGGAGGAGAGGGGCCCACTCCCGGCAGCGTCGGGTTCATGGGAAAGATGATAACGTTCAAGGGGGCGGAGGCCCACAGCGGCTCGGCTCCCTGGAACGGGGTGAACG
>CAZGZR010000097.1:0-9904 GCA_964529745.1 uncultured Candidatus Bathyarchaeia archaeon
AAGCTCGGCTATGTCTTCCGCATCCTCCTCGACCATGATCTTGGATTTCTGGAGCCGCCCCGGCTCACCCTCGATGTTTACAGAGTCCAAGAAAACGACAAGGTCGTACCCATCGAGATCGGTGGCTATGGTTAGGCCGGCGGTCCCTATGTCTCTCACCTCCACGTTATCGGGGAGAGGGGCAGAGGACAGAAGGTCTATCACTCTTGGGCCGAAACCGTCGTCGCCCATCAACCTGTTCCCCACACCCGCGACGAGTACCTTCTTAGCCGAAGACTTCTTCATCCAGTCTTCAAGGAGCCCCGTTGATATAGATATTTCGTGAATCCATTAAATATAACTTCTATCTAGAGCGTTGTTTGTCGCATCCGACGATGCGTATGGAGAGGAGAGGGTCGGGGGATAGTTGTTTACCAAATAATATCCCTGTTCTCAACAAAATGGTGTACTCTATACTATGTTATATGATGAAAAGAAAGTTAAGAAAATAAAATAAAAACTAAACAACAACAGACGCAGTGAGGAAATAAGCATCGTAATAACATATAAGAAAATTATTTATTTCCAGACCGCCTGAAATGGCTCCATGGTCAAGTCAACTTTTATTTATTACTTGTTATGTAGTGTGGAGGAGATGCGTTGTTCACGTTAAGTGGATCCCAGGCTTTCTGGATTTTTACCAGTATCGAACTCGGTTTTCTAAGCGTAGCGATCCTAGCCGCTAGGCTCATCAGCGCAAAGAAGCCCAACAAGACGAAGACCACTATCTACGAGTGCGGGCAGAAACCCTTCGGGGAGGCCCGTTCGTTCAGGCTCCTGGGCATCACGCGGTACTTCGGGTACGCCGTAGCCTTCTTCGCGCTGGACGCCTTCGCTTGGATAATACTCACCTCCGCCATCTCGGTCAGCTTCACGCTGGAGACGTTAAGCATACTGTTGATTTACAGCCTCATAATCGCGCTTGGACTAGCATACTTCCTAGTCGAGAGGAATAACCTGGTGAGATGATGACCGAAGAAAAGCCCATCGAGAGAGCCTTCGACAACCTCCCGGGCAGCGGGGCCGTGTACAACGTCGTAGATTTCGTGGCCGGCTGGGCGCGCAAGTACAGCATCTGGCCCATACACTTCGTCACGGGGTGCTGCAGCCCCGAGTTCATGCAGGTCTCGGGCAGCCGCTTCGACATGGAGCGCCTGGGAGTCCTGCCCTTCGCCAGCGTCCGGCAGTGTGACTGCATCATGGTGGTGGGCGTCGTCTCGCGGAAGATGGCGTTGAGGGTCAAGTACCTCTACGACCAGATGGGGGAGCCCAAGTACGTCGTCGCCGTGGGCGCCTGCCCCACGGGTAAAGGACCGTTCTACGACTCGTACGCCGTCGTAGCGGTGGACGAGTACGTGCCCGTGGACATCTACATACCAGGGTGCCCGCCGCGCCCCGAGGCCATCATACACGGCATGATGCTGCTTCAGGAGAAGATTAAGAAGGAGAGGAGAATAGGTGTCAAAGACTAGCGTCGCCGACTTCGTCAAGGCTTTCCGGAAGGCCCACCCCGACGCAGTCAAGTCCATAGAGTCGAAGGGCCCGAAGAGAGCCAGCCTCGTGGTAAACAACGAGAGCTTCATCGACGCAGCCGAGTCGCTGAGAGACGACTTCGGGTTCGTCATGCCCGTCTCGGGGGGAGCCGTGGACTACCCCGACGATGACAGGATACAGATGATCTACTACCTGATGCACCCGGAAAGCAGGTACCTCCTCACCTACAGGGTGGACCTAGACAGGGGCGACCCGAGGCTTCCCAGCCTCACCCAGGTCTGGGAGGCCATGAGCTTCCACGAGAGGGAGGCCCACGAGATGTTCGGCATAGAGTTCGAGGGACACCCGAACATGATCCCCCTGCTACTCCGACCCGACTGGAAGGGGGGCCACCCGCTCCTCAAGGACTTCAAGGGGGAGGGACAGAAATGAGTGAGCCTATGATAAAGCCTGACGTGATGAGGATAAGCTGGGGCCCCCAGCACCCCATGAGCGGACAGACACGGATACTCCTCGATGTGGACGGGGAGAAGGTCCACAGGATCATCGCTGACCTGGGCTTCACCCACAGGGGCATCGAGAAGATCCTCGAGAACCGGACATTCTTTACAGGCATCATCCCGGTGGACCGCATGGCCATGGTGGACACCGCCAACATGAGCATAGGCTACGTCACGGCCGTGGAGAAGGCTGCGGACATGGAGGTGCCTGAGAGGGCCAAGTGGATAAGGACCCTCATATGCGAGATGAGCAGGATCAACAGCCACCTCTACGCCTTCGGGCTCCAGGCCGAGTCCACCGGCTACTTCCCCGCGGTCTTCCTCTGGACAACCGTGGACCGCGAGATACTCCTGGACCTGTTCGAGGAGCTCACCGGGGCCAGGTGGAGCTTCAACCACTTTTTCCCCGGCGGGGTGCACCACGACTTCCCGGACGGGTTCGCGGACAAGGTTCTCAAGGCGGTGAAGTACCTGCGGGGCAGGTTCAAGGACTACTGGGACGCCATGGTGGAGAACCCCCTCTTCGAGAACAGGTGCGACGGCGTCGCCATACTGAAGCCGAGTGACGCCCTGAGGCTGGGGGCCACGGGCCCCACGTTGAGGGGGTCAGGAATCGACATCGACATGAGGCGCGAGGAGCCCTACGACGCCTACGGCGACCTAGAGTGGGAGGTCATCACAGAGGACGCGTGCGACGTCATGGCCAGAACTAAGGTGAGGTACCACGAGATAGGGCAGGCCCTCAACATAATGGAGCAGGTCGCCCAGAAGATCCCGGAGGGCCCCGTGAAAGGAAGGGTAAACCATTTCATGAGGGTCCCGGAGGGCGAGTGCATCAGCAGGGTCGAGGCGGGTAGAGGGGAGCTTGGGTTCCACCTGTACACGGACGGCACAGGTAACCCGTACCGCGTCAAGATAAACTCGCCGACGCTGAGGAACATGTACGTATTCGAGAGGCTGGCCGAGCTCAACGAGGTCTACGTCGCGGACATCCCGGTCATCATCAACTCGATCGACCCGTGGTATCTAGACTCGGATAGGTGAAAGGAGGAAGAATGATGAACATGAATAGTTATGTCGCCGGGGCCATGGCGAGCATGGTTCAGGCGGACCAGTTTAGCTTACTGAACATACCGTCAATGATAGCCGAGTTCCTGGCCCTCAACTCCAAGCCGCTGCTGCAGGTGCTTCTGCTGCCGGGCCTCGCCTTCATACTGGGTTTCGCCATATTCGCGGTCTGGTTTGAACGAAAGTTCCTCGCTAGGGCCATGCTCAGGGTGGGGCCTTACTACTGCGGCGGCAGGGCGGGGGTCCTGCAGGTCTTCGCCGACTTCCTGAAGCTTTTCATGAAGGAGATAATCATACCCGTCTCCATCGACTGGCCCTTCTTCGTGGCCATGCCCGTGCTGCTTTCGACGATCCCGTCGCTCGCGTTGCTGCTGATCCCCTTCGACTCTAACTGGGTGCTCTGGAACGCCGGCAGCCTCAGTCTGCCGATCTTCCTGGCCATCATGGGGATATCGCCCCTGATACCCATATTCTCGGGGTGGGCGAGCAACGACAAGTACAGCTTCATAGGCGCATGGAGGGTGGCCTACATGTACATCTCCGGCGAGATACCGCTGGTCTTGTGCGCCTCCGCTGTGGCCATCATGGCGGGCAGCATGGACCTCTTGAAGATCGTGGAGGCTCAGCAGAGCATGTGGTTCGCGGTCCCCCAGTTCATCGGGTTCATACTGTTCTTCCTCGGCATCTTCATAGAGTCCGAGAGGACCCCCTTCGACATACCCGTCGCCGAGGTGGAGCTGGTGTTCGGCTGGCGGACGGAGTACAGCGGAATCCTCTTCGGCTTCACGATGATGGCCGAGTACGTGCTGTTCCAGGCGTGGACGCTGATGTTCATCACCCTCTACCTTGGGGGCTTCAACGGCCCGGTGCTCATGGGCATGCCCATGGCCAGCCACATATTCTGGCTGCTCGCCAAGTTCCTGGTGCTTGTGGTATTCATAATACTACTGAGGTGCGTGTTCCCCCGGCTCAGGATGGATCAGATGATACAGCTGGGCTGGAAGTATATGACGCCCCTGGCGCTGTTGAACCTGCTTATAGTGGTAGTTTTGAAGATGACGGGGGTGGCTTGATGAGCTGGCTACGGAAAATGTTGAAGCCTCTGAGCATCGTCGCCCCCTACGTCCTGAGGAACAGCCAGACGGTGGCCTACCCGACCGAGCGACTGATGTTCGCCGAGAGGTTCAGGGGCCGCCACGTGTTCCACATAGACAAGTGCATAAGCTGCGGGATATGCGCCAGGGTCTGCCCCGACGCGTCCATCGAGCTGGTGGAGGTAGAAGGCAGGGAAAAGAAGTACCCCCAGATAGACTACAACACGTGCTCCCTTTGCGGTTACTGCGTGAACCAGTGCCCACGGCAGGCGCTGGAGTTCACAGATATAGTCGAGTTCGCGACGGATGACCGCAGCAAGCTCGTGTACTCACCCGAACAGCTCATGGAGGTCCCGGACATCAAGGAGATCCTCCCCATGATGAAGAGGAGGACGGAGGCGTATCTAACGGACAAGGAGATGAAGTACAGGAAGGTGAAGGACGTATGATAGCGTTGATAATAGTCTTAGCGGTCGTAGTGGCCATGGCTTTCATGGCCGTAGCCAGCAAGAACATAGTATACGGAGTCGTCTCCCTGCTCTGCTCCAACGTCGCCCTGGGCATAGCTTACTACATGATGAACGCGCCCACAGCGGCGCTCTTCCAGTTCGCCATATTCTCGGGCGCCATAGTGGTGTTCTTCCTCATCACGGTGATGCTGACCCAGGCGGGGCAGACCAAGTTCGACGAAGAGGAGGTAACGGCGTGAACCTGGAGAGCGTAGGCTACACCAAAGCGATAGGCTTGCTGGTCGTGTTAGGGCTGGCGCTTTCCTTCTCGTGGCTATCGCTTCAGGTAGAGTTTCCTTACCACGAGGCCGGCTCAGGGACGCAGCTAGTACCCGCCGAGCCCTACAATGAGATAGCACCCGCAGTCTCAAGGTTCATGTGGGAAGCCCGTGGACAGGACTTGGCCCTACAGTCCTTCGTGATATTCGCGTCGGTGATATGCTGCTTGGCGATGCTGAAGGAGGAGGTGCCTGACCAGTGATGCCTGAACTATCGGTGGTGATGGTGTTCATATTCCTCCAGTTCCTCATCGGCCTAGGCTGCCTCACCGTGAAGAGGGACATGGTGAGGATGCTCATCGGCATCGAGATACTGTTCAACGCCGCGAACCTGTGCTTCGTCGCGTTGTCCTCGTACGTGACGGGGTTCATCGACCCCCTCCCCCAGTCCATAGTCATGATGGCCATAGTCCTTGACGGCTCGGTCATCGCCGTGGGCTTGGTGATAGTGATAAACGCGTACAAGCATTACGGCACCCTTGACGTCAGGAGGCTGAGGCGGCTCAAATGGTAGCCCAATTGATACCCCTTCAGGGGCTAGCCGTCCCTACACCTGTGCTTATACTGGTCCTAGGAGGCGTAGTGGCTCCGTTCATGGGGCTGGCTGCGAAGAGAACCAGGTTCATGCTCCGCGAGTTCTGGGCGATATTCGTCACGGCACTGTCCCTCTACTCGGTCTACCAGCTCTACCTCAAGGTGGAGGCTGCGGCCGGCCACGCCCTCGTGGTCTCGTCTTGGGGCCAGAACCCGCCCTTCTCGGGCTGCTTCGAGGTGGACATGCTGGGCGTGTTCATGGCGGGTAGCATAACCTTCCTCGGGGTGCTCGTGGCCGTCTACAGCACGAGCTACATGGAGAAGGAGACACGGCTGACGGAGTTCTACACCCTGTTCCTCTTCCTGCTGGCTGGGCTGGTGGGCGTGACCATGGCGGGCGACTTCTTCACGCTGTTCATCTTCTGGGAGCTCATGAGCATATCCAGCTACGTGCTGGTCGCGTTCCTGAAGCAGAACTGGGGGCCGCTGGAGGCAGGGTTCAAGTACTTAATCATGAGCGCCACTGGCAGCGCGTTCCTGCTCTTCAGCATGGCGTTCATATACGGGATGGTGGGCAGCCTGAACTTCGCGTCCTTCGCCGTCGCGTTCAGCGACATGGCCATGACGCCTTGGACGGTGGCTCTCTTCACCTTCCTCGTAGTGGGGTTCGGGGTCAAGGCGGCGATATTCCCGTTGCACACGTGGCTGCCCGACGCCCACCCCGAGGCACCGAGCCCGGTGAGCGCGTTACTGTCGGGGGTGGTCATCGAGACCGGTCTCTACGGGTTGACCAGGATAATGTTCCTGGTCTTCGACCCGGGCTTCTTCAGGCTGCCAATATCGGTGCTGGCGTTCCTCACCATGACCGTGGGGAACCTCACGGCGCTTAGGCAGAAGGACCTGAAAAGGCTGCTGGCCTACAGCAGCATCGCCCAGGTAGGGTACATGCTGGTGGGGCTCGCCGCCGGAACCGCCTACGGGGTCATGGGGCTGCTGCTCCACGTTTTCAACCACAGCCTCATGAAGGGAGTGGCCTTCCTCTCGGCGGGCAGCATCATACACCACGCGGAGACCAGGGACATAGACGAGCTCCGAGGCATCGGCAGAGCCATGCCCTTGACCTCGCTCACCCTGCTGGTGGCGGTGCTCGGCCTCGGAGGCATACCACCCCTCAACGGGTTCATGAGCAAGTTCATACTCTTCAACTCCGCCATAGGCACCGGCCTCGTCTGGCTCACCGTGGCCGGGGTCCTGAACAGCACCCTCAGCATGGGCTACTACCTAGTCGTGATAAGGAACCTGCTGGCGAAGCCTGAGGAGGACCACGGGGTTCATGAAGCGCCGCTGCCCATGCTGGTGGTCACCCTGTTCATGGCTGTCCTCATAATAGTGTTCGGGGTGTGGCCTGAGCCTGCGATCCGGGTGGCTGACATGGCGGCGGGGGGTCTGGTGGAGAACGTGGCCGATTACATATCGGCTGTCTTCACGCCCTAAACTTCTCTTTTTATCAGTCGATAAAAAATAGCCTTTTCCACTACTCGATTTTCTTCAACGCCTTCTCGATGAGCCTCATGGAGGCGTCAAACTCGCAGTAGATGAACTTCAGTATGGACTCCCTAGTCAGCCAGCCAAGCCTCGTCACGGTATCAATCATCCTCCTGTTCCTGAAGATGACGTCGCTCATCCGCCGCAGGCGCAGCGAGTTGAATAGCGTATCGCCGATTGCGTTTTTCCAGGCATCGTCGAAGCCGTTCAACGGTTTCCCTTCGATTATTTTGTCCGCCACGGCGTTCCCGGCTATCCTGCCTACAATCATCCCTGGGGGGACCCCTCCGCCCACCGTCGGTATCGTGTGCCCCCCAGCGTCTCCTACGACCAACACGTTCCCGGTTGAAGTTCTCTCCAGAGGCCCGCCGACGGGTATATAACCGGCCTTGACGGCCGTCGGAACGGCCTTGACCAGCTTCTTCGAGGCGACTTCATGTTCATTGACGAATCGTCTCTGGTAGTCCCTGATGCTCACCCCCTCCTCCATGAACGGTGTTCTGGCGCCCGTGCCGACGTTCGCCACGTCCTCCCCCTTGGGGATGATCCAAGCGTATGTGCCGGGGGCGATGTCCTCGCCCAGGTACATGTCCACGTATTCGGGGTCGTGCTCCACCCCCACCATCTCGTACTGGTACCCCACCGCGTAGTCCAGCGGGTCCCTGGAGACCGGGAGACCTGACTGACGGGCTACCAACGAGAAGGCTCCATCGGCCCCGACTACGGCCTTGGATCTGAGGTCAAACGTGCCCTCGCTGCTCCTCACCCTCACACCCCCGCCGTCAAGTAGTTTCAGCGCCGAGGTGAACGGCGCTACATGAGCCCCAGCCCTCGCCGCCTCGTTGGCCAGGTGCTTGTCCAGCAGCTTTCTGTCCACCACTACGCCCTTGAAGGGAACAGAGTACTCGACGTTGTTAGGGAAAACGAAATTCACGTGCTTCGTGCGGTTCACGATGCACCTACTAGGCGGATCAAAGAACTCTTCCAGACCATCAACCTTGGGCGTGAGGCGCCTCATCTCGTCGATGCTCGGCAGGTACTCGCCGCACTTGTCCGGCACACCTATCTCAAGCTCCCTCTCCACGAGAAGGACCTCGAGGCCCCTCTCCGCGGCCGCCTTAGCCGTCGCGGAACCCGCTGGGCCCGCGCCTACGACTATCACATCGTATTCCTGGTCTTCTTCTGGGTAACGCATCTTGTTTGCTCCGGTGTCAGATGGCTCGTATCATGTCCGAGGACAGTGCATCCGGGTTGTCGGTGAAGTTAGAGTTGTACTGCTTCAGGAGTTCAACCAGAGTCTCCTTCGCGTCAGATTCCGGGTAATAATCCAAGATGCTCTTAGCCTCTCTTGAGAAACCCTGCATCTTATCTATTGCCTTCAGAAGCGCCCCGGTCTCGGCGTAGACCCTACGGACAAATTCCACGTCGAGGTCTTTGCTCTCTCCTCTGTAGACGGATAGAAACTGAGACCTGTCTTCACCTTCCATGGAGCCTGAGTTCACCGCGTATATCAGCAGCAGTGATGGGTCGCCGTTCAGCAGGTCGTTGTTGGGTGAGTTTTCGCTGTCTCGTGGGGTGAAGGCGTCTATGATGTCGTCTCTTATCTGGTAGGCGTTGCCGAAGGATTTCCCGAACCGGGCCAGCCTCTCGACGTCCCCCGGGTCGTTGGACCCCATTATCCCCCCGAGGGCCGCCGCCGCCTCGAAGAGGCTGCCGCTCTTCAGGTAGTTCATGTGGAGGTAGTCGTCCACCGACATTATCCGGCGCTTGTACTGGTTCTGCATGGTGATGCCCTGGACCATCTTGAGCGACGTCTCCGCCAGCCACCCAACTATCTCCGGTTTCCCCGTCTTAGAGGCGTACATGAGGCCTATGCTAAGCAGGGCGTCCCCCGTCAGCACCGCCTTCTTAACGCCGTGCTCGGAGAAGAGGGAGGGCTCGCCCCTGCGATACATGTCGCCGTCGATTATGTCGTCGTGGACGAGGGTGGCGTTATGTATCAGCTCCAAAGCCAGAAACATATCCCGTGTGTCACGGTAGTCGCCGCCCAGCATCTCGGTGCACAGTATCGCGATCAACGGTCTCAATCGCTTGCCACCGGTGGAGATCGCGTACCTGGTCGTGGTTGCTAGGAGCGGGTGGATGTGACTGAGGTCCAGTTCCTTGAGGGCCTCGTCGATGAAATCCAGTTGATGCTGCCTGCCTTTTATTTTCCATACGCTCCTAGCCTTGGAACACTCACCACAGTACATCGAGGTAGGTTATAAAAATTAACCCAATACGCAAGCCCGTATTCATGCTCAATTTTCAGGTTTAGTCCCCCACATTATTATTAATGCCCCAAACACCGCGTCCATCTTGTATACTTCTACCAAGTGGTTCTCGACGACCCCCATGAGCTCCTTGTTCGGGGGAAGCCTCTCATATGTATCATACAGCCTGCTCCAGGGGTTCCTATAGCCGTATCCGGCGGTTAAACCGGCCATCACCGGGACGAAGTACCTCATGTAGATGGACATGAAGCCCCGGATCACCCGGTTATCCGGTTTACCTATGTCGATGAGGAGAAACCTGCCTCCGGCAGCCAATGCATCACAAGCCTCCATTATGACGAGGGGCTTGTACAGGGAGTCTCGGAGAGCGTAGGCCGAGGTCACGAAGCTCATGGAGCCCCCTCTGACGGGCAGAGCCTCGAACACGCCCCTAACATAATGGTTCCCCAGCGCCTTGTTTCTGCGCCTAGAGGCCGCCAGCATCTTGTCGGAATAGTCGAGGCACACAAGGTCCCCGTCATGGTTCCCGGAGATCATGTTGCTATAGTTCCCTGGCCCCGAGCCTAACTC
>CAZGZR010000098.1:0-9710 GCA_964529745.1 uncultured Candidatus Bathyarchaeia archaeon
ACGTGACCCCGGTGATGGAGGACCTCATAGGGATGGTCACCATGCCCACCACGGAGATGGAGAAGCGGTTCAGCGGCGGCCTCTCGAAGGCTACGTGGGGAGGCACGGTGCCGGGGAAGAGCCTCCAGTGGGCCTACGAGCAGATCACCGATATAGGCGACCGCAGCGACAGGGTTGTCTTCATATTCAGCGACTTCGTGCTGACCCAGCCCGGTGAGCTTACGGAGGAGAACGAGCAGAACTATCACGTCCTTGAGAAGATGGTGGACTTGGGTGTCCGGGTCTGCGCATGCGTCTCGCCGCTTGCCCATAAATCGATTTTTAGGCCGTACACCAGAGAGTCTCTTAAGCGGATGAAGGATATCGGCATCCGGCAGCTGGAGACGTATAAGCCGAGTGTCTTCCTCGACGAGGCTCATGGGTTCATCGAGGAAAAGTAACTCTGGGTTGATTTCCATGTTGTCTTCGTTTCTTGAGAGTTTCTTTCTTTTCCCCCTCCGTTTTTCGGTTTTGTTCTCTCATATTAAATAAATAACTATTCAAAAAAATTAAGTAAAATACGAGTGGCTCTCATGTTGCTCGGATAACCAAACGGAAATTCTAAGGTTCTGATGATAAATGGTTGTCAAGGGTTCCTTGTTAGGCAGACGAGGCCTCCGAACTGTGTAACCCGGGCGCCGGCAGGTGTCTCGGCCGGGATTATTTTTGTTTGAATATTACTGCTTGCTGATACCTGGAGGAGTCTACTGGTTCTTCTCCTGTGTCTCTCGTGGAACTGGTCGGTGACTAACAGGTACTCGACGTCGCCGCCACCGTATACTTGTGCCTCGACCTCATCGAGGCTGAACAACAGGGTATCTATCCCGTCGGGATTGTTCAGACGCTCCTCGATGACCTTCATGATGTTAACTAGGTCCCTTGTGGACGCCGTTGAAAGTTTCTCCTTGAAGCCGTTCGTCTTGACGATGCCGCGGACTTGTCTTTCATCCATCGCATCCATTGGGACGTGCTCGAAGGTGGCCTTGTTCATGTCCCAACCCTTGAGGAGCCAGCTATGATGCTTCTCCACGTGGTCCATGAACCCGGCGTAGTCTTTCTCGTCCGCCGACGCTACGAGTACTGTCTTCACTCCCTGCCTTATCCTCGGCCGCAGCGCGTCCACTATTGACTCATGTAACTCGTAGGGTGTTTCTTCGGTTATTCTCTCCCCGGGCTTCACTGACTCGCTGTAGATATTCCAGACGGCTGCCTCATGGTCTCGGATGCCTATCATCACCGCTGTTGGGTATCCCCGCCGTCCTCTTCGTCTGGGCACGGGGATGAAGAAGCTCGGCGTGTATAAAGCCTTGAGGTCTATTGGCCGCCTACCTTTTGTTTGGTCATGAGGTACCCGAGGGGGAGGATGAGTAGAGACGCGGCAACGAGCATCGTGTACATGGTTGAGGCCCCGTAGGCGTCGGCGATCAAGCCTCCGGCGAAGGGACCTATGAACATGCCGACGCCGTAGACTCCCTCGTGGACCCCCATGGCTGACCCCAGGGCTTCCTTGGAAGCCCTCCTGGCTATGAAGTCGAGAACAACGGGCGTCATTATCCCGGACCCCACGCCGTAGAGAAACAAAGGTAGGGCGAAACCCATCAGCCCCGACGCCAGCCTCGCCAGGAACATGGACGCAGCCAGCAGAACCGCTGCTGCGTACACAGATTTTCTCGTGCCCCAGGCCACGAAGCGGCCCACGCACGTGAACATGAGGCCCCTCACACCGTTTGTCATGGTTATGAGGAACCCGATGAGGGAGGACGAAAGCCCCACGGCGCTCATGTTACCCGGCATTATGGCCATGTATATCCCGAGGACGAGGGTGAAAGGCAGCAGCGTGGCGTAGGAGAGCAGAAGGCTCCTGAGGCTGCCAAGGTCGATGGACCCAGTCTTAGACTCGGTGTGGAGCTCCACCTTCCCCCTGAACTTTAGGAATATTATGATCAGGCTCAGGATTGTTAGGGACGATAGTGACGCGAAGAGTCCGCGAAACCCGTAGGCCTTGGAGATCACGCCCCCCACCAGGGGGCCCACCGTGAACCCCGTGATCCAAGCGAGGTTGTACCGGCCCATTGCCTGGGCCAGGCTCGTATTGGGGGAGATGTCGGCGGTCAAGGTGCTGGCGGAGACCCAGAAGGTGGCCGAGAATATACCGAGGAGACCCCTCATCACGGTGAGCTGCTGGATAGTCGATGTGAACATGAACAGGGTAATGGTCAGGCCAGAGGCGAGGGTGAAGACGGTGTACAGCCGGACCCTTTCGAACCTGTCGAGGAGCAGCCCGCAGGCCAGAGTAAACACGGTGTATGCCACGTTCCCCACCGCGCCTATCACGCCTAGGTCGGTGTACGATGCCCCCAGGGACTCGGCGAACACCGGCAGCAGAAACGTGCAGGTACCGAGCCCCGTTGAGTTGAGGAATATTGTGACGTACAACATCCTCAGGAGCCGTTCTCTATACTCTTCCTCCATCGAGCCTAGTCTCTGTCGATGGACGGATAAATGATCTATCTACTCGTGGGGCTTGAAGCCCGTCAGCTCCAGTACGTTATCGTGGAATATTTTACCGATGTCTTCGTCAGTGAGCACGCCGTCGGCGACGAGCTCCCTGCAGGCGGCGTACTGGGCCTCTAACACGTTGACTCTCCAACCCCGGGGGAAGAACGTGCTGTCCGTGCCGAAGAGCACCTTCCCGCTTCCCCCTGCCTGCACGGCCTTCCTGAATATCTGTTTGAGGTCCAGGTCGTAGGGCAGGTACCTCATCCAGCTGTTGCTTCCGCTGCTGTCCATGTACACGTTGTCGGCCTGGTACTGCATCAACAGGACCTCCCTGAAGAAACCGGCGCCGAAATGGGCGATTATGAACCTGATTTCAGGGAAGTCCCTGCTGGGCACCTGTATGTCGATGGGGTTGCCGTTCCTGAGGTCGGCCTGTCCCCCGATGGTTATGCCGAAGTGGAGGAACACCAGCAGCCGGTTCCTCAGGCACTCCTCGTAGACCGGGTACACAGCCTCGTCGTAGACCTTCAGGCCACGCCACGAAGATGGGTATAGTTTTATCGCCTTGAAGCCGTCCTCGGCGGCCTTTTTGACCTTATCGGCGGCGTCGGGCTCGGACGGGTTTATGTTTGCGTAGCCTATGAAGCGGCCTGGGAACCTTTTCATGGTTTCAAGAAATTCGTCGTACGCCTCGACGCCCACCATGACGCCCATAGCCTGGATGCCGTACCTGTCCAGCTCGTCCACCCACCTCTGAGCCGTGTCCCAGGTCTCGTCTGGCAACTCTATGCGGGTCATGTCCGTCCGTGACTTGGTGCGGTTGCTGAAGCTCTCCATGGTCCTGCCCCTGCCGAGCCACGCCTTCATGGTGTCGGCGGTGAAGTAGTGGCTGTGGGCGTCTACCACCGGTATGCCTACCTTCGACAGCATCGGGGTCCGAAGATCGTCGGGCTGCTTAAAAACGATGCGAGGAACCGGGAAACCTATATGCCCCATGTAGCTGTAAGTCTCCAGATGCCCCCTGAAGGTGACTATATCCATAGTGTTCTCAGGGAACTCAGCGAGAGCGAGCTGGAGCTCTTCACCCTGACTGGGGGACTAACCGTCGACGCAGCCGACAAGATGTGCGAGAACGTCATAGGAGTCATCAAGATACCAATCGGCGTCGCCGAGGGAGTCATAGTCAACAACAAGGAACACATTGTTCCCATCGCCACGGAGGAGCCGGGTGTTATTTCACAGATCGTCCTCGGCGCCTCCCTTGCAGCGAGAGGAGGAGGGTTTCAAGCATCAACCACTGGGGACATAATGATAGGCCAGATACAGGTACTGGACGTGCCGGACATTGGGGAAGCAGAGAGGAGAATAGCATATGGGAGGGAGGCGTTGCTGGCCGACGCCAATACCGTGTCGAGAATAAGGAAGGCCATTAAGCTAAGGTCCCGACGCCTTTGCACGGAGACAGGCGAGACGCTCATAGTCGAGGTCTTTGTGGATGTAAAGGACTCCATGGGTGCAAACCTTGTTGACACCATGTGCGAGCTGCTAGCGCCCTCCGTGGAGAAACTTACCGGCGGTAGAGTTAACATGAGCGTGATAAGCAACCTCGCCACGGAGAGAATGGTCCGTGTACAAGCAGTCGTGCCCCAGGGAGCCCTCGAAGACGAAGCAGTCGACAAGATAGTAGAGGCTTCCGCTTTCGCCGCCGCTGACCCCTATAGGGCTGCGACCCACAACAAGGGAGTTATGAACGGCGTCATTGGCGTCCTCCTCGCTACGAGCAACGATACGAGGGCGGTCGAGGCAGGCGCCCACAGCTACGCCGCTTTGACCGGCGTGTACAAACCGCTCACTAGGTGGTGGAAGACCCCTCGAGGCGACCTAGAGGGGGTGCTTGAGATGCCTCTCCCGGTAGGCACCGTGGGCGGCACAGTGCAGGCACACAAGATATCCCGCCTCGTGCTTAAGATTCTCGGCGTCGAGAAAGCATCTGAGCTGGCGAAGGTAGCAGGATCTGTAGGATTAGCCTGCAACCTCGGGGCTCTATATACCCTAATATCTAAGGGCATCATGAGCATCCAAAAGCGTTAACCAATTTATCTACGATTTCACTTTTGATAATGGGCTTGACTCCGTCTTGAAAAGCAACAGGTTATCTAAGAGGGTAAGGGCGTCTTTCTTCTTCTTCGGGTTAGCCTGCCTCGTATGGTATCTGTTCAGGACAGGCACCAAGCCTTCAAGGGCGTCTTATCCCTGCCAGAAGGCTGCGGCGGCCAACGCCAAAATCTGGGCCGCAACCTACGTTTTCCCTTTGCTCAGCGTCGAAACATGGAACGATTATCTAAGGAAAAGGTGGAAGCCCTTGGCTGTAATAGTGGTGGCCGCCGCCCTATCTGCTGGGTATATGAGCATCCGACACGATGGCCTAGGTGAGATGAGTCCCGACAGCCTATCTTTGACACCCATGACGGCGACAGAGACGCCTCAATCAGACATCTACGCCGTGAAAGGCACCGACGGCTCAGACGGAGGCGTCCAGACCCTGATCGAGCTGATGGCCGAAAACGGGCAGCCGTTCTACAGGTCAGCGGAGGAGGGAGACCTGCAGGGGACATCGGGCCTCATAGACGCCGGCGACGTGGTGCTCATAAAGGTGAACAGCCAGTGGGACGAACGTGGCGGCACCAACACCGACCTAGTGAAGTCCCTCATAGAGGCGCTCATCGCCCACCCAGACGGCTTCAAGGGCGAGATAGTGGTGGCCGACAACGGGCAGGACCAGTACGGCAGCGCCGGATCGGGTGGTAGCCTCGACTGGGAACGCAGTAACGCGCTAGACCGTGGCCAGTCGATCCAGGACGTGGTGGACACGTTCAGCGACAAGCACAGGGTTAGCACCTATCTCTGGGACGAGATCACGGGCAACGTGGTTCAGGAGTTCGCCGAAGGCGACGCGGAGGACGGCTACGTCGTTGCCACCAAGGTCATCAACAGCACGGGCACCCTGGTCTCCTATCCCAAGTTCACCACCCCTTACGGGACGCAGATCAGCTTCAAGTACGGGGTATACGTGCCGGAGGACGACGACTACGACGTAGATCGGCTTAAGGTCGTAAACGTGCCCGTGCTCAAGACCCACATGATCTACGGCGTCACCGCGTGCGTCAAGCATTACATGGGGGTCCCCAGTGACAAACTCACCCGGGGCCTAGGCTACAGGGCCCACGACACCGTGGACGAGGGCGGCATGGGCACCCTGATGGCCCAGACCCGGGTTCCGGCCCTCAACGTAGTGGACGCCATATGGGTTAACGCCCGCCCAGAGGACGGACCCAGCTCAAGCTACGCTTCGGCCACGGAGGTGAACGTCGTCGCCGCCAGCACCGACCCCGTGGCTCTTGACTACTGGGCCAGCAAACACATCCTTTGCCGGGTGTGCAGCGAGGTCTTCGGGGCCGACACGGGCACCATGGATCCGGGTAACATGGCAGAGGAGGGCTTTGGGGACTGGCTTCGGCTCTCCATGCAGGAGCTCAATGCAGCAGGATATACGTTCACCTGCGACGAGAACCGTATGAACGTCCACATCTCAAACGTGGGCTAAACGCCGCCTAGTGCATCACCTGCTAAGAATGAGCTATAGGGTGAAGGTGATGGTGTCGATAAGCCCTTTCCTCCAAACATAGACAGCCATATAGTACGTGAAACGTTGAGGAGTGGTCTACCTAGTATAGGTGCCCGTCACGGTACCCGTAGCCAATACGTGTCCCTCCATTGCCGCCAAGAGGTCCATTCTCGTGGTCTCTGCCTCTAGGTCCAGAAGCGTGTCCAAGGCGTAGACAGTGAAAACGTATCTATGGGTCTCGCCAGACGGCGGCGAAGGACCGTCATACCCTACGCCTCCGTAGTCGTTCACTCCGTTCCTCACCATGTTCTCGAGCAGAGGGAACGTCGGCGTGCTCTCCGGCAACTCCGTCTGGCCGCGAGGCACATTGAAGATGACCCAGTGTGTGAACCTGCCGCCAGGAGCGTCGATATCTACGCATGTCAAAGCGATTGACATGGTCTCATCGGGTATTTTACTCCACTCGATCTGGGGCGATACGTTGTTTCCGTCCCTCGTATAGAGAACAGGCATGGCCTCGCCATCATCGAATGCCGTGGACGTCACAGTGAGCGTCTCCGCTTCTATGTCGTCGTTGCCTCCCATGAAGACGATGTAGTACGTAGCCGAGGCGAGTATTATGACGGCTCCCAAAGCCAATAATATGCGCTGATTCATGGTACCTCTGATCGTTTCACCTGTCTATAATCGGTTTCGCTTTTCGTTGGTGCGACCGCCGGGATTTGAACCCGGGTCGTTGGCTTGGAAGGCCAAAATCCTAACCGCTAGACCACGGTCGCGCGAGCAAATGAAACAGTGTTAGGGATAAAAACGTTTACTCCACTGGGATCATTATCTCGGTCCGCCAGTGCTCCGACGTATCCTCGTCTATGAAGCTGCCGTAGCTGAGTCCATATTCTTTAGGCTGGTAAACGGCCTCTATGCTGCACATCTCCGACCCCGGCTTCAGGCCCCGCTCCTCGATGTACTCGTACAGCTTCTCGTAGTAGTACGAGACGGGGTTATCGGTGCCCACGAAAACCAGGAATGCCACCTTGATCTCGGGCATCATCTTGGTGTCCACGCCCTCAGCCTCCCTCTCCACCGGGATGAGGACCTCCCGCCTGCAACCGGGCTCGTCTTTGGGGTCGTAGAACAACACCATGGAAGGGTCTCTGGGGCGGGCGTCTTTCCTATAGAGTATGCCGTTGAGCCTGGCGCACTCGGCGACCTCGTTCTCCCCAGGCTTCAGCTCCCTGTACGCCACCAGCTCCCGTACGGTGGTTTTCACCCCCATCTTGTCGATCATTCTGAACCTTATCGATTTTGGCTGCTAATAATGGTTTCAGTAGAGCCTGAGGGGTTTGTCTAGTCTGCTGAGAAGGACTATGCTGCTCCACCTGTGCTCATCTATTATCTCGTAGCTCGACGCCGCTGCCAGCTCCTCCGCGAACCTCTGTATGTCCTCGAACCACGCCATCTCGCCGTAGCCGAATCTTTCACGGGCCGCCCCGACGCTCATCGCGGCCTTGGCCTCCATGTACGTGGCGTTAGACAGCTCTGCGAGGCTAGCGTAGCCCTCCGGGTTGACCATGTTCAGCCTGGGCACCAGGGTATGCCGCAGCACCGTGGGGCAGCTGAAGCTGTCGAACAGCTCAAGGGTCTCCATCACCCTGCCCCAGAGGCTTGGCGAGGTCGGCCTACACGTCCTCCTGTAGGTCTCCTCGTCGGGGGCGCACAGGCTGACGTATAGCTGCGAGGGCTCCACGTCGAGGCTGCCCAGCACGTCGGGCCTGGTACCGTTGGTTACTATGAAAACCGACTTATACCCCCTGCCGTAGAACGCCTCGACGAGTTCACCGAGCCTCGGGTAAAGCGTTGGCTCGCCCTCGAGGCTAATGGCGGCGTGGACCGGGTCCTTCGCCTCTCGCAGCATCCCCTCGTCCACCCTGGGGTTGCCGCCGAACCCGCTCAGGAGCCTACGGTGCTCCCTGATGCATCCATCGATGATCTTCTCCGGGTCCTCTGGGTCGCCTATGGGCTGGGTCTGGTCCCACGAGACCCCTAGGGTCTCCGGCGTCGCCCTCCAGCAGAAGAGGCAGCTCTGGCTGCAGTGGCCCAGGCTGGGCGTCATCTGGAGGCACCTGTGCGTCGGTATGCCGTAGAACCTGTTCTTGTAGCAGTTCTCGGACCCCTTCGTGTTTAGGCTGCGCCTCACCCAGTGGCACGTCTTCACGGCGCTGTGGCCGCCCACCAGCCCATACCCCTGCCTACGGTAGGACTCATTAAACTCCTCGGGGAGGCTCATACCATGCAACAGATGCGCCGCCCCCATAATAATGAAGCTGTACATGGGTTGCCGTATAATCGCCAGCCGCCAAGTTCAACGGCCTCGTCGGCGTCAATCATTGGTGTGGAAAAATAAACCACGCCCAGCCATTTATACAGGCACCGCGAACTAAGTGACATGGAGTTCTGGGAAAGCCTCGACCAATTGCTGAAAGATCATCCCTTAGTGATCGATAGACCCAGGGGCAGCGCCCATCCGAGATACCCCGACTCGATATACCCGGTTGACTACGGGTACCTTGAAGGCACCTTGAGCGGCGACGGGCACGGTATAGATATCTGGAGGGGAACATTATTGATCAACAATGTGCAGGCGATGCTGGTCACCGTTGACATGGTAAAAAAGGACGCGGAGATCAAGCTGGTTGTGGGCTGCACCGGGGAAGAGATCAAAAAACTGTACCCCTATACTGAATCCTACTCGATGGCATGCTTACTGGTGGAAAGAGAGTAGAGGGTTATTCGTAGATGGCCTTGAACTTGGCGTCGAGGTAGTCGATGAACGGCTTCACCTCGAGCCCCCTGCCTGTTACCTCCTTCACCAGGTCCTCGGGGTCGTAGAGGTTGCCGTAGCTGTACACGTTGTCGGTGAGCCACTGCTTGGTCTCCTTGAAGCTGCCCTCGGCGATGCCCCGCCACCAGTCAGGCAAGTCCTTGTTGAGCTTGGTCAGCCAGACGCCGTCGTAGATGTTGCCCAGCGCGTAGCTTGGGAAGTATCCGAAGCTGCCGCCCGCCCAGTGGGTGTCCTGCATGACGCCCTCGCTGTCGTTCTCTATCTCGACGCCCAGGTAGTCCATGTACTTCTGGTTCCAGACCTGGGGCAGCTCGTCCACGTCCAGCTTGCCGCCGAAAAGGTCCCGCTCTATCTCGAACCTTATAACTATGTGGAGCCCGTAGGTGACCTCGTCGGCCTCGATCCTGATCTTGCTGGGGGTCACGTAGTTAACGGCGCGGAGCATCTTCTCGTATGACACGTCGTTGAATGTGTCGCCGGTGATCTCCTTCATCACGGGCAGGTAGTACAGCCAGAACGCAGGGCTCTTCCCCACCATGTTCTCGATGAACCTGCTCATGGACTCGTGGATGCCGTAGCTGGCACTGGTGCCAACGGGCTGATACATCCAGTCCATGGGGAGCCCCTGCTCGTAGAGGGCGTGGCCGCCCTCGTGGAGTACGCTGAAGATGCTTGACTCGAACCTGTCCTCGTGGTAGTGCGTGG
>CAZGZR010000099.1:0-9689 GCA_964529745.1 uncultured Candidatus Bathyarchaeia archaeon
CCGCCGCCCTTTCCTCGTGATCTGCGTTGACCATTGAGAAGATGGAGCAGACGGCAACGGCCTCCACGCCTTGTGCCTTCAAAGCCTTGGCAACCTCCCTGACCTCGTCGTCGTTGAAGGGCACTATCTCCTCCCCCGTGTACTCGTGGCCCCCGTGCACGAGGTACTTGATGTCCCCGATGGCCTGTTTGAGCTCTTTCGGCCACTCCACGAGAGGGTCGATGGCCTCGGCTCCGGGTCTACCCACCCTTATGAGCCCCGTCTTCGCCAAGCCCTTCCTCTCCACTATGGCGTTGGTGCAGTGGGTAGTTCCGAACATCACGGCCTTCACGTCGCCCGTGTCGACACCGCTCTCATCGAGGACCTTGATTAAGGCCTTCCTTATCCCGGTGGTTACGTCTCGGGTCGTCTCGGTCTTGACCGCGTGTACTAAGCGGTTCCCCTCGTCCAGTATCACGGCGTCCGTGTGGGTGCCGCCAACGTCTATCCCTATCCTAAGAAACATAGTCTAGCCTCCTCTCATCCTCTCCTCTATGGGCACGTAGTCTATGTTGTATCCGAAGTACTTCGGTCCTATAACCTCGAGGGCCTTCGGGGTCTTCCACATCTGAGGGCTGGGCATGCCGATAACTATGACCCTGAAGCCGTACCTCAGGTACTCCGTCGTTATAGGCATGCCTGTCTCCATATCCAAGATGGATATGAGGTCCGGGACCGAGCACACCACTTCGTCGTTCTTTATGGCCACGAGGTTCTCGTTCTGGAACTGGATCAACAGGCTGTCCCCGGCGTAGTCGTTCAGGCCCTCGAACCTGGCCTCCCCCCTAGCGAAGCCCGCCACGGTTCGTCTCGACACGTCCACGATCTTCCCCTCGAACAGCCTATATCCGCGTGTGATTTCGAGGATAGAGTCCACGGGGTCCTCCTTCACGGCCCTCGCCTCCCTAATCGTGGAGCCGATGTTCCTGGCCAGGGTGAGGGTGTGAGGGATGCCTGCCCTCCTCACGTCACTGCCTTTCATGGTGTAAAGGGCGATCCAAGCCGTTCCCCCGAAGCGGATGGTCACGGACCTCGCGAGCTTCTCGCCCCAGAGCGAGTCCACCGTGTCCAAGAATACTACGTTCCCCCTTTCGTCAACGAGGGTCATAGGCGTGGCAGAGACGCCGTATACATTGAAAGTCGTCATCTGGAGCTCGGGGAAGGCCCGGCCCATACCGTCCGCGTCGATGATGGGGATACCGCTCCTCGCCCCCACCGTCAGAGGAGTGATGGAGTTGACGCCCCCCGCCTCTAGGGGCATGGTGGCATAGACCTCCTGACCGAAGAACTTCCGAAGCCTCTCGAAAGCGTGCAGTATCTCCTGACCGCTCGAGATCTTCTCGATGAGCACCGTGGGGGTCCCCATGGCGGCCGACGGGATGATTAAAGCGTCGTCGGGGACGTCGTCCGGGGAGATGACCTCGATGTTCATCCCCTTCTCGAGAACGCTTAAGGCCATGAGCTTCCCCAGGTAGGGGTCTCCGCCCCCGCCGGTCCCAAGTATCGCGGCTCCAGTAGCCAAGTCTTCGATGTCCTGAGCATCAAGTTTCCACATAGTTAACAGCGAGATTTTAACGGCGGATGATCTAATAAAACTAACCAGATGGTTGATGAAATGAAGCCATCAATTTGTGGAACGAAATCCGGAATTGGGAGGCATCCGTCATGTTCTATAACAAACCACGCCTCTTAGTATACGCTAAGGAATAACGTTGATTCGCCTCACGGGGAACATATGGAAAGTATTTTTATGCAAGAATATTGTGTTAAAAATGGTCTAAAATGACTGAAAAAGTTCTGTCAAAGAAGGATATAGACGATTTCCTTGCAGGCGCGGAGATACTGGGGACGGGAGGCGGTGGAGGGAGAGGCTGGGCCGAGACCATGCTCGAGGTCCTCGACGAACACGACAAGAAGATCAAGTTGATAGACCCCCTCGACGTCCCCGACGATGCCCTCGTGGTGGGCGCGGCCGGTGTCGGAGGCGGCGTCACCCAGGAGATCAGGGACAAGATACAGAAGAAGTTCGGTGAGAGGCCGCCCATGTCCGAGTACATCAAGACTGGCTTGCTGGCGGAGAAGATGCTTTCAGGACACATGGGGGAGAACGTATACGCGACCCTCGCCTTCGAGGTAGGGTGCGGGAACACGATCCTGCCCGGCGTCATCGCGGCTATTATAGACAGGCCGATGGTGGACGGGGACTGTAACGGCAGAGCCGTGCCAGAGATCGAGCTTTGCACCCTGAACGTCAAGGGCTTCCCCTTCACGCCTATCGCGATAGTGACCCCGTGGGGGGAGTCCATGCTGGTTAAGAAGGTCTACGACTACAGCAGGGCGGAGGACATCTGCAGGTACATGGCGGTCGTCTCGGGAGGCGGGTGCATGACGATGGGGGCCCCAATACGGGGTAAGCACCTGGCTGATTCTATCGTCAAAAACTCTGTGTCGAACTCGATGAAGCTCGGAAAGGCGATACGGTTGGCCAACGGCAAGGGGAAGGACCCGGTCGAGGCGGCGGTGAAAGCTCTCGACGGCTACCTCCTCTTCACGGGTGAGGTAACGCACTTCGAGAGGGAGGAGAGAGGCGGCTTCATGTGGGGAGAGCACCAGTACAAGGGGACAGGCGACTACGAAGGCAAGAAGTTCAGGATCTGGTACAAGAACGAGCACCAGATCAGCTGGCTGGACGGCAAGCCCTACGTGACGTGCCCCGACCTCCTGTGCGTCGTCGACTCCGAGACGGGTCAGGGGATGTCGAACTGGGGGAACGACTTCGCCGAGGGACGGAAGGTCTCGGTGGTCAGCTATCGGGCTGACGACATCTGGCGGTCCGTTGAGGGGCTGAAGATCTTCAACCCTGGACACTTCGGCTTCGATATACCCTACAGGCCCGTCGAGAAAGTCGTGAAGGGTTAGGGCCTAACCCCTTTTTTATTTAATATTATTTGTCTCGAGTATAATCCAAAGATATTTAGCATCTAGAACACACCTTCAAGGGGTCGTCACGATGAGGGTTTATGTAATAATACCGATCCTTCAGAACGATTTTTTCGAGGAAGTCACTGAGAGGGAGTTCAAGGCTTATGCGCGCCCCGGCACCGAGATCACTGTGGTGAGCCTTGAGAGAGGCCCCGCCTCCCTCGAGTCCATGTACGACGAGTACATCTCGGCTCCGTGGACGCTGGAGAAGGTCAAGCTCGCCGAGCAAGAGGGATACGACGCCGTCATAATCGACTGCATGGGAGACCCAGCGCTCCACGCGGCGAGAGAGCTTGTCGACATACCCGTGATAGGGCCGGCCGAGGCCTCCATGGCGATGGCATGCATCATAGGCCACAGGTTCTCGGTCGTCACCGTGCTCCAGAGCGTCGTCCCCATATTCCACAACATGGTCGCGGCGTACGGCTTCAAGGATAGGTTCGCTTCCATCCGCTTCATAGACATACCCGTGTTGGAGCTGGATAGAGAGGACGAGGTGAAGGAGGGGCTCGCCGCCGAGTCCAAGAAGGCGATCGACGAAGACGGCGCGGACCTCATAATCCTTGGATGCACGGGCATGATCGGCATGGCCAAGGGCCTCGAGAAGAAGCTGGGGGTGCCGGTCATAGATCCGACGGCGGCGGCGCTGAAGATGGCCGAGTCCATGGTTGACCTGGGGTATTCTCACAGCAAGCTGACGTATCCGAAGCCTCCGGACAAGGTCAGGAAGATGTGAACGAGCCAGTCATAAAGCCTAGGATATCCTGACCTGTAACAACGGATCTCATCGACTCATTCACCTCATCGACAAAACGGATCAATTTTCCTTCGCGGATAAGATCAACTCAAGAACTCTTGGGAACCTTTGTCCGCGCTCCATCTCATAACGATCCTCCTTATGAGCGAACCCGTCTGGTACGCGTTCCTTTGGTCGCCGAAGGAGACCAACGTTACCTTGAACACCCTGTTTTCCGCGTCCTCCTCCACTAGCAGCCTGTTTCTCGTGTACAGGTTTCCCACCGTCGATTTCGTAAACTTGTAGACAAAGTTTATTGTCGTCGTTTTCCCGTCGGCGTCTTCGGCTACCCTTATGGAGGATGTCTTCCTGACGGGGTTGTTCTCGAGGGCTCTCAGCGCCTTCTCCACGTAGTCTGTGAAGGCCCTGCCTTCCTCGGACAGGACTTTGATGGGTATGGGGATCTGCCAGGGTTCTGTTACGCCTTTCCTTTCTTCGCTTATCCTCCACCTCTTCAGCAGTGAGGGCGTGATTATCACAGAGTATCTGATCGAAAACGACGTCCCGATGAAGATTGAGGCTACGGCGATCGCCAGGGACGCCACGCTCCAAAGCGCGGATATCTTTTGCCTAACGTCCAGGGCCACGCCGACTAGTAGCAGTACCTTGTAGAAGGCCAACCCGGCCAGGTAGCCGAGGCCCCCAGCCGTCAACCCGATGATCCCTGCCTCGACGAAGAAAATAGAGGTGATGTGGGCCGGATTCAGTCCCACGGTAGAGAGGACGTAGATCTCCCGCTTGCGCTCGTAGAGCGAGTTCAGCATCGTCATAACTATGTTGAGGACGACGATGACAAAGAGCACCACCAGTGATTGGCCTTTGCTCTCGATGTATGTCCCGAGGCGGGCGTGGAAGACCCCTTCCTCGGACGCCGCCCATGTGGGGAACTCCTTCTCGATCGTCAGCCTCGCAGCGAACTCGTTCACGTCTACGCCGTCTCTCACTCCGACGAACACCCTCGATACCTTCACCATGGGGACCTCGAGGGCTCTTGAGATGTGCGTCACCACGACCTCATCTGGCTCGCAGGGCCTAGTCTCGTAGAGGGGGGGTTCGCCCTCAGGGCTTATGTTGACCTCCTTCCCCGGCAGATAGATCGAGCCATCGATATCCTTCAACCCGAGCATCGCGGCGTCGCTGAGGACCCCTTCGAGGGAGACCCACTCGCCTTCGAAGAGGAGGACGTCGCCCAGATCCACCCCCAGCTTGTTCCGTAACGCCTCGCTGATAGCGACGCCCTCAGAAGGCAACTCGCCCTCGAGCAGCAACCCGTTCAGGTCGACTATGGCCGCCTCTGCCTGGGTGTCGACGCCGACGACCCCCCGTATCGGCTGGCGGTTCAGGCTCGCCACCGGGAAGGCGAACGGAATGTTCTCGGCCTTCAACGTGATCGACGCCGACTCTTCCCGATTCCTCAACCAGTCCATCTCGAAGTCTTCGCCGAGAAACACGGGGTTCCTCTGCGTGTAGCCCGGCGCACGGAGGAGGACACCTCTAACCGGCGACTCTTGCCCGGACAGGTTGACGGTGATGAGGCCGTAGCCCTGATAGAAAGAGGTCAACACGACGAAGCTCATGACGAGGATCGTCATTGCCGTGAACGTGAGCCCGAAACGGGTCTTCCTCCGGACTATGCTCCTCTTAGCTATCGAGAATATCGGGATAATGATGTTCCGGACCGGGACATAGCTCCGGCTGCGCTTACTGAAGAAACGGGGGAGCACTCTGGAGAGGATGAGTATGGAGGCCAAGGCGACTGCCGATGTTCTAACGAAGCTCTCGACCGAGATAATCACGCTGCCGGGGTAGGTCATGTAGAGAACCGTGAGCAAGAACAGGTAGCTCGCTATACTGGCCACCATCTTCTTCCACTCCTTGTTTGATGAGAGGGAGCCTATGATGGTCGAGGTGAACGCCAACAGGACTATGATCATGGAGACGGATGTGTTCGTCTCCTCGAAGATGGATATGAGGTAGCTATGCGTCTGCTCGATGTCGATGAACGCCCTCTTCGCCGCGGAGAAGCTTTCCTCATAGATCTGCGTCTCCATCAGATCCATCGCTGAATGGATGAAGTTCTTGCTCGACTCGATCGATCTCCTCTCGCTCACGAGGTAGAACCCGTACCCCTCCATCTCGTCCATCAGGGACTCGACCTCGCTTAGCCTGGAATCGACGACCCCGAGGTTGAACAGCATGGAGTATCGACCGATGTCGACGGTGACACATTCTCCGACGTCGAGGGGAAGGTACTCGGACACGTTTGCTGGAAAGGAGATGTACTCGATGTCGGGCCCCATGAGGATCGAGAAATTTACGTCCACATTGAACACCGTGTTCGCTGGGACCACGAGGTGGGAGGGCTCGAGCTCGATGAAGCCGCTCAGGCTCTTCTCCGAGTTACCGTAGACCAGACCATCGCCGCCTCGGTCGCTCTCATCCGCTGGGCTCCGAGCAATAACCGTGTAATCGATTGTGATGGGCTCCCTCTCGGATTTGACGTATTGAAGGTCGCCCTCGAAGACGAGGGAGGCGGCGGGGTCGAGGGTGATGCTCAACCCCTCTACGCTGGAATTACCAAGATGACGCACATAGGGTAGGTAGTCGATCCCCGGAGTGTTCTCGGCGTCGGCTAAGACGTAAATCGTGTAACCCTCTACGTGGTCGACATCGAACTCGAAGTATCCTGATGACTGAGTTTCAGTCATGGCGATGAGGGCCTTCTCCCTCCATAGAAAAACCCTGGCGCCTCCCACCGGGGCTCCGTCTCCGTCCATTATGGTGCCGCTAATGCCTTCGTCTGCATTCACACCGTTGCAGCCGATGGTTGCCTGAACGACGATGAACAGGATAATGACTCGCAACAGGCCGTCTCGGTTCCAGCGAGGCCTCTTACTCATCAGAGGAAAGCCATCGCTCGACCGGCTACGACATGGTGAAGGCTGCAAGGTTCGTATGTCCTCTATCGACGGTATTTTTCCATATATTATGAACGCTATATATTAAAAATAGTCAAAACTGAAATCGCGTCGGGGCAAGCGGAGCACCTGTTTTTCGGGGCACGAAAAAAGAGGTGTTCGAAGATATGGTCCTCTGTCGGTGGGAGGGTCTGAGGCTACTCTGGTAGCCGTCTCTTCTTCTTCGGCGGTTTTGGGTACGTGACCTTGCTCTGGGAGACTTTCAGGTCGACAAGCATCTCGGCCACTTTTAGGGCCGTTCCCTGGTTCTCAAGTATAGGGACCTCGAACTCCTTGTTCAGTCTCTCCGCTATCCCAGTGAGCGCTGTGCAGCCCATTATCAGGACCTCGGCTCCCTCGCTTATCGCTTTCTCGGCGTCTTTCTTCAGGGCCTGGTAGGTCTTCTCAAGGTCGTCGTGCATCTGGAGTACGGGTATGCCTCTAGGTAGGATGGTGCGTGGGTTGGCGCCCAGGACGGAGGCGATCCCCATGCATGCTTCCTTGGGACCGACTACGGGTATGTTCACCGCCTCTTTCGCGGCCTTCACCCCCGGGTCCATCATGCAGCTGACCACGACGGCGTCGTAGCCATTTTTCTCCGCCCACTCCGCCTTCTGCACGACGAACGGTGCAGCCATGGTGTCGTCGTAGACGGACTCTATGGAGGCGGGCCCGTACAGGATGTTCACCGCATCGACTTTTGTGTCTGGTCTCACGTATTTTTTCGCGTTCTCTGATGGTCTTAGCGCTCCCTCGCCGTTGCGGGGGAGGATCGGAACTATGACGAGTATTTTCATAAATTTCACTAGATACATCGCATTGTTCAATATATTTATTTACATTTAGCAAATGATCGCGCCTGTAGCGTAGGGAATAATTTCAATATAAAGTATAACTAGATTTGGTTAAGTGAAACAGATTTTATACAACTTTATGGATTGATTAGTGATCAACATGATCAGGAAACTGAACAAGGACGATGTCTGGGCACTGGTTCTAGGAGCGGGAGCCCTAGCGACGGGAGGCGGGGCAGCCGTTCCATCATATGAACAATTCTGCGCGAACACGGATCCGGTTCTCGACGCCGGGCACGAGGCAAAACTGATGGATCCTGGAGACCTCAAGGACGACGACCTGGTCTTCATGGATGTGGGCTGCGGCGGAGGGATCAGGAGGGAGTACCAGGAGGTCTACATGCGCTACCATCCGCGTGATGCCTGGTACAAGCAGTACGATCTGATCTACCCCTTAAACAGCTGGAGTGAGCCGGAGAACATGAGGGAGACTGAGGGCCACCTCAAGAAGCTGGAGGAGTTGACGGGGGGCAAACCTGTGGCGTACCTCGGCTTCGAGGTCGGTCCGCTGGACGCGGGTCAGCTCCTCAACGCGGCCAAGAGGGGACTCCCCCTCGTCGACGCCGACTGCTGCGGCTACAGGGCCGTCCCCGAGCTTTCCCTGACGGGTCTCAACATCATCGACGCCCCGATAGCCCCCTACACCATCGGCACCTCCTGGGGCGACCTCATCGTCGGGACGAAGGTTCTGAGCCACCAGAGATGGGAGGACATATGCAGAGCCATCGCGACAAGGTCGGGGGGAGGATGCTCCCCGGCCATAGCCATGATGGGGAAGACGGTGAAAGAGGGCACGGCCCACAAGACCTTCAGCCTCGCCATAGACGTAGGCAAAGCAATACTGGAGGCCCGGGAGTCGGGAGGCGACCCCGTCGCGGCCGTCGTAGAGTCCAGCGGCGGGTACAAGATCTTCGAGGGAGAGGTAGGCGGATACACCAACGAGAGGAAGGGGGCGTTCGTCTACGGGAACGTATGGATCGAGGGCACCGGCGACTACGCGGGGAAGACGTTCAGGCACTGGTACAAGAACGAGAACCAGATAAGCTGGATCGACGAGAAACCATACGTCACCTGCCCTGACCCCTTCACCGTCATTGACAAGAACACGGGCCTAGGCCTCTCGAACTTCAGGACAGATTGGTGGACGCCGGGCAGAGAAGTCGCTGTGACCGCGATGAAGGCGTACCCCTTCTGGAGGACGGAAAAGGGTCTCAGGATCTACAACCCCAAACACTTCGGCTTCGACATACCCTACGTACCGATAGAGGAGAAGCTGGGCTAGAGGCCCACACCCCATTTTTATTAACTATACTCATGTACGACAGAAACAGAGTTCTACGTTTCAAGAAAAAAAGGAAAAGGGAGTCTCAGCAGAGCTTCTTGTAGGCCTTCTTGATGGGTACGTGGGGGATGTCGTATCGGAAGTGTTGGGGTCCGAACAGCTTCAGGCCCATGGGCGTCTCCCATCTCTCCTCGGCCTGGACGCCTACTACCGCGACCTTCCTACCAGCCTCCCACTCGGCGGGCCAGAAGTTGGCCAGGCCCCAGCCCGTCTCCGGGTCGACGACGTTGATGCCGTCGGGGCTGGTCACGTAGGGTTTGCCATCAAGCCATGACAGGTGGTGCTCGTTCTTGTACCATATCTTCATGTCGTGGCCAGCGCATGGACCCGTGCCCTTTATCTTGGCGACGCCCCAGATGAAGGAGTACTTGCCCTCCTGCCAGTAATCGAAGATCTCTCCTTCGAACAGCTTGTATCCCAGTGGGCCCAGCGCCCCGAGCATCGCGTCGACGGTGTCTTTTCCCTTCGCGAGTGCTCCCCGGATCGCCTTCCCCACCTTCATGGTGAGGGAGACGGGCCCCGGGAAGGCCGCCTTCTTGAGGTCGGAGCCTTTCACCGCGTGTAGTCCCCGGGTGGAACCGCCGGAGTAAGTGGATATCCCCTCCACGATCTCCTCCATCCTCTGGAAGCAGAGTGTCCTCTCCAGCACGAGCAGGTCTCCTAACGTCGTGGTGTAGACCGCTGGCGTGCATGGGATGTTGGCTAGGTTGAGGCCGTTC
>CAZGZR010000100.1:0-9456 GCA_964529745.1 uncultured Candidatus Bathyarchaeia archaeon
CTCCTGAGGGCGTCCCGAGGCTTGTGGGACACGCTTATGGTGGCGGGCTTCCTTACTTGGCTTATGCCCGGGATCGATGTGGATAACAGCATCTCGCTGACCACGCCGATTGTATATCCTTTCCCGCTGCCCTGTTTCCCGCAGACGAACACGATGTGGGGCTCGTTCAGATCCACGGCCACGAGCTCCCCGGACGCCTTTCCTATGAGCCCCCACTGCTCGGGTATCCTGTCGCTGCCCAGAAAAATGTCTGGCTGAACCCCGCTGCTGGCAACCGAAATGGTCTCTGGCTCGGGTTGCGTGGCGGCTGGGAAATATGCCTCTTCTTCGTATGCAGGTTCATCGGCTGGCTCGGCTATGTCGAAGAAGAGAACAGGCTCCTCCTCGTATCCGTTCGTCTCGGCGGTTGGCTCGACGTAAGGCTCCATCATGGGCTCCGCAACAGCCGTATCTGTGGGTTCACCGTTGCTGGGCCGGGCCATGAGGGTTACTCTTAGGAGATACAGTATCACCGCCAACGGGAACGATATCAAGCACATGTTGAGGACGGCTCCGCCGCTCAACAGCCCCAGAAGGGGGTTCCACCGCCAGGGATAGATGAGGCTCAGATCGCTGTACAGGAACGAGTCCAGTAAGACGTGGCCCCAGACGCCGACTAGAGACGCCGCCAAGTATCCTCTAAAGTCGCTGCCCTGAGGCAGCCTAACCCTCTCCATGTACCGGGAAGTGATTCCGCGGATGAGGTACATGAAAACGGCCACGACTACGCCTACGAGCGTGCCCACGGTTAGGCTGTGATAAGTGCCGTGGAGAGGCCTGGGGAGGCCTAGGAGGATGACCATTAGCGGCTCAAGGTCGAGCACCATGGAGGACACTAACATGGTGGGGGCATCCAGCAACGGGTATGCTAGTAGGGCTACCAGGAGCGCTGGCCCTATGTGAAGGGCGGTAAACGGCATCCAACCCACAATAAGGGGAAACAAATATAAAAGCTGAGGAAAAGCCGGCCTACTCTCTCATGTATCTGTCGATGGCTGCCGCCGCCTTCCTTCCGGCCCCCATGGCGCTGATGACCGTCGCGGCACCGGTTGCTACGTCGCCTCCCGTGTAGACGCCGTCCATGGTCGTCACCATGGTCTCCTCGTCGTGGATGATGGTGCCCCACCTCGTTACCTCAAGCCCCTCGGTGGTCTGCTGTATTATGGGGTTGGGGCTCTGGCCTATGGCGATTACCACCGTGTCCACCGGCATCCTCCACTCCGAGTTCGGTACAGGCACAGGCCTTCTGCGGCCCGACTCATCGGGCTCGCCCAGCTCCATCCTGATGAGCTCGACCTCCCTGACATTACCGCGGCCGTCTCCGATGAACCTGACGGGGTTGTTAAGCAGCGTGAAGACGACGCCCTCCTCCTCGGCGTTCTCGACCTCCTCGTGCCGCGCCGGCAGCTCGCCCATGCCCCTGCGGTAGATTATGTGGACCTCTTCGGCGCCCAGCCTGAGGGAGCATCTAGCCGAGTCCATGGCTACGTTGCCGCCGCCGATGACCGCCACCCTCTTGCCTATGTTGATGGGGGTGTCATACTCGGGGAACCTGTACGCCTTCATTAGGTTGGTCCTGATGAGGAACTCGTTGGCGCTGTAGATGCCGCTAAGGTTCTCCCCGGGTATGCGCAGGAACCGTGGAAGACCGGCGCCGCTGCCTATGAACAGGGCGTCGAAGCCGTTGTCCAGTAGCTCTTCAACGGTGTACAGCTTCCCTATCATGCTGTCGAGGTGGATCTTGACGCCGAGCCTCTTGATGTAATCGACTTCCGCCTGAACTATCTCCTTGGGCAACCGGAACTGGGGTATGCCGTACATCAGCACGCCGCCTGCCGTGTGCAGCGCCTCGAATATCTCCACCTCGTGCCCCATCTTCACGAGCTCGGCGGCGGCGGTGAGGCCCGCCGGGCCTGCTCCGATTATCCCGACCTTGAAGCCTGTCGGCTCCGGTGGTTCGGGCATCTCTATGCCTTTCTCGCGTTCGAAGTCAGCCACGAATCGTTCGAGCCGCCCGATCTCGACGGGCTGGCCTCTGATGCCCAGCACACAGTACTTCTGGCACTGGTTCTCCTGGGGGCAGACCCTGCCGCATATCGCGGGGAGGGCGTTGGTCTCCTTGACCTTCCAGGCCGCCTCGATGAACTTGCCCTCCTTCACCAGCTTGATGAATTCGGGAATGTCTATGTTGACTGGGCAGCCCTTGACGCACTGGGGGTTCTTGCAGCTGAGGCACCTCTCCGCCTCCTTGATCGCCATCTCGCTCGTGTATCCCCTCGCGACCTCCAGGAAGTTCTTGGTCCTCTCGTCAGGGGCCTGCTTGGGCATCTCGATGGCGGGCTTGTCGAAGGCCATCAGTCTGCCTCCCTGTTGTGCACGACCATGGCTATCTTCTCCTGGGGGTTGTAGACCCTCATGCGCATTATGAGCTCGTCGAAGTCCACCTGGTGGCCGTCGAACTCGGGGCCGTCCACGCAGCTGAACCTGGTGTCCCCGGCCACGGTCACCCTGCAGGCGCCGCACATGCCCATCCCGTCCACCATTATGGGGAAGAGGTTCACCCGTGTGGGTATGCCGTAGGGCTCGGTCTTCTCGCTTAGGTTCTTCTGGAGGCTCGTGGGCC
The DNA here is from genome assembly GCA_964529745.1 of uncultured Candidatus Bathyarchaeia archaeon. Lineage (GTDB taxonomy): Archaea > Thermoproteota > Bathyarchaeia > TCS64 > TCS64 > RBG-16-57-9. The sequence continues at coordinate 2,663 of CAZGZR010000100.1, forward strand.
CGATGGTGAACACGATGTCAAACTCTCCCTCCTCCAATAGCTCATCAACTATGCCCATGCCTTCATAACCGTAGGAGTGGTCGTCGGTGCAGATGTATGCCTCGTCCGCGACGGCCTTGACCTCCTCCTCGAGCATGACGTGATCCTTGTTTCTGAACCCGAACACAGCGACGACGTGGTTGCCCGCCTCCTTCAACGCCTCGATCTGGTAGAGCATGGCCCCGGTGAAGACGCCGCCCGCGACGCACAGTATCCTGCCGTACTTCATTATCTCGGCGGCGTTGCCGAGGGGGCCTGCGAAGTTCAGGAGCTCGTCTCCCTCCTCCAGCGTGCCAAGCTCAGTCGAGGACCTGCCCACCTCGGCGAAGTAGATGGTCACGGTCCCGGCTTCGGGGTCTGTGCCGGCGAGGGTCATGGGGATGCGTTCACCGTTCTCCTTGAACCTGAGGATGACGAACTGCCCCGGCTTCGCCTTGTTGGCGACGGCTGGCGCGTGGACCTCAATAACCTTGACGTTCGGGGTTAGCTCCTTCTTGGACACTATCTTGTACATTTGTTCACCGAACCGAATCTGAATAAGGAAGCCATACCTGTTAATAAAATTGAGGTTTAAGACGGTACAAAGTATACAAACATGGTATAAACAACAATATGTTTTATCGATGAAGCATAAAAAGGGAGGATGACCCTACGTCCAGAGTCCCGGCACGTCGCCCCAGATGGCGTCCCACCAGTCGCCCTCAGTAACCGTCTCGCCCCTCACCAGTATCTCCAGCAGGGTCTTCAAGAGCTTGTGGTGCCGATGCTCGTCCATTAGAATGGCCTTCAGAAGCAGCTCCAGCTTGTCGTTCTCGATGCCGGGTATCCTGGCCTCCAGCTGCTTGATCACCGCCTCCTCCATCTGTATGTGCCTCTTAACAACCTTCTTCTGGAGGTCGAGCTGCTCCTCGTTCAAAGCAGCGCTGGAAGACGTCAGGAGGGCTATCGCCGAGCGGTACATCTCCGCGTGCTTCCGCGAGTCCAGCGATATTCCTCTCAGCGCGGTCTTGACGGCCAGGTTGTCGATGTCGTCAATCGCGTCCGAGACCGACTGGACTATCTTGTTCTCCAGCTCTATCTGGCTCTCGAAGAATCCTATCAAATCGTCTGACATGAAACCACCGAGAGAACAGAGAAACGAGAGATTATAAAGATTGTAAGGATCAGCCAAGCTTCTTGCCCAGCACGCCGACGTAGACGGCGAACTGCTCTACGCCGTCAATCTGCAATGCCTCGTTCAAGGCGTCGTCGTAGAAGGCTCCTATGGCGCATGCGCCGCAGCCGACGGCCTCGGCCGACAGGTACAGGTTCTGGCATACGTGGCCCGCGTCTAGGTGCATGTAGCGGTACCCCCTCTCCCCGTATCTCCATGTCATCCTGTAGGCGACGGCCGTCCAGATGAACGTGGCCGCGGACTGCATCACGAAACGCTGGTTGAAGCACGCCTGCGTCACCCTCTCCGCTATCCCTGGGTCCATGTCCACCTCCTGGAGGCTGTGATCGGTCGCCAGGAAACGGTAGAGCCCCCGACTTAGCCCCTCGACCCTGTTCACCAGCACGTATGTCTCGAAGCAGTGCCTCGCGCCTGCGCTGGGGACGGTGCGCAGCGTGGTCGGGCGACCCGTCTCCTCCTTGACTCCCTGGGTGCACCAGAGCAGGTAGCTGAGTTCCTCGATGCTCAGCGGCTCCTCGTCGTACGCCCTGACGCTCACACGGTCGTTGATGGCGTCCCAGATGTCCACCGCCCTTCTAGGAGCCTTCTCCGGATCGGGGAGACGGTGCACTGGTTTATCCTCCGCGGGAGGCAGCGTCAAAGGCGGCTGCGGGAGCCCCTTCACCTGGTCTGAACGTTCCAGATACTTGTACCTGGTCTTCTCCATGAACTCTATGCCTGTTCCATTAACCATCCCAGTTCCACTCACGAAAACTAATAGAGAGAATGGTGGTACGTTATTAAAGAATCTTAAAGAAAATAGGAGGTTTAGGCTAGATAGCCCATGGCCACCATGGCGTTGGCTACCTTGAGGAAGCCCGCGATGTTGGCGCCTAGGACGTAGTTGCCTGGCTTGTCGAAGAGCTTGGCCGTGTCGTACGCCGTCCTGTGGATGCCGACCATGATGTTGTGAAGCTTCTCGTCGACCTCCTCCCGGCTCCAGAAGTACCGCTGGCTGTTCTGGGCCATCTCCAGGCCGCTGGTCGCCACGCCGCCTGCGTTGCTCGCCTTGCCCGGCGCGAACAGCACGCCTGCGTCCTGGAAGATCGTGACAGCCTCGGGGGTGCACGGCATGTTGGCGCCCTCGCCCACGGCGATTACGCCGTTGTCGACGAGCTTCTGGGCGTCCTTACCGTCCAGCTCGTTCTGCGTCGCGCACGGGAGGGCGATGTCGACCTTGTAGCCCCAGGGTCTGGCTTTCGCTACGTACTCGACGTTGTACTTCTCGGCGTACTCCTTGATCCTGCCTCTCTTCACCTGTTTGAGCTCGAATACGTAGTCGAGCTTATCGCGTGTGATGCCGTCTGGGTCGTAGACGACGCCGCTTGAGTCGCTCATGGTCACCACCTTTGCTCCCAGCTGGAGGCATTTCTCGGCTGCGTACTGGGCAACGTTGCCGGAGCCGCTTATAGCGACGACCTTGCCTTTCATTTCTTCATCCTTGGTCTTCAGCATCTCCTTGCAGAAGTACACGTCGCCGTATCCAGTCGCCTCGGGTCTGATGAGGGAGCCGCCCCATCCGTAGCCCTTCCCAGTCAGGACGCATGTGCCGTGGAGGTTGGTGATCTTCCTGTACATGGCGTACATGTAGCCTATCTCCCTGGCGCCCACGCCGATGTCTCCGGCGGGGACGTCTGTGAACTGACCTATGTGCCTGTACATCTCGGCCATGAAGCTGTGGCAGAAGTTCTCTACCTCGCCGTCGGTCTTCCCCTTGGGGTCGAAGTCGCTTCCGCCCTTGCCGCCGCCCATGGGGAGGCCCGTCAACGCGTTCTTGAAGGTCTGCTCGAAGCCCAGGAACTTCAATAGGCCCAGGTAGACCGTGGGGTGGAACCGGAACCCGCCCTTGTAGGGCCCGATGGCGCTGTTGTACTGAACCCTGAACCCCCTGTTGATCTGGATCTCGCCTTTCTTGTCCTTCCAAGGCACGCGGAACTGAACGATGCGCTCAGGCTCGACTATCCTTTCAAGGATCTTGTGCTCCTTGAACTTGGGATACTTCTTGATCACTGGGTCAAGAGTTTCCAGGACCTCAAACGCGGCTTGATGGAACTCCTTCTGGAGAGGATCATTCTCCTTGATGCTCTCATAAACGCTTTCAGTGTATTTATCCAAAGGACTTCACCTAGTGAGTCGGTTAACGAAACTCGTGTCGGTTTAAATATTTTTGGGGAATAATTTTATGAATATAAATACTATATAGATTTTCGTGCCGAAATAAAAGCTATGATGTGCATAACTGACATTTTAACTAAAAAAAATGGTGACCTATTTGTCCATGGAAACCTGTTTCGCCTCAGCGATTCCCGCCTTTATCTTCTCGGCGAACGCGGTGGCTAAGGCTACGAATCGATCGGGCTCACAGCTGTTCACGTTGTAGATGTCCAGTCGGTCGCCGCCGATTCCCAGCACATCCAGGCTCTTCTTCATGTAAGCCACCCGGCTTTCGGCCTTCTTGCTGCCGTCGATGTAGTGGCACTGGCTCTCGGGGCACGCGAACACGGCCACGCCGTCAGCGCCCAGGTCGAACGCCTTCATGAAGTGCAAGGCGTCCAGCCTCCCGGAGCAGGGCACCTTGAGCACCCGGACGTTGTCGGGTATCTTCATACCCATCTGGCTGGCCAGCTCAGAGGCGTAGCCCGCGGCGCCCTCACACGCGAAGGCGACTATCACGGGCTCGTCCCTATCCTCCAGCCACTTGGTGGGCTTCAGGAGGCCCTCGATGGCTGGCAGCACCTGCTCGTCCCTGAACAGCCTCAGCTGCATGGCGGCCACGGGGCACGTAGCCGCGCATATCCCGCAGCCGGTGCACGCCTCGACGCTGACCACGGGCCGCCCGAAGTCGCTCCACGTGATGGCCTCGAAGGGGCAGGCCGAGGCGCAGGCCCCGCAGCCCACGCACACGTCCTCGTCCACCACCGCCTTGGTGAGCTCCACCTCGATCTCCTCCTCGGAGAGGATGGCCGCGGCCTTCGCCGTTGCGTAGAGCACCTGGTTCAGGCTGTGCTGTATGTCCATGGGGCCCTGGCATGCGCCCGCGATGTAGACGCCTCCTATGTTGGTCTCCACGGGGCTGAGCTTGGGGTGCTTCTCGTTGAGGAAGCCGTCGGGGTTGACATCCAGGCCTATAGCGTCGGCGAGCTCCACGTTGCCGGCGGATGCCTCCATGCCGTTGCTCAGCACGAGCATGTCTGCCTCCAGCCTATCGGGTTCACCGTACTCGTCCATGTAGTGGAACACGAACATGGGGCCCTGCCTCGACATGGACTCGGCTTCTCCCCGCACGAGCTTGACGCCCCGCTCCTGGGCCTCGTAGTAGAACCTCTCGTAGTCCTTGCCGTTGAGCCTTATGTCCTTGTGCAGTATGGTGACGTCGATCTCCGGCCACCGCTTCTTGATGTCAAGGGCGTGCTTAACGGCTATGCCGCAGCATATCCTGCTGCAGTACTCGTGGATTCGGGGGTCTCGGCTTCCGACGCACTGGACCATCACGACGCTGTCGGGTCTCTCGCCGTCGCTGGGCCTCAGCAGGGCGCCCCCCGTGGGGCCACTCATGTCAAGCAGCCTCGCAAGGTGTAGCTGGGTCAGGACGTCGCCGTGCTCCCCGTAGCCGTACATGCCTGTGGGCTCGAACATGTCGAACCCGGTGGCCACGATTACGGCCCCCACCTTGAGGGTCTTCTCCTCGACGCCCATATCCAGGTCTATGGCACCCACTGGGCAGGACTCCGCCACCTCTTTGAGGTTCTCACAGTTCTCCTTGTCGAGGTAGTAGACTCGGGGCAGGCTCTGGTTGTTGGGTATGTAGACCGCCTTCCTCTTGCTGAGGCCGAGGTCGAACTCGTTGGGCGCCTCGCCCTCGCAGATCTCGGCGCACAGGCCGCAGCCTATGCACTTCTCCTCGTCTATATACCTGGGCTCGGTCTCGATTACGGCTCGGAAGCTGCCCACGACACCCACCAGCTTCTTGAGGCGGCTCAGGGTGTGAACCTCGACGTTAGGGTTCTGGGCCACGGGGCTCCTGTACATGCAGCGCCTGTGAAGCTCCCCGTGGAACGGCGCTATGCAGTTACCGCAGTCCAGTGAGGGGAAGCAGGTGCCCAGCTGAGGCGTCTTGCCGCCCAACCAAGGCTGCATCTCCACAAGGTGAACCTTGAAGCCCTGGTCGGCCAGCCTCGTGGCGGCCTCCATGCCCACAAGCCCACCGCCTATGACGAGGGCTGCCTGCTCGACAGGTATCTTCTGAGCCTTCACCTCCTCCAGTGTGCCCACGCGGTTCACCGCTGCCCTGAGCAGTATCTTTGCCTTCTCGGCGACTATCTCGTTGGTTGCCCCGGCTGCACATAGCTCGCTGATGTCGATGACCTCTATGAGGTACTTGTTGACTCCGACATCGATGGCGGCGTTCTTGTAGGCTTCCTTGAAGAGCCTGGGGCGGCACGACGCGAACACGACGCGGTCGATCTCGTGGTCAGTTATCCATTCCTTGAATCTGGCCAGGTCTTTGTCCGTGGGGCCGTAGTTACCGGAGTCCACGGCCGTTACGCCGGGCAGCGTCTCCGCGTAGACCGCGAGGCCACCGACCTTGGACGACGTGTCGGGGCTGGTGCCCCAGGGCGATACGACTACTCCGATATTCATCTCCGCGCCTCCTTAATCTCCGCCTCCAGTTCACCAAGCGCCTCGAGGAACTGGGCAACCATGGTTCCGCTGGACTCGAGTATCCTGATGGGCGTTTCTATGCCCGTCATCTTGAAGAACTCCTCTATGATCTGCATCTGGCCCTTGCTGCGGTCGGTGCCCTTGAGGAAGTGGCACCTGTCCTTGACGCAGCCGACCAGCATGACGGCGTCGGCTCCGCTGCGCACGGCGTTGAGCACGTTCCTAAGGCTCAGGTTGCTCATGCAGTTAACGTACACCGGGACGAAGCCGCTTGTGTAGGTCTTCCCCGTGAAGCCCGCCGTGTCCAGCAGGTTGTAGCCGCAGTCGTCGCAGCAGAAGCCCATGATGAGGGGCTCGTCCCCCTTCTCGCTGATTATGGCCTCCACCTGGGCGTCGATGAGGTCGTACCCATAGTTGGGGGTCTCGAGGGCACGGGTGGGGCAGCTGCTTACGCAGAGGCCGCAGCTCTGGCAGAGCTCGGCGTCGAACTGGGGGTACTCGTCAGCGGGTATGGTTATGGCGTCGTAGGGGCAGACGCTCCTGCAGATGCCGCACCTGCCGCAGTTGTCCTCGTCCACGATCGGATGGTTTACCTTCTTCTCCACGTTTGTGCTCAGGTGGGCTCCGCTCATGTATGCGGCGGCTCCCGCCTGGGCTATGCTTTCGGGTATGTTCTTGGGGCCCGCGCACGTGCCCGCGATGAATATCCCAGGGGCTCGGGTGGTTATGTTGGCGACCTTCTCGTTTACCTCCTTCATGAAGCCGCTTTCAGCCAGCTCCACGTTGAACAGCTCCGCGAGCTCAGCCGATCCTTGGCTGGGCTCCATGCCCGTGGAGAGGACGACCATGGCGGCGTCCAGGCTCTTGGGCTCCCCCATGC
>CAZGZR010000101.1:0-9203 GCA_964529745.1 uncultured Candidatus Bathyarchaeia archaeon
GTACATGACGGCCCAGCCCTGGGCGGCGAGGACCTGGAACTCGTGGAAGAAGCTGTTACCGTAGGCTCCTCTGGGGCCGCCGTGGATGTGGAGTATCAGCGGGTGCTTCTTGGAGGCGTCGAAGCCGGGGGGCTTCATGAGCCAGCCCTGCACCGTGTGCCCTGCGTCGCTGGTGAACGTGAACTCCTTGTGGGGCATCAACTCCGTCTTCTTGACGTATCTTCTGTTGAAGTCGGTTATCTGCTTTGATTTCTCGCTCTCCCAACTCCACAGCTCGATGGGTTTTGTTGTTTGTAGAACGGTGTACGCTGCCCTGCCATCTTGGGTGACGGTGAACGCCTCGACGCTGTGGTCGGTTCCCCCCAGCACCTTCTCCACGCCGCCGCCCTCCCTGTGAACCCTGTAGAGACACGAATCGCCTTCGTAGGTGCTTGTGAAGTAGAGGTAGTCGCCTCCCCACGCTGGCATGGTGCCGGGACTGCTTACCCTGATGTCGCAGCTCAGCTTGGTGCCCAGGTCTTGGTCGAACCCCGAGGTGAGGTTCACAGGCTCGTCGCCGGGGACCAGCGTCCAGACGTCACTGTTGGTGCCGCTGCCGTGGCTATAGTCGTGGCCAGTGAACGCGATGAGGGACTCATCTGGGTGGGGTGAGACGCCGCTTATGCTCATCAGCGTCTCGGTGAGCTGGACGGGCTCTCCTCCCTCGGCGTCCACCTTGTAGAGGTAGTAGCGACGCACCAGGTCGGCATCGGGTTCCAGGTTGCTTACGAAGACGATGCTCTCTCTGTCGCTCATCCACTCTGCGTCAGTTGCGTCGTACTCGCCCTCTGTCACCTGCTTGGGCTTGCCTCCCTTAGCGGGTACAGTGAAGACGTGCTTCCGATAGTTCTCGAAGAAGCCCCTGCCGTTGAACTTGTAGCTGAGGCGGTCAATGACCTTGACGTCGCTCTCGCCCCTGTCAACGCGCTCCACGTCGCTGATGAAGAGTATGCTTTTACCGTCCGGGCTCCACCTGGGGGATTCCACCCCCTTCTCCAGGTCCGTTAGCTTCTTCGCCTCGCCGCCGTCCACGTCGATGACGTAAAGCTGTGGCTTCTTCTTTTCCTCGCCTTCCTCGGCGGGCGGCCTCGACGTGAAGAGTATCCTTCCGCCGTCTAGGCTCCATTGGGGATTCCCGTCCTTGTGGCGTCCCGTAGTGAACTGCCTCGCCTCCCCAGTCTCCAGGTCAGCAAGCCAGAGGTCGCCCATGTACTCGTCGTCCTCGAAGTCCATCGTCGTTTGGACGAACACCGCCCGCCCCCCGTCGGGGGATATCCGGGGGGACGAGACTGCCTTGATCTTGGCGAGATCCATGATCTCGACGAGCTTCAAATCAGCCAACAAACATCACGTCAATGAATTGTCCCCAGCGGATAAAAACCCAGCTAAAACTATCCCAGAACGTTTTAACACTAAATATTAGAAAATTAAGATACTGTGAATAATAGGAGACTAGATTCTCCGATACTTCTCCAGGATTTCGCGGGTCTCGTCCAGAGGCAGTGCGTGCCGCATGTGTCCGTTGAACCCCGTCATGGTCTCGGCCATGAATAGGGCGTTCAGTATAGCCTCCTCCGTCGCCTCGACAGTGGCTAGGTAAAGGGGGCTCAGGACGCCCTCCCGGCTGAGTCGCGTCAGCGCCGGATCGGATTCGCTGAACTCCATCATCCCCAGTTTCCCGGTGGTGAAGGCTATGGTGAAGTCGCCGCTGCTGTTGCCGCTGTAGGACCCCGTCCTGGCGAGGCCCATGGCGGTCCTCTTCGCGACCTTCCAGAGCTGCCGCGAGTCCAACGCGACGTTGGTGGCAACTATCATCATGATGCTGTTCCCGGGGCCTTTCTCGGGCTTCTCTGGGATCGGTATCTCCCTGCCCACGGGTGCCCCAGCTATCATCAGGTCCTCCTTGCGGCCGCAGTTCAGCTGAACCAGCACGCCCACCTCGGCGTCGCCCACGAGCCTAGACGAGGTTCCTATGCCGCCCTTGAATCCGTAGCCGCTCATGGGGGTGCCTCCGCCGACGTTTCCCTCCTCCACGGCTCCCAAGCCTTTCTTGCCGCGGGCCCTGTCTATGGCCTCGAACACCATCTCCCTGCCCACGTGTCTGCCGTAGTTGTCTGTTAGGTAGCCGCCGTTGGTCTCCCCAACGATGGTGTTGACGCTGAGGGGCTTGAATCCGAAGCCGTGCATCCAGTAGTCCACGGACGCGTCCGCCACTTTCCAGGTGTTCAGCGTCTCCGTGAGCAGCACAGGCGTCTCTATGTTTCCCTCGAACCTTATCTGGGTGAGCCCCACGGTCTTGCCGTACCCGTTGAGCACATCCGCCGCGGCCGTAACCTTCTCCTCGTAGAGGTTCCCCTGGTGCGGCACGATGGCCGTGACCCCCGTCCTGATGGAGTCGCCCTCGATGAGCGTGGAGTGCCCCACGCCGACCCCCCCCACGTCCGTGATGGCGTTATGCTTCCCCGCGGGGAGAGTGCCCAGCTCCAACCCCATTTCTCTGACTCTAATCCTTAACATGATTCAACCTTCCCTCCAACAGTCATAAGGTTTCTGAGAGCCCTTATATGGATTGGAGGCGAACGATGCCTGTGTCTAGGGAAGAAGCCGGCAAACAGTTCTTCTTGAACCGATACCTGTCGCTTGGGCACCGCCTCACCGGAGACGAGAGCACCCGCCAAGCCATGCGTGTGAACACCCTGAAGACCACAAACGACGAGATCACCGAGACACTCACGAGCCTCGGCGTCAAACTCGCCAAGGTGCCTTACCTCGATCACGGCTACATCGTAGAGGAGTCTGGGTTCAGCCTGGGCGCCTCCATAGAGTATCTGCTGGGCCTCTTCAGCCTCCAGGAGTCAGCCTCCCAGTACGCTGTCCAGACGCTGGCTCCAGAAGCGGGCGACACGGTTCTCGACATGTGCGCGGCGCCCGGCGGCAAAACCACGCAGATCACCGCCTACATGGACAACAGGGGGCTGCTGTACGCGGTGGAACTCGACAGGAACCGCTTATACGCCCTGGAGAACAACCTTGAGCGCTGCGGCGTAGAGAACAGCCTCGTTTACCACGGCGACGCCACCAGACTGGAGCCAGGAACGTTGTTCAGCAAGGTGCTCCTCGACGCGCCGTGCTCCGGCAACTACGTCACAGACCCGAACTGGTTCAGGAGAAGAAGCATCGAGGACGTGCACAGGAACGCTGAGACCCAGCGAGCGCTGCTGTCTGCGGCAGTGAAATACCTGGAGCCCAGGGGCACCCTTCTCTACGCCACGTGCTCCCTCGAACCCGAGGAGGACGAGCTCAACATAGAGTGGCTGTTAACCAGCCACGAGGTCGCCCTCGAAGAGATAGAGGGGCCAGGGGAAAACGGGCTGACCGAGGTCTTCGGCAACAGACTTGACGCAGAGATATCTAAATGCCACAGGTTCTGGCCTGACACGGCGCATACGCAGGGCTTCTTCCTGGCGAAGGTGGTAAAGCTTTGAGGCTGTTAAGACGGTTCCTGAAACAGGTTGGCTCCAAGTTGGACCCTGATGTGCTCATGATAGATAGCAAGAGGTTCACCCTGAGCCAGGAGATGAGGCGGCACGGGTTCAGCAGGGAGAACCTCGTCTACGCCGGGACGTACCTGGGCAGGAACAGGCGGCGCTTCGAGCCGGGCAGCCCACTTCTGCAGATGCTGGCGGCCGAGGAAGGCACGAGGAAGGTTCACCTAGATAGAGACGCCGCGTGGCTCTTCGTGTGCGGCAGGGACATATTCGAGGAGAACATCAGGCGCGTAGAGGGCGCCCTGGAGCTTGGAGGATACTACCTAGTTATGTTCGATGGAAGATGTATTGGCTATGGGCGTTTCGAGACCTCTGCGGGCATACATGTCATCCGGAACCTGTTCGATCTAGGAGACTTCCTCAGGAGAGAGGATTAAAGCTGGCCCATGACACGCGCCTCTTTTAGGCGTCAAACGTTATAGGTGGTATTATCTGACCTCGGGGGCCGATACCATGTCTTGGTGCAATAGATTGGGTAAGACGGCTGTACTGTTTGTATGCTTGACGCTCTTTACGCCTCAAGGCGTCAACGCCCAAAGGAATGGCCTAACTTTGTATGTGGTGACGTGCCCCACCTGCCCCGGCGTCGTCGAGAGGGTGGAGGTTCTCGAAGACAGCATGCCCGAAGGGGAACTTGTATATTACGATGTTGCCGAGAAGGTAAACACGAATCGTTTCCAGAGGATCACAGACGCTCTGGGTGAAACCCTGTACATGCCACTATCCGCGGTGTTCAGGGACGGCAGCCTCACGGCTGTAGCCAGCGGCGACCTCTCCGCCATGGACTGGCGTAGGGTGTACGAGGAGGAGTGGGACGGCGTCCCCGTTTACGTAGCCGCTTCGAAGGGCCAGATGGAGGTCGAGACAGTTGTCCTTGAAGCCTCGGAGAGGGAGACGCTCTCTCGGCTGTTCACGGAGCCACACGTCACCACAATGGAGGCCGACTTCCTTGAGCTGCTCCCCATGGTTGTCACAGCTGCTGTCGTAGACGCCGTAAACCCGTGCAGCTTCAACGTCTTCGTTGTCCTCCTCTCCCTCGTGTTCTACGACGCGGGCCGAAAAACCGCCCTGAGGGTGGGTGTCGCCTTCTCCTCTGGGATCTTCACCTCCTACTTCCTTCTGGGCCTGGGCTTGTATAACGTCCTCCCGAGGATATCCGGGATCAATTACGTGGTTTCATGCGTCGCCATCTTTTTGGGGGGCCTAAGGATACTCGACGCCTTGGGCGTGGAAGTGAAGTATCTCCCGGACGCCTTCGCGGGCAGGGTCTCGGCCCAGATAGAGTCCGTTTCGAACCCCTGGAACGGCTACTGGGCCGGCCTGGCCATTGGCATACTGTTGCTGCCCTGCTCCTCTGCGCCTTATTTCATTGTCTTGAACCTGCTGTCGGAGCGGGTCTTCATCATCACCGGCGTCGCGTTATTAATCTTGTATAACCTTATCATAGTCGCGCCTTTTGTGATCACGACGGTTGCGGTTTACGGCTTGATGCGAACCACGATGGACATCAAGCTCTGGTCCATGGAGAACCGTAGGTGGGTGAACCTCCTGATAGGGGTGACGCTGGTCCTTCTAGGCGCGCTGAACCTCATATCTTAAAGATTTGTGCCTTCTTTTTTCCCTGTTTCTCGGCCATTGCACAGACTTTAACCCTCGGCGAGCATGACGTAATGTATCCTGCTATGTCCTTTGACGCTGATTGGAAAACCGTTTTATCGTTCGTGGCTTAATATGGACCCCATGAACGAACATTCTATGCGTGAAGTAATACGGGTCAGAAGCTTCGGTAGAAACACAGAAATCATCAGAACCATGAACGTCGAGGATAACACATCCGTGGGCGCCTCCATGGAGGTACTCGGGTAACTCCTGTGACCAGCCTCATCCGTTTGCCGGAAGGCTTCGACAGGGACATCAGGCTTCTCACCACGAGCATGTTCACCCGCCGCATAGTCATGGGGTTCCTCCAGGTGGTGCGGGCCATCTACTTCGCCCTCCTCGGGTACACAGCCGTGGAGATAGGGCTGCTGCTTAGCCTCGCCACCCTCGTCAGCGCCTTGAACAACGTCACCTTCGGGTACCTCTGTGACAAGTATGGACGGAAGCCATTCCTCGTCCTCGGCACCGTCTTCGCCACCATGAGGATGGTGATCTTCGCCTTGAGCACCGATTTCTGGATGCTCGCCCTGGGCCAGGGGCTTGGCGCCATGGGGGAGGGCGCGGGGGCCGGGCAGCCCGTGGTCTCGGGGTACATCACGGACAAGACTGAGACCACTCAGAGACCCGGTATATACAGCGCGATGGCCATAACCAACGGATTGGCGGCGAGCATAGGCTCGGTTTTTGGTGGTCTCCCCGTGTACCTCCAGAACCTGTATGGCTTCAACGTGGTGGAGGCTCACCGGTTGCTCTGGTGGGCCTGCGCCTTACTCACCGCGCTGTCGATCGTGTTCCTGCTCCCCCTACGTGAGCCGCGGCGGCGGACCATCCACGATGGTGTGGCTAGGAAGGGCGGCAAGGTCAGGAACTGGGGCGTCATACTCAGGTTCAGCCTTGTACGGTCCACCAGCGGCCTGGGCTGGGGTATGACGGAGAGCCTCATGACCCTATACATCTTCTACAAGTTCGGGGTGGGCAGCGACGCCCTCGGCCCCATATACTCGCTGAGCAGGTTCATAAGCATCTTCAGCTACATGCTCCTCCCGCGCCTCGTCGGCAGGTTCGGCGGCATCAACACCATAATAGGGTCACGCATCGCAGCGGCTGGGATCACCACCGCATTCGCTCTATCCAACGTATACCCCGTCGCAATCACGCTGTTCGTGGTGAACAGGATAGTCGTCATGTTCAGCATGCCCATCAGGCAGACCTTCGCGTCGGGGATGGTGGACCCCGATGAGACGGCAACCGCCATAGGCGTAAGCAACTCCGCCAGGATGGGGGTGCGCTCCGTGGCGCCCACGTTGGCCGGCTACATGTTCGAGACCATCAGCCTCTCCATGCCCTTCTTCGCCGGGGCGGCGCTGATGGCCGCCAACGGCGTCCTCTACTGGATGTTCTTCAGGGAGAAAGGCTAGGGACAGAACACGGGCGGGCCTCTACCCCGCTGCTCCTCCAACCAGGCGTCCAGCCCCATCTCCCTGATCTTCTTCATGTTCTCGACGGCTCTCCGATGGTGATCCATCCCGTCGCCCGCGAAGGCTTCCAGCTTCTCGCACACGAATTCGCTGCACTGGAAGCAGTAGTCTTGGCCCCTGCTCCGGGCGCAGAGCATCATCCCGCAGTTCGGGCTCCAGTGCCTGTCGAGGCTCCCCCTGCAGCCCGTGCAGACGATGTCCTCGGGCTCCACGTCTAACCCGCGTTCCTCCTTGAACCAGTCTAGGATCTCCTTCAGCTTGTCCTGGTCTCCCTTCCCCGCCAGCATTATGTCGCAGACCGCGCAGTTCAAGCCGCAGACCGATAGGTTCCAGCCGTTCTCCATGGATGGGTGTGGGACTTCGCGTCAGAAAACGTTAATGGTTGAACCACCGTTAATATGGTGGCGTTGATATCCAAGAGGGACGCCCTACGGCTCATAGAGGAAAGCAGCAGGCGCGACCACATGCTTCTCGTGGGGAGGATCATGGCTGTGCTCGCCGGGGGGCTCGGCGGCAGCAGGGGGCTGTGGGAGATGGTCGGCGTCCTTCATGACCTCGACTACGATCAGACGGCTGGGGACAGGTCGAAGCACGGCGTGCTGGCCGCCGACATGCTGCGGGGCAAGCTCCCGGAAAGAGCCCTTTACGCCGTTATGAGCCACGACCACCGGGCCGGGTTCACGCCGTTCTCCAAGCTGGACCACAGCCTCGTGTACGCGGACGCGCTGGCTGTGCTGGTCGAGGAGGGCGGCCTCGAGAAGCCTGTGACGGATGAGGCGATGGAGGCCGCGTTGACGAGGGTCTCGGCTGAAAAGCCGTGGATCAGGGAAATACTGGACGGCTATCCTTACAAGGACATGTTTAACGAGGCGGTTGTATTGAGCATCGTCCTCTAGGCGAAGCAAACTTTTAGGTGGACACGGGTAAGTCTATCCGGTGATATGTTGTCCAAGCCATCGACCGTCCACGGCTACACCGAGGAGCAGCTCATGGAGATGAAGCCCGACGACCTCAGGGCCATACTGCATGAGCGCACCCACCACACCGTGGAGGTGCTGATATACCGCATCCTCAACGGGACGCGGAAGATGCCGGAGGACTTCGGTGTGGTCGCCGAGTACCTTCTAGGATTGTGGAAGAGGCGAGGCCTGCCCCTCGACCCACCCGACATACGGTGGTGTAAACGCTATGTTGACCTAGCCCGCCGGATGAGAAACGGGGAGAAGGTTGATCTGGAGCCGACGCCACGGCAGAGCTTCACGGAGGAGGAGGTGGAGACGGTTGAGCGGCTCATCTACGGCAGGAAGAGCATCAGACAGTTCGAGGACAAGCCTGTGCCCGACGAACTGATCAGACGTATACTGAAGGCGGGGCTGTACGCGCCCCACGGCTGCAACGTGGGCTGCACAAGGTTCCTGGTGCTCCGCGACCCGGAGGAGCAGAAGCTGGTGCGCAGCGACATACCCATCGAGAACTGCGTCATGATCGTGGTGCTCCAGGAGCTGAGCATGTACCAGACGCTGCGGTTCGACGAGTACGTGCCCCAGAACCTGTACTTCGACGCGGGCGCCGCGGCAGACCACATCTGCCTCATGGCCCACGCCCTGGGCCTCGGCAGCTGCTGGCTCACCCACGGCGAGGAGACCCAGAAGCGGCTTAGGGAGCACTTCGACCTGTCGCCCACCATGACCAGCAGGAACCACATAATCGTCGGGTGGCCCGGCGAGGAGACCATCAAGTCCGAGAGGATGAGCCTGGACGAGGCCATCCTAAACTAGATGAGTGAACACTATCCGGGCCCCTATCCCGATTAGGACTAGGCCGCCCATTATCTGGGCTTTTTTCCCGAACGCCTTACCGGTCTTGTTGCCTACTAGGAGCCCCACGAATGTGAACACAAGCGTACCCGCGCCCATGAATAGGCTGGGCACCAGTATGGGAAGGTCCTCCAGCCTGAAGCTGAGTCCCACGGCTAGGGCGTCGATGCTGACGGCAACGGTGAACAGCAGGAGGCTCACGGTCCCCAGTATATCTCCGGGATCCACCTCCCCGTCCCCAAACAATCCCTCCTTCACCATCCTGCCGCCCACGAAGAGGAGCAGCAGGAAAGCCACCCAGTGATCGTAGCTGGAGACGACATCCACTATCGTGGAGCCGAGGAGCCAGCCGAGGATGGGCATCACGACATGGGCTGCGCCGAAGCTTATGGACATCCGAGTCGCGTCGCTGATCCTTATCTTGCCTAGCCCGAACCCCGTGACCGTGGCGACGCTGAACGCGTCCATGGCCAGCCCCACGCTGAGCAGCAGCAGCGAGACGAGGTCAACCCCTGTCTCCATCCTTGTTCTCAGTGACTGCTCGCCTGCTTGGTTTAAGTATTACCCCCAGAATCAAAACCGGACGGAAATCCGGTTACACCTACAACAATTCGTTAGTTTTAACCCCTCGCGGGATATCCTTCATTTGATAGATTATGTTG
>CAZGZR010000102.1:0-9184 GCA_964529745.1 uncultured Candidatus Bathyarchaeia archaeon
CTATGATGCTCTTCTCGTTCTCGTCTACCCATTGGTAAGCGGTTTCCTTCAACTGGATCAGGAAAGATACGGTAGTGTGAGGATTTAAGAATACGCGGGGCACTAGCCGGGGAGCCGTCTCTTAACGGCTTCGTGTAGGAAGTACCCGAAGCCCAGCGATATGAGGCCCTGCACCACGTTGAAGGCGGCTAAGAGGGGGAGCATCCCATAGGCGATCTCCAGCGGCACCCCCCAGAAGTTGGGCATCACAACCAAGTTAGCCGCAGACATCGATATGACGCGGGCTACGACGCCCATCACTATGGAGGCCGCCGTGGAGCCTCCAGTGCCGAGGCGTGATCTCCCAGACAATACTGTTCCAGCCCAGAACCCTGTCACGGTCGATAGCTCCGCCAACATCTTCATCGACGCCGAGATCGGGTTGCCGCTCCGGGCGAATATGCCGAGGCCCGCCACCAGCGACGTCGTCGTCGCCGAGGGCAGACCGTACATGAGCAGGCTGAGGACTATCGGGACCCCCGTGAAGTCGAACTTGAGGTCCGGGAACCAGGGGAAAGGTATCTTCAGCCCCGAGTACTTGAGGGCGTAGTCGAAGACCAGCACCAACGCAGCCAGAATCGCGGTTCCTGTGAGGCGGGCCGTGGGGTTTACTCTCTGCTCCATGATCTTACCCGGGTGTCATACTGCGTTTCACCGAATATTTCAAATTGGTTACAGAAAATTGGGCGACGTTTCCCTGCGTCGCTACTTGAATCTATGCCAACCATCTTCAGTACGTTTTTCGTTGTACATGAAGCCGCTGGGCCCTTGCCTCCCGGTGTCCTGTTTCAGCTTAAGGGCGTAGGGACCGCCCCACAGTCCCATCCTGAATCCGCCGTCGGCGATAACGGTCCCCTTTCACGGGCTGGACAGGTCTAGCTACCCAACAATCTTAAAAAGGCTGGGCGTGGCTATTGTGCAAGTGATGGATGTGCATCAGCTCCAATATCTACAGGCGGAGTCGATAACCTCCGCAATCTGATTCTCCGTACACTCAACGACAACCAGCTTCTCGTGTTAAACGCCGTCTCCGAGAGAGACCAGTCGCTCACCAGCCTATTGAAGCAGCTGTCGGAGGAGTACGGGATACCCCTGTCCACCCTGAAGTTGAACGCCAGGATACTCCGGGAGTTGAAGCTCATATCGTATGGGTCGATACACAACAAGCGGAGCGCACGGCTCGAGAACCTGGGCAGCTTCGTCATGGACCTTGTGAACCACGGCAGGGGAGGGCTGGGGATCCGGTTCTCAGACTAGTTCCATGCACTTACCATTTTTATTCGGTTTCTCTACACGGCGTCAGGGTATCTCAGAAGCTTCGCCGCCCTGCATGAGCTCCCTGATCCTCTCGTCCACCTCGGCTATGACCGCGGCTCGGTCCACCTTACCCATGGCGGTCAAAGGCAGCTCTTCCCTGAACACGATCGCGGTGGGGACCTGGTACTCCTCCAGTCTGCTTGAGCAGAGCGCTATGAGCTCGCGCTCCAGCTCGCTTGAAGGCTCGTAGCTGTCCGCCAGCTTGACGGCGGCCCGGATGTCCGTGGAGCACCTGAGGGGATCGGGGACGCCGAAGGCGGCGGCCGCCTCCACGGCTCTGTGGCTCTCGAGGGCCTGTTCCACCATGGTGGGCCAGACCGTGTGGCCCCGGGCCACTATTCTGTCCCGTTTGCGTCCGACGATGTACAGGTAGCCTTCCTCGTCCATGTACCCTATGTCGCCGGTGTAGAGCCACCCGTCCCTCAGCGCCTCGGCTGTCTCATCGGGGCTGCCCCAGTAGCCCTTCATGAGCTGGGGGCCCCGAACGGTGATCTCGCCCTTCTCGCCGGGGGGCATCTCCACCTCCCCCAGCTGCAAGTCCACTATCCTGGCCTCGGTGTCGGGGTAGATGAGGCCGGCGCTGGCGTAGTTGGGCTCCCCCTCCACAGGCGTCGCGGACACGCTGGGGCCCGCCTCGGTGAGGCCGTACCCCTGGTACATCCTGGCGCCGGTGACCTTCTCGAAATCCCGCATGTTCTCGGCCTGGATCATGGCTCCCCCGGAGGCGCAGTGGGTGAGGCTCGTGAGGTCGTACCTATCCAGATCGGGGTGCCGCAGTATCTCCCTGATGAGCCTCGGCACCAGCGGGAAATGGGTTATCCTGTGCCTGTCCGTCGCCTTCATGATGTCCAGCGGCGTCGGGTCGGGCAGCAGCACCAGCGTGCACCCGAAGCTCACCGCCTCGTTCATCACCACGAGGCCGTAGCTGTGGAAGAAGGGCAGCGCGCACAGCACGACGGGCCACCCCGCTGGCTGGGGCTTTGCGCTGTAGCCCCACCCCCTGAGCCAGTGGTAGGACTGCAGCGCGTTGGCGACGAGGCTGTAGTTGGTGAGCATCACGCCCTTGGGCCGCCCCGTGGTGCCGCTCGTGTAGATCACGACGGCGACGTCCTCCCGCGGATCGATCTCGGGGTACTCCTCGATGACGGGGCCCTCCGTCAGGTCTTTGAAACTCAACGCCCCGTCGGGAGGCTTTTCTCTGTACTTGAGGCGGCTCAGGAGCCTCAGGTGGGTGGGGGCGTAGCCCGCCGCCTCCGCCACCACAATGGTCTCCGGTAGGCTCTCGGGCAGCCTGTCTAGAAGCCGATCTAGAACGACGAGGACGCTGCAGCCGGTCTCCCCCATCTCCCGCCCTATCTCCTGGGCGGGCATCAATGGATTCAGGGCTACCAGCACCCCTCCTAGCAAGTTGACGGCGTTATAGGCGACGATGAACTGGGGGCAGTTGGGGAGGAGAACAGCGACACGGTCCCCCCTCTTCACGCCCAGTCCCTGGAGGTTGGCCGCGAAGCTCTGCGTCTGACGCCACAGCTCCCCGTAGCTGTGCCTCGCCCCGAGGTATATGACGGCGTCCCTGCCGGGGAACTTGCGGGCGCTGTTCCTCCAGAACTCGTAGACCGGCATCTCTGGGTACTTTATGCTGATGGGCACGCCGCGGGGGTAGCTGTCCTTCATCCACCAATGGGGGAGCGGGGCACCGTATAAAAACCGTGCCACCAACGGCTTTATCCATCATGCCGTGCCTTAGATGTGATCACATTGAAGCCCACGGGAGTCTACGTGCCCACCGTAACCCCCTTCGACGAGCACGGCGAGATAATCTTCGAAGCGCTGGGGAAGCTCATCGAGTACTGGATCGGCGGAGGCGTAAGCGGTTTGGTCGCCAACGCCAGCACCGGCGAGGCGCCGTACCTTGGCAGGGACGAGAAGAAGAGGATCATCGAGTTCATGATAGACAAGGTTGACAGCCGCGCCCAGGTGTACGCGGGTACCGGCGCCATGGGCACCCGCGAGACCATTGCGCTAACCAGGGACGCCAAGGACTCGGGCGCCGAGGCTGCCCTCGTCACGACGCCCTTCTTCTTCAAGCCCACCGGCGACGAGATAGCCGAGCACTACCTTGCCCTGATGGAAGCCGTTGACCTCCCCGTGATACTATACAACGTCCCCAAGTTCACGGGGTACAGCGTGGACCCCAGGACCGTGGCGAGGATAGCCGAGGAGTCCAGCCTCCTCGTCGCCATGAAGGACAGCAGCGGCAACCCGGGCAACATGGCCGAGGTCATCAGGCTCTGCGGGGACAGGATAAGCGCCCTCTCGGGCAGCGCAGACATGATACTGCCGACCCTAATGCTGGGCGGCAAGGGCGCCATAGTGGCCGTCGCCAACGTGATCCCGGCGCAGTGCGTCGGCATAGTGAAAGCCTACAGGAGAAACGACCTGGCCGCGGCCGGTGAGGGGCAGCACACGGCCAGCTACGTGAACAAGGTCCTAGTCCGGGAGAACCCCCAGATAGCCGCGATAAAGACTGCCCTGAACCAGATGGGCTACGGCGCCGGCGTTCCCCGCAGGCCGCTGAAGCCGCTGGACGAGGCGACGGCCGAGAAGATCAAGGCCGCCATGAGGAACGTCTAGCCGATCCTCTTCACCATGGAGGTCTTACCGGCGTAGAACAGCCTGCCGGTCTCCTTGAAGCCCATCTCCGCCCAGAAGCCCACTGCTTCCGTCTCCGAGTCTATCTGTATCCACTCCGCGCCTACGTTCTCCGCGAACCTCTCGGCCTTACTGTAGAGGGCCCTGCCGTGGCCACGGCCCCTCCTGTCGGGCTTCACCTCCATGTTCTCTATGTAAAGCGTGTTCTGGTGTAACGCCTTTGAGTCGTGTAGGAGCATCGCCTGGAGGTAGCCGTGCTCGTCCCCGAGCACCCAGACCGAGCCCTTCCCGTAGCTCTCCCCGGGCCCCTTGACCACGCAGAGGCCGTCGGGCGTGTAGCTCCTGCGGCGCCTGGCCTCCCCTTGGTCGTCTGATGGATACATCTGGGTGCCCCCTCTGAATACATCGCCACGGTATATATGTGGGGCGCCCGACTACCTGATGACCTGGCTATAGAGCGCGGTCACCACGGTGTCTCTGGTCAGCTCGACCTCCACGCAGCCGTCCATGCCTCTCGTCCTCGATACGCCGTCGCCCGCCCTGCTTACGGCCCACTCCCTGAACACCCAGCCATGGCACCTAGACGACGCGCATAGATAGACCGTCGAGCCTTCTTCGGCTAGGTAGACGCCCGGCGCGGGCGATGCAGCCAGTCCAGGCACGTTGTCTGGCTGGACCGTGACGGTGAGCTTCACCTTCCCCGTTGGCGCCGAGAGCCATGGCGTGGGCCCCGGGTCTACATACACCAATCTCTCGAGTGTGTTGGTGGTCGAGTTCCCCTGTTTGCCGGCGACGGTCACCTGTTGGAGGGTTAAGTTATCACACGGTGCCTCGGGTGCCCCCTGTTCCTCTGGGGCGCCCGCGAAGGTAATGGGCGGGGATATCCTGAGAACCGTATCGTTGTTCCGGTCCCTCATCGCCGCGATGAGCTGTACACGGCCAGCCGACGCGTTGAGAGCGTACCTCTTATGAATTATGAGGCACGTGTCGAGGATGCCTGAGGAGGTCCAGATAGTTGTCTCCGCCTCTTCGCCGTCCACGAGCAGGCCGTAGCTGAGTTCCACAACACCGCCGGGGCTCGTGTAATTCATGGAAGCGGTAACAGTAGATGGCGTGCCGGGCTCGACTTTGACGTCCGTGAAGTATATGCTCTGTTGTGAGCCACCGCCCCGTCCACGTGTAAGCGTCACCGTCGGTGAGGTGTACCGCGTCCACTGGTTTTCGGTGTTCCGGGCGTAGCTCTCCAGCCGTAGCTCGTGAGCGCCCTCCCTGAGGGTGATGGTCCTGTTCACGTTGAGGATGGTTGGGGCTGTGACGGCGGGGCTCGCCCAGGGCACGTCGGGGAGGTCGCTCCAGCACGCGGCCTCCACTATAACGTCGTCCACCATCAGGTCTAGGCTGCAGTACTCTATCCCCGGGGCTCGGCTCTCCAGGTACACCTCGGCGCATACGTGCACGTGGGGGCCCGACTGTGTGACGTTGAGCGAGTGTAGCTGAGCCATTATCTCGGGCTCTGTGCCTTGGTTCAGCGTGGGTATCAGGATGGAGACCAAGAGAATGGGCAGGATGTAGCTGGGCCTCATCTACACCGGTTACAGTTAAGGCATTGAAAGGGGGATTAAGCCGCTGTACCCGAGAAGCATCTCGGGCGAGGACACGCCCTATACTTGATATTTATATGACATGACCTAGTCTACAACATTACCGGGTGATCGCAGTGGTGCTGGAGAAGCTGGGAAGCAACCTATACAACGCCATACAGAAGATAATCAAGGCGCCTGTCGTAGACGAGGCCACGGTCAAGGAGCTCGTCAGGGACTTCCAGAGGGCCCTCCTCCAGGCAGACGTCAACGTCAGCCTCGTCATGGAACTCAGCCAGAACATACAGAAACGCGCCCTCGAGGAGAAGCTGCCCCCGGGCATCAGCCGCCGCGAGCACCTGATAAAGGTCATCTACGACGAGCTCACCAGGTTCGTGGGCTATAATCCTCAGGAACTCAAGATTCAGCCAGGCAAGCAGAACGTCCTCATGATGGTGGGCATCCAGGGCAGCGGCAAGACGACCCAGAGCGCCAAGCTCGCCCGCTACTACCAGAAGCGCGGCCTCAAGACGGGCATAATATGCGCCGACACGTTCAGGCCTGGGGCCTACAGCCAGCTCAAGCAGCTCGCGGAAGGCATAAACGTGCCCTTCTACGGCGAGGAAGACGCCAAAGACCCCGTTGCGCTGGCGAGGAGGGGAGTCGAGCGTTTCAGGGACAGGGAGGTGGTCATACTGGACACCTCGGGCCGCCACAAGGAGGAGAAGGGGCTCATCCGGGAGATGCAAGAGATAGCCGCCGCCGTCAAGCCCCAGGAGATCATACTGGTCCTGGACGGCACCATAGGCCAGCAGGCCGCAGCCCAGGCCGCGGCGTTCAAGGAGGCCACCGACGTGGGCAGCATAATAGTCTCCAAGCTGGACGGCACCGCCCGGGGGGGAGGCGCCCTAAGCGGGGTGGCCGCCACCGGCGCCCCCATCAAGTTCATCGGCACAGGCGAGAAGGTAGAGGACCTGGAGGCGTTCGATCCCGGCAGGTTCATCGGCCGCCTCCTAGGCATGGGGGACATAGAGGGCCTCGTCGCCAAGGTAAAGGAGGCGGAGACCCCCGTCTCGGAGAAGGACGTCGCGGCGATGCTCAGCGGCAAGTTCAGCCTCCAGGACATGTACAACCAGTTCGAGGCCATGAGCAACATGGGTCCACTCCAGAAGGTGCTGAGCATGATCCCCGGGATGAGCTACCAGCTGCCCACCGACGAGATGGAGAACGCCGAGGAGCGGCTCGCCAAATACAAGGTCATCATCCAGAGCATGACCGCCGAGGAGAAGGAGGACCCCAAGGTGCTCAACAGGAGCCGCATCAGGCGCATAGCCCGGGGCAGCGGCACCGACGAGCGAGACGTAAGAGAACTTATAAAACAGTATAACACTATGAGGAAAATGCTCAGACAGATGAAGGGTAGCCGAAGGATGAGGCGCCAGATGCCTTTCAAGCTGGGTTGAGGAGACGAGAGCAATGGGAAAAAGCAGTGGGATACGGAGAAAGAGCAGGAGCGCACTCACAAAGAAGATCAGGGAGAGGGGTAGGCTGCCCCTGAGCAGGCTACTGACGAAGTACGAGGAAGGCGAGAAGGTGATCATAAACATAGACCCCGCCATCCACAAGGCCATGCCGCATAAACGCTACCAGGGCAAGGTAGCCACAGTCGTGGGGCAGAGGGGACGCGCGTACATACTGGAGATACCGCAGAGGAAGACCGTGAAGACCATCATCACGACCCCTGAGCACATGCGTAAACACCAGGAGGCGTAGGAATGTCCGTCACCGATAAGCGGGAGATCACGGTAGCCGAGGCCCGTAAGCTGCTCATGGACAAGGCCGAGGAGCTTGACCCCCTTCAGAGGAGGGTGCTGGAGTACACCATCAGGTTCAGCAAGCTGGACAGCGAGACGGCGAAGCGGCTCACCGAGGAGCTGGTGAAAGAAGCCGAGATAGACCGGAGCCTCGCGGTGCAGATAGTCAACTGTATGCCGGGCAGCATACCCGAGCTACGCACCTTCCTCGGCAGGCAGAGGATAATCGCCGAGGACACCATGGCAAAGATTTTAGGGATAATTGAAAAATACCGGGTTGAAGAATAACTACCCGGAGACATCCCTTAGGAGGAAGATGGCTTGTATAGAGAGCAGAAGAAGTACGAGGAGTACGCCTACGTCCTAGACTATCTTCCGCACGGCCGCCCGGGGGCGCCTCGTTCAAGCCACTCAGCCACAGGGGTGATCCAGCTCGTAGGGGAGGACTACTTCACCCTGCTGGAGGCCACGCCCCGGCGGGACGCCGAGTACAACATCCGGGACAGGATATTCGTGGGGAGGGGTGACCGGGCGCTGGTGGAGCACGTACTGGGGAGGATCAAATACGACGAGCTCACATCGGCCGCCAAGGCCGAGCTTCCCTTCGTCATAGAGGAGATCGTCAAGAACAACGAGGAGCGGTTCGTGGAGTTCGTGAACAAGAGCCAGCCGTTGACGCCGAGGATGCACAGCCTGGAGCTCATACCCGGGATAGGGAAGCGTCTCATGTTCCAGATCATCGACCTGAGGGAAAGGTACCCCTTCGAGAGCTTCCAGGACCTCAAGGAGAGGGCCAACCTGACGGACCCGGTGAAGCTCATATCCCGGCGGGTGCTGAAGGAGCTCAGCGAAGAGGAGAAATACTACATCTTCACGCGGCCCGCGTGAGTCGCGAAAACTTCAAGTATCATTAAATCTTCGTTTTCACGGATGGCGATTACGGAGTACCTCATCCTGTTCGTGTTGCTGGCGGTTTCGCTGGTCATACTGTTTCTCATGGCTAGGGTGCTGCTACAGGTGAAACGGGGTGAGGACAAGGCTGATGTGAGGGTCGTCGAGGTTGAGCCCAGCGAGACCGTCGCCCCCGAGGCCGTCCTAGAGGACATCGAAATAAACGTGGAGGAGGAACGGGAGGAAGAGGCTCCGCAGAAACGAGCTCCTGGATAAATTACATTATCTTTTTAAGAATCTAGTTCTGCTATGTGGTGAGACACGCGATGAAGGCCAGCACGTTCAGGAACAAGAAGAACATGTCGTACACCCGGCGCAAGTACATGGGCGGCGTCCCCGGGAGCAAGATAGTAAAGTTCACCATGGGGAACCCCAGCGGCGAGTTCAGCTACAGGCTCGAGCTCATAAACCTCAAGGACGCCCAGATACGGCACAACGCC
This sequence comes from uncultured Candidatus Bathyarchaeia archaeon, assembly GCA_964529745.1. Lineage (GTDB taxonomy): Archaea > Thermoproteota > Bathyarchaeia > TCS64 > TCS64 > RBG-16-57-9. The sequence continues at coordinate 8,794 of CAZGZR010000102.1, forward strand.
TTGGAGTCGGCCAGGATAGCGGCCAACAGGGTGCTGGAGACCAACGTGGGAAGGGACGGCTTCATGCTCAAGATAGTGCCCTACCCCCACCAGATAATACGGGAGCACAAGAGGGTCAACGTGGCCCAGGCCGACCGGTTCCAGGAGGGCATGAAGAAGGCGTACGGGAAGCCCACCGCCGTGGCCGCCAGGATCAAGAAGAGGAGCCCAATAATAATCGCGGAGGTAGACGAGAGAAACGTCGAATACGCCAAGGAGGCCCTCAAGCGCGCCGGCGCCAAGTTCCCGGTGCCGACCCGGATAATCGAGTCGAAGCTCTAGCCGCGTGCCACATCTAAATACCCCCAAGCCACAGGTTCACGTGAAGAGTTTGTACCACCTAGAGCTGGAG
>CAZGZR010000103.1:0-9184 GCA_964529745.1 uncultured Candidatus Bathyarchaeia archaeon
CCACCGGTATGTCGTACCTCTCCCCCAGATCGATCAAGTCCTCTAGAGGCACTACGCCCCGGGGCACTGTGTTATAGGAGACCGTATATGCTAGGCAGCATGTCCTCTCAGATATCAAAGACTCCAGCTCATCCTTGAACGACCTGAGGTGCCCCGCCCACCCGTACTCCACGGTCCTGGCCCCCGAAGCCGTCCACTGAGGCGTGTACGATATCACGTGTCCCCGGGGCATCAGCACCTCGTTCATCATACCCTCCGTGTCGGGGAGCCTCATCCAACTCCCGTAGTCGTGGCCCGCCATGCAGGCGGCCACGGCGAGCTCCAGCGCCGCCCCAGTCCCCGTTGTTATGTGGGCGTCCTCCACCCGGCATAGCTCCGCTACCCTGGCGTCAGCGCGGGCAAAGAGCTCATGCATGTCCACGAACGTCTTGGCCACCTCGTTCATGGCCTCCAGCACCCTGTCGTCTATCCATGTCCCGCCTATGACGGTGCTCCAGTTCCTGGCGTTGATCCACGACCTTACGCCCAGCCTGTCCAGCACCTTGCTCCTGTACTTGTAATCCAATTCCGCTCAAGAATCCAGATAAGGGATGGTATTTCAATCTATGGAGGGACCCACAGGGATACAGCTTGTACCAAATAATTAACCCGACTTTTGCTGGAACGGTTTTAGATGGGATTCACGGGGATTGCCCTGTTCCGAGCAAAGTCTCATACTAGTTTGACGAGCCTCATATAGTCCATCCCGGCTTCGCTGTGCAGCTTCACTTCACACGAGGTCCCTGAAGTAATCAGATCGCCGCCAATCCAAACATAGACAGTCGTTCCTTCTCCACTCATCAAGGTCAAGCCACTTGACGAGATGCTTGTACCCGTGCACAAAGAATTGGGCAGGCTTCCGCCGTTAGATACTCCATAAACATTCACAGGGACGCCGTTCACCAATACTTCTCTTATGGTGGCGGCATCAGACCCCGTGTTTTTTACGCCCAGCACTATCTTCCAGTGGGCGTTGGTAACGTTGGTCTCCAACATGTTGTAAGCTGTCGTGATCTCGATCGTCTCGAACCTAGTGCCCTGTGTAGACACCCCCATTATCCAGTAGCTTGCACCGATAGACAACATGATGGCAACCGCTACTAGTATGGTGGTGGTGACGGCGGGGCTCACCGCCTTTCTACGCCTCAGCATAACGGGCTCTCCTTCGGTATCATATGTGAAAGAATTATGGAATGAGGGTCTATTTCGTGTTGACTCCCGGGATCGTCATACCGTTATGTCTACACGAAGCCATGCTATCTGTGGCAAGCTTCTGGTTGGGTTCAAGGTAAGGAATTCGTCTGACTTTATTGGGAATTATTGTTAATAATAAATATGTTTTACCGTAGTTTATAACGTGATAGGCATGTCCGAAAAAGCAAAACGCATCGCGTTTGAATGGATAGACAGCAACCAGAAGCGTCTCGCGGAGATCAGCGACGAGATATGGGGCTACGCGGAGCTCGGGTACGTCGAGTTCAAGTCCGCCAAGCTACTAGCCGACGAGCTCGAGAGGCACTGCTTCAAGGTGGAGCGCGGCGTCGCCGGGATACCCACCGCATTCGTCGGCACCTGGGGCAAAGGCAAACCTGTGGTAGGCATCATGGGCGAGTACGACGCCCTCCCGGGGCTCAGCCAGAAGGTCGTGCCCCACAAGGAGCCGATAAAGGAGGGGGAGCCGGGCCACGGCTGCGGCCACAACATCCACGGCACCTCGGGCCTAGGCGGAGCCATCGCCCTCAGGTACGCAATGGAGAAGGCAGGGGTCAAGGGGACGGTGAAGTTCTTCGGGTGTCCCGCCGAGGAGATGCTCAGCGGCAAGGTCTGGATGGTGCGGGAGGGCGTGTTCGACGGCGTGGACGCCGTGCTGAGCCACCACCCCAGCAGCATGAACGTGGGCGGCCTCAGCAGCAGCAACGCCAACAACGCCGTTAAGTTCCACTTCCGCGGCAAGACCGCCCACGCCGCCGGCAGCCCCGAGATGGGGCGCAGCGCCCTAGACGCCGTGGAGCTCATGAACACTGGCGTCAACTTCCTCAGGGAGCACGTGATACAGGACGCCCGCATCCACTACGTCATAGAGGAGGGCGGCGGTCAGCCCAACGTGGTCCCAGACTACGCACGCAGCTGGTACCTGATACGGGCACCGGAGAGGGACCAGCTGGAGCCCATCTACCAGCGTATACTCAAGATAGCCGAAGGCGCCGCGTTGATGACGGAGACCGAGTTGGAAGTCCAGTTCATCAAGGGCATCTACAACAAGATACCCAGTAAGACCCTCAGCGACGCCGTCGCCGAAAACATGAGGCTCATAGGGCCACCCGAGTACACCGACGAGGAGATGAAGTTCGCCGAGGAGATCGCCAAATCCATCTCCACGGAGGACAAGAGAAACAGCCTGTGGAAGACCAAGAGGCCGGGCTGGGAGAAACTCATGGACGTACTCATCGACAGATCGGTGCCCGACGCCTGGAACGACGGCGAGGTAAGCCACGGCTCCACCGACGTAAGCGACGTGAGCTGGCAGGCCCCCACCATGGAGTTCGGCACAGCCACCTACGTGCTGGGTACCCCGGGGCACAGCTGGCAGAACGTCGCCATGGGCGGCATGAGCATAGGCCACAAGAGCCTCTTCTACGCGTCCAAGGTTTTAGCCGCTACCGGCCTCGACCTGTTGACGAAGCCTGAGATGCTTAAAGAGGCGTGGGATGAGCTTGAGCGGAGGAAGGCGGGGAGGGAGTACAAGTCGCCGATACCGGCGGACCTAGACCCGCCGCTGGACCAGTGGAAGAAATAGACCCCATTTTTCCCTAACTTTTTCTATTTTCCCGGAATGCCACGGAGCCCGAGAGGCAAACCTTGACATCAAAGAAATCATATTCTGGAGGCTCAATTAACGTGGGATGAGCAAGCCCCTATTCGTCACCCCGGACGACGACAGCGGCCCGTCGAGGCGGTATGTGGTCAAGGACGAGGAAAGCAACGTCCTCTACATGACAGAGCTGGGCGACCCCGAGCCGGGGAAGACAGCCACCATGTGGGCCATGAGGCAGGGGGGGTGGCTCAAGGGCCTCGCGAAGGGGGGCAGGATAACCCGGGACACGGGGACAGGCCCCTATATAATGGTGTACATAGGGAGACCGCTCTACGTGGTGCCCGATCATACCCATGATCCGCCGAGGCGGCTCATGGTGGAGGACGAGGACGGAAACGTACTCTTCATCACGGGCCTCGGGGAGGGGGAGGCTGAACAGTCGGCGACCCTCGCTGCCCAAAGACTCGGGGGCTGGCTGCAGGGAGCCGTGGAGAAGCTTAAACGTGGAGGCTAACGCAGTCAGACACCCCGCCGAGGCGCGGTTAGACTCTCTCCCAGACGAGGTGGGTGCTCAGCCGTCTCCCGCCGACGAGCATAAGCGGCGTGCTCAGAGTGAGTCTACCGCCTTCGAGCCTGTACGCCCGTTCCTGGCTCTCGCCCACCCAGTTGGGGAAGAGGCTCACCTCGATGTGGTGGACCACCGTGTCGCCCCGGACTGTGTACCGGCCCGCGTAGGACACGTAGCCGTTTATGGCGGCGATCTTCTCCTCGACGGTGCCTCCTCTGATGTCCCCGGACTCGAACACTGGGCGCCCCTCCTTCATGAAGGATACCGACATGTACCCGCCTGGGCTGTAGATGAGGTAACCGGTGCGTTCGCCGCGGCGAACCAGCTCACCGCACTCGTCTCTGGTCTCGACGGACATTAGCCTCCACACGCCTTCGAGTCTACGTGGCTCCACGTCCACCATTCTATTCACCGTGGCTTAAGAGAGATTCTTCGAAGTCCATATACAAGTCTTTAGGCGGTCCAGCTGAAGCGTCAAGAACATTGCGGATGCTCTGTCTGGAAGCGGTTGTTGACGTAAAGAAATGGGGAGACTATGCGCGCCCCCGGTTTGGTGGAAGCGCGGGTTCAGGATAGATTCTATTCTCTATGGCACCGCACCGCCAAGCACAAGATAATGCCGTGGGTAATAACCGTTTTGCATGTCAACGTGAAGCAAGTGTCCCGCCCAAGTCTATATGCACCACCCGTGGAGTAAGCCGGGACCAAAACGAATTTTGATTGCCCTTCTAATGGGATCATGAGATGAAACCGGAAGACGTATGGGACAGGATACGGGGAAAGAGGAACGTGGTCGGCTACTCGAAGAAGCTGAGGAAACGCATCAGGGATGGGAAGGAGGTAGACGAGGAGGTGATAAGGGTCTACGTCACCCGGAAGCTGGACCCCTCGTCACTCGGCCTTAGTGACTTGGTACCGGCTGAGATCGATGGGGTACCCACCGACGTGGTCGAGATAGGGGAGATGAAGGCGTTAGACGCCCTCCCTCTGGCCCACGTGGCGAGGACACGCCCACTCGTCGCGGGGGTAAGCATAGGTAACTGGGCGATAACCGCGGGCACGCTGGGCTGGTTCTTCGAGGACTCGGCCGGGAGGGTGATGCTGGGCAGCAACGCCCATGTCTTCGCCGATGACCCCCTAACCCCGGGCTCCGTGGAGACCCGCATCGTCCAGCCCGGCCGAGCAGACCAGGGTAAAGTCCCGGAGGATGTGGTGGGGACTTACCTCTGGCACCAGCCCCTCGAAGGAAGCGAGTGCGCCGTCTCCAACGCCGTCGCCGGCGTGCTGAACGGCGTCAGCTCCCTCCTCGGCAGGAAGACCCGGTTCGAGCTCTACCTAGTAGAGAAGGCCAGCATCGACTTCGCGGTGGCGGAGCCGACTGTGGACTACGAGGTCAGGCTGCACACGGCCGAGGAATGCGACGGGTTCATTGGTCTCGGGTTCGCTGGGAGCGACCAGACTAGCTTCTTCTGCAAGGCCGAGCACATCGAGGCGGCCGGCTGGAGCCCCGTGGACAAGGAGATCACGCCGGTTTTCGTGGGCGACCAGATCCACAAGGTCGGGAGAACCACCGAGTACACGGCGGGTCGCGTCCTGGACGACTCCGCCTACGGCAGGGTCAGCTACGGCGGAGCCAGCTTCGTGGAGTTCGACGACGTGGTCCTAACCACTATGATGCTTGAGGGCGGGGACAGCGGGAGCGCGGGGTGGAAATCCATCTCCCTAGTCGGAATATAGGAGAATAAGGGTCGATAACCCGGCTATTCCTCTACCCGCTCTAGCTTGAAGACGACCGGTCGTATGCCGTCTGGACAGCAGACGTAGTCAACGCCTCTCCCCGCCCAGTCGTCGTGCTCGCCGCCGTACCGGATGAAGGTGACCTTCGGGTACATCCCGAACCAGGCGTGGTGACAGAAGCCTTCAGGCATGTTGCCGTCGGTGACCATGAAGGTGTCGCCTTCCTCCAGGTCGCATTTCACGATCTCCCTGCCGGAGGGCCTGCGGAACTTCTCGCCGAAGACATCCTCGGGACTGAAGTTCTTCACAACGGTGATCTTGACCTTGTACTCGGGCATACACCATCAAACGGTCGCCTCGTTAAAACAATATCTAACCCTCCTTCTTCGAGTAGAACTCGTAGAAGTGCCTCGCCGTCCTCGTGTCCCTTGACTCAGGCACCTTATCGTAGATTGTAGGCATCTCCATCGCCGCCAACCCAACTTCCGTCTCTATGGCCTTGAGGGTGTTCATGCGCAGCTCCTTCAAGAAGCGGAGCTGCCGTCTCACCTCCTCCTTGCCGCACAGCGGGCCGTGGCCCGGGACGACGTGGATGAAGTCGAGCCTCAGCGTCTCCTCGAAGAAGGATATCCACTGGTCGGGGTCGCAGCTGGGGTCGCCGGCCCACGGGAACTCGTCCGCGAAGAGCAGGTCGCCTAGGAAGATGACCCTCTCCTCGGGGGTAGTAGGCGACGGACGAGCAGACGGTGTGGCCGCCGGCGTAGTGGAGCTCCACCCGGTGGCCGCCGTCCTCGATGATGAGCTTGTCAGTGAACGTCAGCTCAGGCGGATATGGTACGCCGCCTCTCGTCATCTGATCGTGTAGCTGTCTCGCGCCGACCACGACAGTGTCTCGGAACGCGCCTATCCCCTTTGTGTGGTCGCCGTGGTAGTGCGTGACATGTAGGTACTTGGTCGGCAGCTTGAAGTGCCCCTCTATGCCTCTCCGGAAGAAGGGGGCGGAGTCGGTGGTCGAGGAGGGATCAACCGCAACTATGAATGCATCCAGCGCGATGGCCCCGGCGTTGGAGTCGCGTTCACCGTCGATAAAGGTCTTCCCTATGACGGTTCTATCCGTTATCGCCTCTACATGGCATTCTACGGACATCTTCGACGCATTCTAGTCGCTTCGGAAGATATTTTAGTCCTTTCAAGCGCACGTCTCTATCTGCGCCCATAATGAAGGTGACTAGTTTTAAGCCAAGCGACTGAACATTAAATCCATGAGATTCGCCTTCGGGGGCATCATGCACGAGTCGAACACCTTCTGCCCAGTAAAGACCACGCTCAGTCAGTTTGAGGACAGCGGAATACATGTGGAAGAAGGGATCATCACCCGTCATCGAGGAACAAGAGGGTTCATCGGAGGCGTCATCGACGCCGCCGAAGAGCTCGGGGTCGAACTCGTTCCCACGCTGTACGCGTCCACGAGCCCATACGGGGTCGTCGAAGAGGAGGCCTTCACCTATCTACTGGACCAGCTATGCGCGAGGATGGGACAGGCAGCCGACGTGGACGGCGTCGTCCTCTGCCTCCACGGAGGCATGGTCGCCGAGAACTCGATGGACCCGGAGGGAGAAATCCTGGCCCGCGTCCGGGAGATCGTTGGTAGCGAAACCCCCATCACATGCACGCTAGACATGCACTGCAACGTGAGCCAACGCATGATCGATAACTGTGACGCCTTCTTCGTGAACAACGAGAACCCGCATATGGACTCCTACGACAGAGGCGTCGAGGCGACAAAGGTGCTACGCGAAGTCGTCGAGGGCAGAATCAGGCCTTTGATGGCTCTCAGGAAACCCGGGATGCTGCCGCCCACCCTCCACGTTAACCCTCCCCACTCGGGGCCTCTAGTCGAGATCTTCAACAGAGCGTTCGAGATGGAGGAGGATCCTAGGGTGATCAACGTCAACGTCTGCGCCGGGTTCCCGTGGAGCGACGTCCCGGACGCCGGCATGAGCGTGATAACGGTGGTAGACGGGGACCAGGAGCTGGCCAACGAGCTAGCCGACGAGTTGTCGCAGAGGCTCTGGGAGGCCAGGCATGAGTTCATCCCATCTTTGTTGAAGCCCGACGACGCCGTAGAGAAGGCGATGCAGGCAGAAGAAGGGCCAGTCGTCCTGGCGGACGTCGCCGACAACCCCGGTGACGGAACGACTCAAGACAGCACGGCGATACTCGAATCATTGATCAGGTGCGGCGCCAAAGACGCCGTGTTTGCGGTGATCAACGACGCCGACGCCCTTGAGGCGTGTATGGCTGCAGGCGTCGGCGGAGAGGCAACTCTAGATCTGGGCTGCAAGGCGAAGCTCTTCGGTGAACCGGTGCACCTGACGGGCAGAGTCAAGACCATGACCGACGGCTCTCTGAGGCACCAGAACTCCTTGTATGGAGACCTAGACTTGAGGATCGGTAGAACCGCCGTGCTTGAGGCTGACGGTATCGAGATAATAATCACTGAGCGCAGGAACGTCCCCATGTTCTCTGAGCTTTTCATGCGTCACGGCATAGACCTGTCGAGGAAAAAGATCCTGGTGGTCAAAACATTTAGGATGCATCTGGAGCCGAAGTATGGGCTCTTCGCTAAGAAGATCATAGAGGTTGACGCCCCAGGTCAGGCCAGCGTCGACATGAAGAGCTTCAAATGGGTAAGGATACCGAGGCCGATGTTTCCGATAGACTAGTCTCCAACTATATTATCATCGGTTCACCCAGATGCAGATGAGTGAACAGGGGATGATGAGGCAGATGCTCGTCAGGTCTCCAGCACCTTCTCCAGCAGGTGCTCGGCTCTGGTGGTGTTGAAGACGCCGCACTCGCAGCACCTCCCCATGATCTCGGCGGCCTCTTTCGGGGTCAGCTTCCTCATACGGACCTGATCCATCATCTTCCTTATGAGGCTGAACGACACCATGCCGTGGCCGCAGAGGGTGTTGATCTCCAATACTTCCCTCTCCGGCAGCCGGTCCTGGGACCCCCAGAATCCGAGGGAGTGCTCGACGCTGTGCCGCTCTATGCCGTTAGCGTGGCAGCACTCCTGCACGCCTTCGAGGAGACCGCTGATGTTTATCGATATCCCCAGGTCCGCCTCTATGAGCTCCCCGAGCACAGTCTTCAAAGTATCGAGGTCCGTGAAAACGGCGGCGGACGTAGAACCGTCCTTCAGACCGGTGACTAGGTCCTGGAAGCTCACGTCTTCCTGGAGGACGGTGCCCATCTTGCTGCTGCCGATGTTGACTGGATTATGTTTCTGGCAGATCCGTAGGAACTCGTGTATCTTGGGCGCCGAGCCCTCCCTGTTGATGCCCCTCGCCATGGTGACGAAGATCACATAGTCCCCACGTAGGTCCTCGACGGCGCCCTGCCTATGCAGCGTGTTAGTCATGGTTTCACCTCCCGGAAAAGAGGCCTCCCCAGCCCGAGGTTCGTCTTACCGTTGGACGAAAGCTTGTAGCCTGTCTCCCTGACCCACTTCTCGTGGGGGATGGAGCCGTCGGGGAGGCACTTGGACGCCACTCCTACGCTGAACACGGCGTCGGTCTCCTCCTGTATTGCCCGCAGCTTCTTAAGGTAGTCCGGGATCTTCTCCAGGCTTGTCTTCACCTCGATTATGGCCGATAGCACCTTCTCATCCAGGACCTCCTCCCTCATCTTGCCGGTCTTCGTGTCAACCATCAGCTGAGTCACCGGATTGTAGGGCTCGAAGTGGGGCTCCAGAGGCGCCAGCGCCATAGCCACCGTCTCTACGTCGCGGAGGAGGGCACCCGTCCCGGGTCGGCCCAGCTCCACGACTATGCCGGCGTCTCCCTCACGCAGCCTGCCTGTTACGTCGTTGGTCTTGATCTCCTCCGTGCCCCTGCCGCCGACGCCGGTCCCTGGGTGGACGACAGTGGGGTCGCTAAAGGCCGCGCGGAGGCTCCGGGGGTACTCTAGCTCGGGCGGGGTCAGGGCGCCGGTGGGGCAGACGTCCACCGCCGCCATAT
>CAZGZR010000104.1:0-9020 GCA_964529745.1 uncultured Candidatus Bathyarchaeia archaeon
CTGGTGTCCCACGAGGCCGCGGCGGGGCCCCCCCCCGCCGGGCCTGGGGGGGGGGAAGTGGGGGGGGGGGCGGTCGTGGGGCATCATCCGGGTGCCCACGAGGCTTCGGGGCTTGGTCTCCTCGATGAGCTGCTCGGGGTGGACGTAGAGGGGGGTGGCGAGCTTGGCGCTGGCTGACTCTGTGAGCATGCTGGGTATGTTGTGGTAGATGCCTATCCAGTGGAAGCCGAGGTGGGCCCAGCCGCTGAATATGGCGGCGTTCACTATGCCTGTCTTGCCGGCCTCCTCCAGCTTGTAGGCCATGTGGGCCCCGTACCACTGGAGCTCCCTCCAGACGAGGGGGTCGCCGTAGGGGTGGATGGGGTCGCTGTATGGTGCGACGTATAGGCGGGCGCCGTAGCTGCCCATGTGGTGGTGGTCCTGGTAGGCTTGGGGCGGCCAGTCGTGGAACATGAGCTGCGCCATGTACATGCTCTCGACTATGTTGGTGGCGAAGGCGTCCCTGTTGTTGTCATGGCCCGTGTACTTGTGGTAGAGCCAGGGCAGGCCGCAGCCCTCGTACTCTGTACCCAGCCACTCGTTGTACCAATCCGTGACCATGACCTGGCCGTCGGGGTTGAAGCAAGGCACCATGATGCTTACCACGTTGTCGCGGATACGCCTGGCCTCATCGTCCTCACGGGTGATGAGGTCATAGGCGAGCTCGGGGGCCATCTGTGTGCCGCCGATCTCGGTGGCGTGGAGGCTCATGGACTGGATTACCACCGCCTTGCCCTCATCGACGAGGGGCTTGACGGCCTCCTCGGTGAGGTCGTCCGGGTCTGTGATCCCTTTGTTGACCTCCTGAATGTGTTCTAGGTGCTCCATGTTCTCCTTGCTGGTGACGAGGACCGCGAGGAAGGGGTGCCCCTCCGTCGAGTGCCCCATGTCCGTGACCCTGATCTTCTGGGACTCCTCCTGGAGTTTCAAGAAGTACTCGACGATCCTGTCCCAGCTTGCTATCATTCTGTCGGCTCCAAGCCTGTGGCCGAAGAACTCTTCAGGCGACGTGACCTTTTTCGCCATTTTTAGTATCAACGTTATCTTTTCCTTGGTCTAATATAACATCTCTCAGCGCCTCGGCTCGTGGATCGCCTTGCTAAAAACCAGGTTTTCTGCCGCAGGGTCGTTGCCGGGTCCCAAATGTTAATAGTGAAAATAATAAGTAAAAGCCGGGTGACAGTTAATGTCAATTGTCATTCAAGGCAGAGTTATAGGGCTATTAGCCCTGCTAGTGATCGTAGGCTCAATCATATACTACATGAGACAGGCGTACAGCGGAAAGGTTCCTAAGCTGAGGCGGCTGACGGCCGTGGATGTCATCGACGAGATCCTCGGCAGGTGCGTCGAGATGGGTCGCCCCGCCTACTACCTGATGGACAACGTGGTCATGAACAACCCCAGCGTGTTGGCGCCGACGGTGGCGGCCTTCCAGATACTGAGCTACACGGCGCGGAGCGCGGCCCGGCTGGGAGCCAAGATCTTCGTGCCGGTGGTCCAGGGGCTGGCTTACACCATCTCGACGGAGGTGGTGGAGGAGGCGTATAGGGCGGAGGGCAAGATCGAGGATCTGAACCTATCCGAGGCGGTCATGTATCTCCCAGACGGCGCGGACAGGATGTACATCATCAACCACATGTGGAGCGAGCAGATAGCGGGGGCCTTCTTCCTAGGAAGCTGGTACCACAAGGCCGTGATATTCACCGAGAACGCCGCCAGGGTGGGCGCCGTGATGCTCGGCGGCACCGACACGACCCACAACATACCCTTCCTCGTAGCCATCTGTGACTACAGCATCATAGGCGAGGAGCTCTACGCGCTGGGCGCGTATCTCTCGGAGGACGCGACCCAGGCCAGCAGCCTCGCGGGGCAGGACATGGGCAAGTTCATTGCTTTGATACTGATCATCCTAGGCTCCATACTGGCTACCGTGGGCATCGACATAAAGTCGATGCTCTCCATGTGAGGTGAATGAAGTGTCTGACAGATCGTATAAGTTGCAACTCCCGATAATCGTCACCAGCGTCGCTGGGATTCTGATGATTCTGGAGTATTTCTTCCCCATGCCGGACGCAGTCACGGGGCTCAACGTGACTCTCCGTAGCTTCGTCGCCATCATCTCCGCGGCGGCCCTGATTCTTGGTACCATCGTCCTTTCCATCTTCCACGTGAGGAAGGTGGGAGAGCGTAAACCGGAGTGGATGTACAGCGTCGTCTACATCGTGAGCTTCGTCGCCACGGCGCTGCTGGGGCTGGTCAGCGTCAGGAACGAGATCTTCCTGTGGATATACAGCAACATGACTTCGCCCATCGGCGCTGCACTCTACAGCTTGACGGCCTTCTACATTACCTCTGCGGCGTACAGGGTCTTCAGGGCCCGGAACTGGAGCGCGGCCGTGCTTCTGGTGTGCAGCCTCATCGTGCTGCTCATGCTGATACCCATCGGCGCGATCCTGTTTCCACCAGTGGTGCCCATCGGCAGCTGGCTCAGGAACTACCCGAGCGGCGCCGGGTTCAGAGGCATGATCATCGGGACAAGCCTGGGGGTCATGGGTCTCGGTGTCAGGGTGTTCTCCGGCAGGCAGAAGGAGCACCTTGGTATTAGGGAGGAGAGGTTGAGCGAGCAATGAGCTTGGTTGATAAGCTGCTAGACTTGGATCAGAGGATCATCTACGCCCTGATGTTCATAGCGCTGGCCTTCCCGATACTTTTTCCGGTGATGCTGCCTATGGACATACAAGACTACTCGCAGCAGGCCTTCGACTTCGCCGACGGCATCCCCGAGGGGAGCATAGTCATAGTCGAGGGCGGCCTCACCGCGGCGACGTACCCCCAGGGGGGCCCGGGCCTCATCGCGCAGATAGTGCACATGTTGTCTAATGACGTCAAGCTGGTGTTCTTCAGCCTAGGCACGGAGCAGAACGTGTGGACGGTAACGGCCATCGAGGCGGCTCTGGAGAAGCTGCCGGCGGGAGTCTCAGCGGAGAACGGCGTCGACTGGGTACACCTGGGCTACGTCCCCGGCCAGGAGTCGGGGGTGGCGGCGCTGGCCAACGACATCCGCAGCGTGTTGAACGTCGACTACTATGGCACCACTCTGGACAGCATCCCGCTGATGGATGGCGTGAACGACGCCACCACCTTCGCGGCCGTGCTCTGGTGGGGCGGCTCAGAGGGAAGCATCCCGTGGGGCGTGAGGCAGTTCGTGACTCCCTTCGGCACACCCATGACGGGCATGTGCACCACAAACGAGGTGCCCAACTACACGCCGTACATCAACGCGGGGCAGCTTCAGGGCCTCATCGGCGGCGTCAGGGGCTCGGCGGAGTACGAGTACCTCATACAGATGCCTGGCCCGGCCCTCGGGCAGGCCATGGCTACCAACTTCGGTGGGCTGCTGTGGGCCGTGCTGGTGGTCCTGGGGAACATACTGTACTTCGTGAAACGCACACAGGGGGGCGGCTGAGATGGACAGCTTCCTTTTCGGGTTGATCGTCGGCTCCTTCGTCTCCATAGGCGCGTACTCCGTGCTCATCGGCGACAACCCGCTGAGCAGGTTCACGGAGCACCTTTACACCGGCATACTCGGCGGCTATATATTCACCACCAACTGGGACTATATTCGCAGCAACTGCGTCAACAACATCGCCCAGGGGCAGATCGTCTACGTAGTGGCCCTGATCCTCAGCCTCATGCTGCTGAGCAGGCTTAAGCCTGAGTGGGTCTGGATGAGCAGGTACCCCGTCGCGTTGACCGTGGGCGTTGGCCTCGGCCTCGCCATGCGGACGACGGTGATGGCGGAGTTCCTGAGCCAGATAACCGCGACGGTGCTGCCTCTGACCAACATCAACAACCTCGTGACGGTGATCGGGACCCTGACGGCGACGGCGTACTTCATCTTCAGGACGGAGATGAAGGGCGTCTACGAGTACGCCAACAAGACTGGCAGGCTGTTCCTGCTGGCTGCGTTCGGCGTCACGTACGGCCAGACGGTGAGCTTCAGGTTCGAGCTCGTCATAGGCCGGCTCGTTGACATGCTCAGGCCGGAGGTCATATGGTACACCACGTTGATGCTGGTGCTTGTGGCGGCCGGCCTCGCCTACGGGTACAAGACGGGCAGGATCAAGTGGTACAGCGGACGCTAGAGCCTTAAATCCCCCTTTTTTACATTATTTCTGGAGTGGTGAGATGTTCGAGGAGCCGACGCCTGAGGAGGAGGACGAGATCATCCGCAGCGTAGCGGAGCACATCTACAGGAACGGCATGGACCTCGTGGCTATACTGTTCTTGGAGAGCTTCAAGCCCCTAGCATCAGTGTACGGCCCCATGGCCCGCTTCATGGTTGGGCCATTCCTGCCTGTCTACAGCGACGAAGCCATGAAGTATATGGCGGTCTTCCAGAACAAAGAGAACCTGGAGAAGCTCATCAGCCTCCTGGAGGAGAAGAGCAGGGAGGACACCGAGAAGCAGCGGGAGAAGGGAAAGAGGCGCAGGCTGCTGCCTTGGTGACGCTGCCGAAGAACTGTGTAAGGAGGGTCGTGGCCGACCCTGGGCTATCGGAAAGCACTCGCTGGTGCTTTTCGGCTCAAACGTTAAGGGCGGCTTCGTGCCCGGACTCGGCGATCTGGGTTTTCTTGGATGGTGCGGAACGAGTCTCCGGACATGGATCGTCTGAAAGAGATCATAGAGGGGGTGCGTCGAAGGTATCGAGCTCAGATTCGTCGATCTGCCGTGTGAGCGGTTGGATGACCTGAGAGACCCCATGAGGCTAGGGTACGGCTTCAATTTCCTAACCACTCATCAACGTGGCTTCTTGATGCACTATAAGTGGTAAATAAAGATAAAATAATAGATTTTATAGGCAATTATAAATAATAAATAATTAGTTTTAGGTTAATGCACTTTTGTTTAGATTATCTCTAATTGAAAGCGCATAATGAACCTCAAAGGTGAAACAAATGGATGAACGATTAGATAATGAACTCAACACCGGCCCATATTATTCAATTTTAATCGCCTTGGTGCTCTCCGGGTTTACGGCCTCGATCGCTAACATGCTTTCGGGGCTTCTCCTCATCGACATAGGGGAGACCTTCAACGTCAACGTCGGCGTAGCGGGCCAGATGTGCACGTTCAGCTTCATGGTCTCGATCGTCTTCGCGCTCTTAACGAGCATGTTCAGCGTAAAGTACAACCATAAGACGCTTCTCCAAGCCGGATTACTCGCCTACTCAGCCTCAGCCATCGGATGCTATCTGGCGCCCAACTTCAGCATAATGGTGGCTGCTTTCTCGTTGTCAGGCATCGGGTACGCGCTCGCATCCACGATGACCTTTACGCTGACAGGACTGTTCCCCCCGGAAAAGAGGGGGGAAGCCATAGGGTTCATAATAGGCGGCATGTCAGGCTCGTACCTCGTCGGCGCATTGGTTGTGACCTACCTGCAGAGCGTTGGGGGATGGAGATACGCCTTCTTAGGATACTTGCTTCCTAGCTCAGCCCTAGCTCTGGTTCTGACGACGTTGACGGTCCCCAGAGGATCAAGTGGTTCAGACAACAAGGATCAGATCAAACTCGGCGAAGGCTTCAAGGCTATATTTTCGAGTTGTTCGGCGTCTTCCTCCTTGTTCGGCTATTTGTTTGCGATAGTTACGTGGCAGGGGATCTTAACCTATGGCACGTCTTTCTTCAGAGACACGTTTCTGATCTCGATTGGGGAGGCTTCAATCATCATACTGGTCGGAGCAACGCTGTATACTATTGGAAGCGTGGTCAGCAGCAGAACGGCGGAGCGAGTGGGGAGAAAGCCCCTTGTAGCGATCTCGATTCTGGTCGCAAGTATGATATTCATGGTGTATACCTATTTGCCTACCTTCATGTTATCTGTAGGTGTCTTTTTTGTAGGCTGTCTCTTGGTGGGGGTTATGGACGCCTCGTCGACCAGCCTCGTCATCGATCAGCTTCCTCTGTATGCCGGCATAATGATGTCGTTGCAGAGGGTAGTAACTCAGGTAGGTAGCTCGTTAGGTTCAGGCCTTGGTGGTGCGATCCTCGCGTTTTCCGGCTATAACTTGATGTTTTCGATGCTCGGAGTCTTTGGAATCGCCTCAGCCATGGTGTTTCATTGGTTTACCGTCGACACCTCGTCTGGGAAGAGTTAGTAGTGGAGCAAGGGGGGGTTTTCTATTCCAAGTTTGTGTGCCGCGTACAAATTTATAACTGATTCAAAAGTTCTCTGTAGGAACATAGGATTTCATTTCTTCCATGTAACTAGAATATTCAATGCGGTGGGGTATTACTCATTTTTGTGGATGCCATCGTCACCTTGCACTCCAATCACTCGTCGAGTTCACTCCGTTTGTCTTCTTTTCCGCAAACCATTTTTACCAGACAGGCACTCAGTGAACAACAGTTGATGAGGGCCCTGCTTTGAGTGAATGTCCCAAGTGCGGAGGAGAGATGATCCAGGGGGAGGCATACGTGGAGGTCACCACGAGCTCGTCCAGCCCCATGATGAGCGGCATGATGAACCCCATGTCAAGCATGAACCTCGGGGGCGTCGAGACGACCCGGGAAGAACGCGTCAAATGGCGCGAGAAGACCGGCGAGAAGAAGGGCTTCATAATAAAGAGCGACGAGGTGCGCACCCTGACGGTCAAAGGGATGAGATGCCTGGAGTGCGGCTACATCGAGCTCTACGCCCGATAATAGTCTTCACTCGCTAAGGACCCCCGATCCTCAAACAACACTTCGTCAACTGTCTTATCCATGTTCGTCGTTGATCGATAAAGTTATATTCGGGACGACGAGGAGAAGGCTCTGAAATGCAGACCCTACGCAGGTACAACGACATGGACAAGGTCACCCTTGCCCTCATCCTCGAGGAAGGCAGGGCCCGCACATCAGACCTCCAGTTCCACCTCACCCTCACAAGGGGCCAGATAAAGACCGCCCTGGACAGGCTCGTAGCCCAGGGCGCCGTAGCCTACGAGGCGGCGACAAGCAGCTACAGGCTGCTCTAAACAAACGTTTCTTTCATCATCGCCTCGTTTCTCGAAACATCTTAGACCCTGAAACATATGTTTAAACATATGTTTATATTCATTCTATGTATCTGATCCATGAACAAACTTGACAAAGACCCTATCCATACGCGACGAGGTCTACGATCGACTACTCAAAATTAAAAGGGAGGATGAGAGCTTCAGCGACCTCTTCATGAGGCTAAGCGAGGAGGAGAATACTCTGAAACTGCTGGAGAGGTTGCGGGGGAGCATCGACTTGCCCGAAGCCGACGAGATAATCGAGGAGATATACGAGAAGAGGGTCGAGCGCAGATATGCTGATCCTTGACAGCGACGTATTAATAGAGATCCTCTGGAAGGGCAGTCACAGAGGGGCTGAGGCACTAGAGACCCTCAAGGCCCTCGACGACGATATCGTGACCACTGCTATAAACATCCACGAGGTTCTCTACGGCCTAGTAAAACGTGGTAAGCACTTGCCAGAACTCATGCGGATGCGCGCCCTCCCCTACACGCGGGAAGACGCATCTTTATCAGCCAACCTAGAGATCCATGCGGAGCAAGCAGGAACCCCCTCAGGCAGGACCGACACGATGATAGCGGCGGTCGCCATAAACAACAATGCGAAGCTATACACATTTAACAGAAGCCACTTCCAATCATTCACAGGAAAAGGGCTCATATTAGTTTAGAAGCCGCCAGACTACTCAACCATAGACTTGGAAACGCTTATTACGGGTTACTTGTAACAAGAAACCCTCATCCCTAAGACGCGTCCACATAAACTAAATAACCCCAGACGATGTACAGCCATGCCACGGGCCACCCGAGACGACACAAAGCTAACCAAAGCAAAGAAACACGGTAAAGGCCCTCTCAATCTTCATGACTACCTCACCACCGAGCCCCAGTCAAGGCACACCAAGGCCCAGCAACTAGAGGAAGCCCGAAGAAGGTTCCTAAGAGACAACAGGTAGCTACTTGCGCACCCTGACCACGCGACCCCCGTTGGCCCGTACAAGCTCTCGGGGCGACATACGTACCAACGCACAGTCCGAGCCCCCACCCAGATACACCAAGTCCTTCTCCAGCACCCTAGGGTCCACGAGATAGGTTGCATCGAACCCAAACCCGGGTGTGCCCCCCACCGGGTACCCGGTGAGGCTCAGCACCTCGTCGGGTGCCGCCACCCGCGGCCTCCCACTCTTCAACGCCTTGGCGACGCGGGACGTACTGGCCCTGTCCTCTCCCTTCACTATGGCCACGATGACCTCGCCGCCGTCCCCCACCATGCATATGCTCTTGATAAAGTCCTCGGGCTCGGCGCCCACCGTCTCGGCGGCGTCGGCGACGCTGTGGCAGCTGGTCTCGAAGGAGAGGTGCTCGGCCTTGATGCCTTGTTCCTCTATGATTTTCTTTAGCTTGTCCTCGTACTCCCGCATACCGTGAAGATACGCGGAACACCGTTAAACCGTTTACGCAACGGGGTCAAGGCGGGGCAAGCGCCTCGGCCACGGCGTCCCCGAACTCGGCCGTGGAGCTGGAGCCACCCAGATCCGGCGTCCTCACCAGCCTCGCCGCCAGCACCCTGTCCACGGCGGCGTCGATACCCCTCCACGCGTCCTTGAGCCGTCTGTCGCCCCGCTTGTCGCCCAGCCAGTTCAACATCATCCCCACGGAAAGGATCATCGACGTGGGGTTAGCTATCCCCTTGCCGGCTATGTCGGGCGCCGAGCCGTGGGTGGGCTCCGCGTAGCAGTGGGCGTCGCCGGCGTTTATGCTGCCGGCCAGCCCCATGCTGCCCTGGACGGCGCCGCTCATGTCCGACATGATGTCACCGTACTGGTTGGGCATGACCACCACGTCATAGTAGCCGGGCCTCATTATGGCCCAGTAGCTCCACGCGTCTATCCACGCGTAGTCCGTCTCCACATCCGGGTACCCGGGCTCCAGCCC
>CAZGZR010000105.1:0-8798 GCA_964529745.1 uncultured Candidatus Bathyarchaeia archaeon
CTTCGAGGGGGACGCATACGTCGAGGACTACGCCGCCACGCTCTACCCCAATGGGACGCTGGTGGAGGATTTCAGCTACCGGCTGAACGTCGGCGACAAGAGGTTCCTTTTCCGTAACTGGGACGCGCCCCTCACCCTCGGGTACGTGGGGTACCCCCACGTCGAGTTCGTGAAGATAGTGAACCCCCCTGGCACCGTGGCCTACGTCAAGGACGAGTACGGAGACGTCACATACCCCGGCAGCCCCGGCTCGGACTACTACGACGTGGAGCGGCTGGCATACAGTAACGAGGTAGGCGCCTACAACCCGGGCTACTACAGCCCTGGCACGTACCGCGTCGTGTACGTATACGTGGTCAGGCCGCCTCTGGAGTACGACTCCACCCACACCCACCTCAACCTCAAGCTGGCGAGCGAGCACATACCCTACAAGAACGCCAAGGTGACCTTGGCCGACCCTGGCTACATCGAAACAGTCTACCCTCACCCGCCTAACCTGGTGAGGACAGAGGACAGCTTCGGCGTGACGTTCAGCGGCAGCCTCGCGGAGAACGAGCTGCTGGAGATAGAGATGCTCATCAACGACAACTACGAGTTCGACGGCTTCATGACGCCCGTCGAGAACGTGAGAAAAAAGACCGAGGACGCCAACTTCTGGTACAGCCTCAAGTACAACGCCGCCGTAGGCGTGCTTTGGTTCAACAGGCTCCTCGGGTTCGGCGTGCCCCTCCTCTTCCTCTACATTTACCGGAGGCACGGCGAGGAGAGGGACTTCACGGTACCCACGTACCTGAGCACCATCCCCAACGACGGGCGCAAGCCGTGGCTCGTTAACCTAGTGTTCAAGAACGACGCCAGGGACTACGACGAGGACGGGCTCTACGCCACCCTGCTGGACCTCAACGAGAGAGGGAAGATAAACATCGAGATGACCGGGGACGAGGACTTCGTGATCAAGGTGCTGGACAGGAGCGGCTTGGACCGGTACGAGTCTCAGGTGGTGGACTACATGGACGAACTCGGCGTCAGGGGCGTCGTGAACACCGAGCACCTGAGAAGGCTAGCCGACGTAGTCAGGCAAGACGAGGCGATAGCGCGCAGGGTCGCCGGCCTTCAGAGGGACTACGCCCGGCTGACGAACGGGCCGAGTAAGGATGTGGCCGACGAGTTCACGTACAACGGCAGGCCCCGAATACTGCCGTACCTGGTGGCCTCCGTGGTCGTGTTCTTCGCCTCCATCCTGTTCCTCTTGACCACAGAAAACGTGGCCGGCATCCTCTTGGGAGCCGTCGGGTACGGCGCCATACCGGTGATCCAGTGCATCATAGCCTTCGCGTTCCCCACGACCCTGTTCGGGAGATGGAAGGAGGACGCCTACAAGGAGAAGCTAGAGTGGGACAGCTTCAAGCGGCACCTCTCGGACTTCAGCCAGCTCCAGCGGTACGAGACCGAGGACCTTAACATGTGGGGCAAGTGGCTCGTCTACGGCACCGCCCTGGGCGTCGGCGACAAGGTGGCCGAGGCCATGCAGAGGCTTGACCTGCCCTACGCGCCGGCCCGCTTCGCGCCAGTAATGCCCTACATATTCATGCCCATAAGGACCGCCGCGATACCCAGCAGGGGCGGGCGATCCGGAGGGTTCGGCGGCGGGGGCGGCGGGTTCGGCGGCGGAGGGGGCTTCGGCGGAGGAGGCGGGGGGGTCCGCTAGAACTCCTCGCCCTCGTCTTCCAGAAACTTACGGACCGTCCTGAGGGCGTTTAGGAACTGGCCGCCCTTGCCCGTGATCACGTACTTCATGTTGCCGCCGTACTCCTCCTCGTCTATGAGCTTCCGCTCCATGAGATACTCGACGGCCTCCTTGGCCCTGTCCACGGGCAGGTTAGCGCCATAGCTGATCCTCGTTATCCCCGTCGCGCCTCTCCGGCGCACCGTCTCGAGGATGTCACTGTAGATGTCGTACCTAGTACGTCTCTCCATGGCGCACCACTAGAAGGGTGGTTCGCTCAGTTTTTCAGCCTTTTGAGGCGTGGCCCTGATCCTGACCGAAGGCTCGCTCCTAAGCGTCTCCGTGTAGGTCACCGCCTCGACATCGCAGCCGTGCCCCAGCTGGACCCTGCGGCCGTGGAGGTGGCCGGCCCGGGTCCTGCTTCTGAGCTGTATCTCGTCCGCCCAGACGTCCCCGATCTCGCTGTGCTCCTTGGCGATGACCACCTCACCTATGAGGGGGCCCCGGGCCTCCCCCCTGCGGCCAATCTCGATGCGCGCGGCCTTGGCTCCGTGCCTGGTCCTGAGGACGCTGGCCTCGATGAACTTATCGGCCTCGGCCTTGTACGCCTCAAGCCTGCCGCCGACCCTTATGGAGTCGGCCTTGACTTCGCCGTCGATGGTGGCTCTGCCGCCTACCTTGAGCCTCTCGCTGAGGCTCAGGTCCCCGTAGACCCTGAGGGTGCCGCCCACCGAGACGTTTTCTCCCTCGGCGCCGCCGTCGATCTTCACGGTGCCGCCCACGCCGATGTTCTTGAACCTGAGCTCACCGTCGCTCCTGAGGGTGCCGCCCACGCCTATGTCGCCTCCCTCCCCGCCCGAGAGAGATATTGTTCCCCCTACGTCGAGGTCGCCGAACTCCAGGGGCTCGGAGCATTTCAGCGAGCCGCCTACCTCGAGGGTCCTTGCTACCCTGCCGCCGGAGAGCCTTACGGTGCCGCCTACGTCTATGGACTCGACGTCCACGGTGTCGTTGGCTTTGAAGCTGCCGCCGACGTCCACGTCCTCGACCAGCACGGGGCCCTCCCCCGTGAAGCTTCCGCCCGCCCGTATGCTGGTGCCTTTGGTTTCTCCACCCACGGTGGCCGATCCCCCCACGTCGATGTTTTCTATGTTCACGTCCGTCTCGGCGCGGAGGCTTCCGCCTACGACGACGCGGTTAGACTCCACCGGCCCCCGGGCTTTGAAGGTTCCCCCTGTGTTCACGTACTCCGCCTTCACCGAGCCATGCGTCGTGAGGCTCCTGGAGACCCTGAGCTGCTTTGCTTCCAAGTCTCCCCTGACCTCGAGGCTGCCCCTCCTCAGCTCGACGGACTCGGCCTTCAAGCCCCCCTCAACGTACACGTCGCCTCTCCGGGACTCGATCTTGTTTGCCTCGACGCTGCAGAGAAAGTCGCAGTCGCCTCTGCAT
Source organism: uncultured Candidatus Bathyarchaeia archaeon (assembly GCA_964529745.1). Lineage (GTDB taxonomy): Archaea > Thermoproteota > Bathyarchaeia > TCS64 > TCS64 > RBG-16-57-9. The sequence continues at coordinate 3,176 of CAZGZR010000105.1, forward strand.
CTCACGTCTCCCTGTACCCTCAGGAGCCCGTCCGGGGCTGTGGTCTCCACGGCCCCGCTCTCCACGACGAGGTCTCCCTCGACTGCTTCGAGCTGCATCTTTCTCCCGTCTACGTAGACCTCTCCCAAACTCGTCACTTGTGTAATCCCATGTTTTCGCCTTTTTAAATGTAAAACACGTGTGGCACTCACAACTTGTGAGTATCCTCCGTGATTATTTCACGCGATTATGACACTTGAGTCCGCTTTATAAACGGAGGAGCCGAGGTTGCCTCGACGAGAAATGGTTGAGAGAAAGATAAGCGAGGACAACCTCAGGAAACTGGAGTCCATCCAGGGCGTGATCAACGTCGAGGAAGGCGAAGCCGTATCCATCGACGAGGCCCTGAGCCGGGTGCTCAGGTTCTACGAGAGATTCGTTCCCTACAACTAGGAGGACCGGAGTTGGAGGCGTCTCAGGTTCCCAAGTCTTTTCAAAAGCCCCAGACAGTTGACCCGAGGCTGGGCTTCATCGGCGACATGATGCCTTCACGCCTCGACGGGAACGCCAAGATGTTTCTTTCAGGCGCCGTGATCAACGGCGTCTCAAACGGGGTTTTCAACGCCGTCCTGCAGCTTTACCTCGCGTCCTTCGGGTTCGACGGCCAGGGTCTGGGCACCATAATCATGATGAACGCCCTTACAGCCACCATACTCACGATCCCCTGCGGGGTTCTGGCGGACCGCATAGGAAAACGTAAGATGATACTCGCCGGCTTCACCGCCGTGTCGTTAGCCATGGTCTCTTTCTTCCTAGCCCGAAGCATCGGGGGGTTCGCTTTGTCGTTCGCGTTCATCGGTGTCAGTAACGCCGCGGCCACCGTGTTCACCCCCCTCTACTCGTCTTTCTTCGAGAAGGACGACATGGACAAGGCTTTCGGGCTCTATGGGCTCATCAACATCTCCGCTATGAGTCTGGGCAGCTTGGTTGGGTACGTCCCGCCGATCATGGTCAATGCGCTCGGCATCAGCCTGAACGCGGCGTACAGGTACACCATGGTTTCCGCGGGGGCCCTCTTCGTCCTCCAGTACCTATTCATCTACTCGTCCAGCCGCGGCATCGACGAGCAGCTGTCAAGGGAGCTCAGGTTCAACCTCAAGTCCAAGTGGCTGGTGCTGAAGATATGCGGGATCGGTCTTCTAGGGAACATCGCCGGCGGCATCATGTTCAGCCTCTTCCCCTACTACGTATACCAGAAGTATGGCGTGGCCTCCGCGGGCCTAGGCACCCTATTTTTCGTGTCCAACCTAGCGATGGCCCTCTCAAAGGGCACCGCAGCGTCTTTCGCGAAGCGGCTCGGAGGCATGAAGAGCATAACCCTGGGGATAGCGCTGTCAGCCGCGTTCCTGCTGATGATGCCCCTCTCGCCCAGCTTCGGCGTGCTCGCCGTCTTCTACGTGCTCAGGATGGGCACCAGGTTCATGTCGGACCCCCTCATCACGAGCATGTTCATGAGGAGCATAAGCGAGGACGAGAAGTCCACGGCCAACAGCCTGAGGATGATATCCATGAACGGCGGGGGCGTCGTCTCCCCCATACTAGGCGGCGCCCTCATGGAGAGGGTGGGCCTCGACACGCCCGCCTTCATAGGCGGGGCGTTGACGCTGCTAGTCGCCTTCCTCTACCCCATGCTTCTCAGACGGGAGGCAGAGGTGCTGATGGAAAACGGCGGGCAAAACTAGCTATCTTCGTCTATCTTCATGGCTAGCCCAATAGCCTTCTCATCGCCGTGCCTAACCAGGTACGCGAGCAGTCCAGCCCTCGTTAGGGCGCTTTCCTGGCCCTCGCTCGGGTCGTACCTTGACACGAAGCCGTCGCAGGGGAAATCACCGCACAATCCGCAGTGCTCCACGCCGTGTTCCTTGGCACAGGCGTAAGTCTCGCAGCTACCCCAGAACGGCTTTCCCTCGACTGCCCTGCAGCCGGGGCACAGAGGCAGCTTCTTTCCCTTGAAATAAGGGCAGGGGTCGCAGAGGGCTCCACAGGGCGAAAACTGAGGCATCATCCTGGATTTCACTTGCGCTACCTGTGTAATAAAGCCTGTGAACACGTCCGGTACACCCCCGGTCGAAAGTGGGGGAAAACCCTTAACCATAAAAAAGGGTCTTCATATCCATGGGCTCCGAAGAGAACCAGCCTAACCTCGCAGACGAGGGCATCGCCCTCTTCCGGGAACGCAGGTTCAAGGAGGCGGCGGAGAAGCTGGAGAAGGCCATCGACCTGGAGCCCGAGAAGGTCGGCCTCTGGAACCTCCGCGCGCAGGCGCTCGCCAACACCGGAGAATACGACGAGGCCCTGAAGTCCGTGGAGGTGGCCGCCGCCCTCGACGACGGCAACCACCTTAACTGGCAGCTAAAGGGCACCATACTCATGAGGAAGGGCGATCTTGAAGAGTCCAAGAAGGCCATAGATAAGTCCCTCGAGCTGAACGAGTCGTCGGTCAACTACACGCTGAGGGGGCAGGTGGACTATAACCTCAAGAACTACGACGAGGCCATGGGCTTCTTTGAGGAGGCCCTGAAGCGGGACTCCGACAACCCCCTCGCCAACCAGATGAAGGGCATCGTCCTTTTCATCAAAGGCAGACACGGTGAGGCTATACCTTTCATAGAGAAGGCGCTGGCCGTCGGTAAATCAGAGAGCCTGGAGAAGATACTGGAGGAGTGTAGGAAGAGAGCCGAGACCGGTTAGCTACCTCATCTCTGTTAGAAAGCTAGAACCTACAAGCTTGTTGTTTGAGCCTAGAAAAAGGCATAAAAAAAGGGTTAGTCTTCAAGCCTCTCCAGCTTGAAGCTGACGGGCCTGATCCCGTCGGAGCAGGCCGTGTACATTAAGCCTTTCTCGACCCAGGGGTCGAAGTCGCCGCCCATTACCATGACTGACAGGTCCTTGTAGAGGTCCCGCCACGCCCATCCGCAGAAGCCCTCGGGCATCTGCATGTTCTTTTCCACGATCCAGCTCTGCCCCTCCCGGAAGCTGCACTTCACGTAGGGCTCGTCCTTACCGGGCATGTTGGGGACCTCGCCGTTGAAGATGATGGCGGGGTCCACGCACTTCTGCACCGTGATCTTAACCTTGTTTCTCGGCATCTCGGTTCAAGGAACCTGAGGCATCTGCATCTATAAAGGCTGTTCAAGATCGTTATTGAGGCTGCTCACTCGTTCAGTGACTTCCCGCAGTTTATGCAGTAAATGGTGGCGGGGACCTTCTCGCCGCAGTGGGGGCAAGTAGTCACGCCCTGGACCGGGATCACGTCCTCGTCTCTGAAGTAGGCTGGCTCCCTGTAGTTGTCCTCGAAGGGTTCGGCGTCAACCGGCTCCTCGGCCTGAGGCTGTTCAGGCAACACGGGCTCTGGTGAGACGACCTCCGGCATGGATGCCTCTCGCTCGGGCTCCTCGGTTATTGGCACATACTCAATCTCAGGCTCAGGCAGCTCGACCACCGGCTCAAAGTGATCCGCCGTCTCTTCAGCCGCCTCTGGCTCAAGTAACTCGATCGTTGGCTGATAGAACTCCACCGTCTCTTCAACCTCCTCCGGCTCAGGTATCTCGACGGTCTGTTCTTGCTCGAAGAACTCAGGTTCAGGCATGTAGAGACGCGGCTCCTCCTCGTAGGCTCCCAAAGGCTCGGGGTGCTGCTCCGCCTCGGTTGGTAGGCTCTCCGGCACGGGTTCCTGCTTCTTCGGGGGCTCCTTGGGCGGCGCCTCATCCGTCTCGGGAGCCGGTCGAGTCTTTGCCTTGCCCATCCGGCCTCCAACGATCACCGCTGAGACCACCAGTATGAAAAGCGCAGCGAACATCAGCGCCATCGCTATCTCGTTGATCACCCGATACCAGCCTCGTCCAGCTTAGAATACGCGTCACACGTGGATATTCTTTTCCCAGCCTAACCCCTCAAGCTTGAAGGCGATGTGATAACCTCATCGGTGACTCTGCGTCCCCTGATAAAGAGCATTAAATATTTTCCTTGAGACAAACAATATACGTCTTCGAGGCGATTTTACTCACATGATTCTGGGTCTATGCGGGAGCCCCCGCGCCATGACCACCGAGTACGTGCTGAGGGCGGCGCTGGACATGCTCCAGGGGAAGGGCTACGAGCCCGTCTTCTGGGGCGTACGGGGCAAGAGGATAGAGTTCTGTACCCACTGCGACTACTGCCTCAAAGGCAATGGATGCGTATTCGACGACGACGTCCAGGCGCTCTACCCGCTCCTCCGGGAGGCCGAGGCGCTGGTGATAGCCACGCCCGTGTACAACGGCGGCGTCAGCGCGCAGCTCAAGGCTGTGATGGACAGGACCAGGGCGCTCCTCGCCCAGGACAAGGACGCTCTGAAAGACAAGCCAGGTATCGCCATCGCTGTGGGGGGCGACCGTGTTGGAGGACAGGAGCTGGCCCTGCAGCAGATACAGACCTTCCTGACGCTGAACGGGGCCATCCACCTGAGCGGCGGCTTCTTCGGAGCCAACCTCGGCGCCTCCCTCTGGTCCAAGGACAGCATGAAAGGCATCAAGGAAGACGAGGAAGGCATGAGGAGCATGAGGAAGACGGTGAAGAGGCTCATCGAGTACATGGAGGAAGGAGAATGAAGATAGCGTGGGGTATAACGGGCTCCGGCGACAAATTGAACGAGACGATAAGGGTCATGAAGGCGCTGAAACAGGCGTACCCTGAGCTAGGGGTCGAGGTCTTCCTCTCCAAGGCCGGGGTTACGGTGGCCAAGTACTACAGGGTCGAGGATGAGCTGCGTGAAGGCTTCGACAGGGTGTGGAAAGAGGTGGACGCCAACACGCCCTTCCTCGCCGCCAGGCTGCAGCTGGGGGAATTCATGTTCATGCTGATAGCCCCCGCCACCAGCAACACGGTGGCCAAGCTAGCCGTCGGGGTCGCCGACACCCTGATCACAAACGCCGCCCTCCAAGCCGTTAAAGGCTACGTCCCCTTGTACATCATGCCGGTGGACTACCGCGAAGGCGAGACCACCACGATCCTCCCCAGCGGCAAGAAGCTGAGGCTCAAGGTGCGGAAGGAGGACGCAGAAAACGTCGCTAGGCTTGAGGCGATGGACGGGATCTACACCTTCGAGTCCCCTGACACGATACCTGCTATCCTCGAGGAACACGTGAAGAAGGAAAAAGGTGGAAGAGACTAGAAGATGTGATGCGTCTTCAGGGTCTTCTTGGAGAAGTCCCTCGGGGGCCTGAACTCCGTGAACAGATCCAGCCTGTCCTGCTCCTTCAGCCTGTCGTAGATCTGCACCCACGCGCACTCGTTCTCGTAGTCACCGACCTCGCACTTCCCGTTCACCTGTCCGCCGCAGGGGCCGTTGAGCAGCCCCTTGGCGCACCGAGTGAGCGGGCATACGCCGCCGGTCTCGTCGAGGATGCAGTCGCCGCAGGCGCTGCACATGTCGTGGAACCTTCCTAGGCGCTCGGTCTCGCCTATAAACAGCGTGTTGAGGGCCGGCAGCACTATCTTGTCGCTGTAGGTGCCGACAGTCTGGACGCCCGCCCCGCACGCCATGACCAGTATGGCGTCGGCCTCTGCTATCTGCTTCTTGTACTTCTTCAGGTCCCGCCTGTCG
>CAZGZR010000106.1:0-8651 GCA_964529745.1 uncultured Candidatus Bathyarchaeia archaeon
CGTCATCATCTGACCCGTCTTTCCCCATGAGTTCGTCTGCTTCAGCGGCGGGAAGGCCATTAAGGCGCCCAACAACACGGGATTCATGGTGGGCGGCGGCAGAGGCGCCGACATTATAGAGGCAGTGAGGGACCATACCTTTCCTCATAGCGGCTGGGGACGGGGCCACAAGATAAGCAAGGAACAGATAGTGGGCCTCGTCGTCGCCCTGGAGATATTCGTCGAGGAGGGTGACGGGCTCTACGCGGGGCAGATGGAAGCGGCTCGGCGGATAGCCGATGAGCTGAGAACCGTATCTGGCCTAGAGGTGGAGGTGATACCCAATGACGAGACCTGCCACGAGCACCCATCGATGCCCCACGTGCCCAGGGTGCTCATGAAGTGGAACAGGGACGAGACGGGGATGTCCGCTGAGGAACTGGACGCGGCTGTGGCCAAGGACGACCCGCCTGTCTACCTCAGGAACTCCTACTACTACGATTACTACACCAACAAGGAGTGGAGGCTCATAGACACGTTCTACCTCCGCCCCGAGGAGGAGAGGACAGTCGTGGACAGGATCATCGAGGCGTTCCAGAGCAAGAAGTGATCGACCAAACATTCCCTATACATTATGGATCGGCGTCCACTCCACGTCTCCAATCATCTAGGCGAATCCTATTCGATGAAGTATGATGAAAAAAAGTCTTCTAGACTCTATTTCAGGAGGTGAGGCGCCCTCTCCCTTATCAGGGGCTTCATCTCGGCCATCGTCTCCCTGGCGGCGTCGAGAGCCTTCTCCAGGTCCCCCTCTGTCTGCACGGCTGAGACGTTGGGGTGTCCCAGGATGAAGACGCCTCGGTTCATCATGCCCAGGTTGAAGACGCTGAACAGGGCCCTGTCGGCTGTCCTAGAAGTCTCGTGGTCCACCACCTCACGGTCAGTCCAGGCTACGGAGAACAGGGAGCCAACGCCGCCCACGTGGGCGGTGACGCCTTCCTCCGCTAGAGCCTCCTTCAAGCCGTCCCTCATCGTGTCACCTATCCCGGCCATCCTCTCGTATACGCCGGGCTTCATCATCTTCATCACGGCGAGGCCGGCCGCCATTGCCAGGGGATGGGCGTTGAAGGTGCCCGAGAAACCCAGCATGGGCGACGCCGTCTCTGGAAGCCCGGCGGCGGGGATGTTCAAGGGGCTCAGCAACTCCTCGGTGGATGCGTAGGCGCCAACGGGGAAGCCGCCTCCGATGATCTTGCCCATGGTGGTGATGTCCGGGGTGACTCCGTATAGGGCTTGGGCGCCGCCGTGGCTTAGCCTGAACGAGATGACCTCGTCGAAGATGAGCAGCAAGTCGTTTTCCGCCGTGGCCTCCCTGACCGTCTGTAGGAACCCCGGCTTTGGCGTCATGTCACGCATGGTGGGCTCGACTATGACGGCGGCCAGCTCGTGCCTGTGCTTCTTTATTACCTCCTCTGCGGCCTCGGCGTCGTTGTAAGGGAAGTAGACGGTGCAGTCCTTCACCTCCGGTGGGATACCCACCGCGTCGGGGGTGAGCGGCACGGCGTCCCATGAGCCGTGGTACGCCCCCACACACTTGGCGAGCAGCGGCTTCCTGCTGTAGGCCCTGGCGACTCTCACAGCCTGCATGTTGGCTTCAGTGCCGGAGGGCGTGAAGCGCACCCTGTCCGCCCTACTGAGCCTGTGAGTCAGCTCCTCTGCTAGCTTAGGCTCCGTCTCGGTAGGGGCGCCGAGGACCGTTCCCTTCTCCCACTGCTCTTTGGCGGCCTCCACCACCTTAGGGTGGTTGTGGCCCATGATGAGGGTGGTGTTGTTGAAGTTGAAGTCTATGCGCTCGTTACCGTCAACGTCCCAGTTGTGGCTGCCCTCACCCCTCCTCAGGCAGAGGGGGAACGGCTGCCAGTATAGGGCCGAGCGGGTGTTACCCGACGGGAGATAATGCGAAGCCTTCTCCAAGGCGCTGAGGGAGCCCGGGTTCTGATCACGGTAAACCTCTAGAATCCTCATGAAGAAATAGACGACTCATGGGTACATAAACTTTCAACGAGTCCGACGGAGGCGCGACGTTCCTACGCCTCGCCGCGTCGTCGAGCGCCAACGTTTGAACCTGCAACCGCCGCCACACAGAGAACCTATAAATGAATAGTGTACCGATCAGCAGGGTCACATGTCCTCCACGTTCGACGAGGCGGCGGATCTCTATGACGCCGTAAGGCCGGGGTACCCTGATGAACTCTTCGACGACATAGCCAAGCTGACTGGCCTAGGTGACGGCTCCAAGGTCATCGAGGTGGGGTGCGGAACCGGTCAAGCCACCGTCAGTTTCGCAGAGAGAGGCTATGAGGTGGTTTGCGTTGACCCCGGCGGCAACCTGGTGGAGATAGCCAGACGGAAGCTGAAAGGATATCCAGTCGAGTTCATCGTGTCCAAGTTCGAGGACCTGGAGCCTCCAGGGGGCTTCGACCTAGTAGCCTCTGGGACTGCGTGGCACTGGGTAGAGCCCGATGCAGGCTACTGCAAGGCAGCGACGGCCCTCGGGCAGAGGGGCTTCATAGCCCTGTTCTGGAACCTTCACCCTGAACCCTTCACGGGGTTCTTCGTGGATGTCCAGAGAGTCTACAGACGTGTGGTCCCCGAGTGGGGGGACCCCAGGGATAGACCCTCCACGGCGCAGCGGATAGATGAGACCTCCCGGAGCGTTGAGGCCTCAGGCCTGTTCGAGAAGCCGGTCGTCCGGCGGTACCTGTGGAAGAGAAACTACAGTAGGGACGACTACCTGCGGCTCCTAGACACGTACTCGGATCACCGCGCGCTTCCCCAAGGCGTAAAGGCCAGCCTATATGAGGGAGTAGGCCGCCTCATAGACGAGGAGTATGACGGTTTGGTAGAGCGGCCCTACCTTACGGCGCTGTTCGTGGCGCGAAAGTCGCCCTAGACGGCGCCCTTCTCCCTGAGTCTCTCAACGTCTTCGTCAGTGTAACCGGCAAGGGTCCTCAGCACCTCCTCGGTGTCCTGGCCAAGCACCGGAGGCGGCGACTGTATGCTGCTCTCGCTCTCCGAGAACTTGAGTACGGTGCCTATCTGCTTTATCTCTCCCACCGTGGGGTGCTGCACCTCCTTGAGCATGCCCCTCGCGAGCACCTGGGGGTCTCTGAACATCTCGTCCAACCCGTAGACGGGGCCGCATGGGAACCCCATTGCCTGCAGCCTCTCCAGCCACTCGTCCCTGGGCCTCTTCATGAACTCCATCTCCAGTATCGGTATGAGGGTGTCCATGTGTTCTACCCGCAGGGCGTTGGTGGTAAACCTTGGGTCGCGGCCCAGCTCTTCAGCGCCCATGGCGTCCGTGAGCATTCCCCAGAGCCTGTCGTTCCCGCAGGCTATGAGTATGTACTTGCCGTCGCCGGTGGGGAAGGCCTGGTAGGGCGCTATGCTGGGGTGGGCGGAGCCCATCCTCGGCGGGTTGACCCCCGTGGCGAAGTAGTTGCCCGCCGCGTAGGTCATCCAGCTCACCGAGCCGTCGAGCATGGACACGTCTATGTACTGGCCCCTCCCCGTCTCCTCCCGGACCCTCAGTGCCGCAAGTATTCCTATGACGGCGTACATGCCGGCGCAGATGTCCGTCACCGCCATGCCCACACGGACCGGGGGCCTGCCCTGCTCACCCGTCAGCCCCATGAGACCGCCCATCCCCTGTATTATGAGGTCGTAGCCGGGCATCTGAGCGTAGGGTCCCGTCTGGCCGAAGCTGCTTATACTGCAATAGACCAACCGTGGGTTGATCCGGCTCAGGGCCTCGTAGTCCACCCCCAGCCGAGCCGTGACGCCCGGCCTGAAGTTCTCCAGCACAACATCGCACTTCTTAGCGATCCTGTGCAGCGCCTCGGTGGCGTCGTCGTCCTTGAGGTTCATGGTTATGCTCTTCTTGCCCCGGTTGAGGGACATGAAGTAGCTGCTCTCGCCGTCGATGTACGGCGGGAACGCCCGAGTGTCGTCACCCCGCCCCGGTATCTCCACCTTGATGACCTCGGCGCCCAGGTCGCTGAGGGTCATGGAGCAGAAAGGCCCAGCGAGCACCCGGGTAAGGTCGAGAACCCTCACCCCCTGGAGGGGCGGGCCTCCTTTGTTCAGTGTCACGGAGAAAGATCAACGGGTTCCGCTTTTAGTGTTTCCCATGGCGACTCGTTACCCTCCGAGCCGCACTGACGCCATGGTTTATATCAGAGCCGTTGTCCCTATTGCGGGAAGGCGGAGCCCGTGGAGCGCAGCATAAAGGAATACTACCTGATGATCGTCGGCGGCACCGTCACCATGCTCTCCGGGGGCTTCGTGAACCCCATATTCGCCCCCTTCGTGAGAAACGAGTTCACGGCGTCGCTGCAGCTCGTGGGGCTGGCCGTCTCCGGTTACTTCTTTCTCAGGATGCTCAGCGAGTTCCCCATAGGCGTCCTCAGCGACAGGATCGAGCCTAGGATACCGTTGATGGCGGGGAGGGGCCTCGCCGTGCTGGGCGCGTTCGTATGTTACAGGACCGAGAGCATCTGGCTCCTCATATTGGCTAGGCTCCTGTGGGGCATGGGGGACGCCAGCTTCTTCTGCATCGGCATGAGCTACGTCTCTAGGCTGTTCGCCTCCGAGAGGAGGGGCAGGGCCATGGGTTTCTTCCAGGCGGTGGAGATGGTGGGCAACCTGGTAGGTCAGACCCTGGGCGGCGTGGTCGCGGCGTCATACGGGCTTAGAATCAACTTCCTAGTGTGCACGGGCCTCGGAGTGACGGCCCTACTCATCGTGACCATGATCAAGGGGATGGAGGACGAGGCCGGTACCGGTAAGCCGGTTCCCAGCCTGATGCCCACGAGGCAGGAGATGGTCACGGTGCTCAACGTGACCGTGATCGGGGCGTGCATCATCAACCTGGGCTGCATGATAATCAACACGGGGCTTCTAGGTACCATATTGCCCATCTATGCGACCGAGGAGCTGAGCCTCCCCCTGAACATCTACGCCCTCCTGGTCGCGGGGAGCACCGTGGGCAGCGTCGCAGGCAACCTACTGGGCGGCTTCCTCTCTGACAGGATTGGGCGGAGGAAGATACTCGCCGTCGGGCTCGTCGTCGGGGTCGTCTCGTTGCTTGGTCTAACCATGTTCAAGGGCTTCTACCAGCTGCTCGGGGTGATGTTCATGAGGGGAATTTTCTGGGGCGTCATCTACGGCGTCATCCCCGCCTTCATAGCCGACGCCGTGCCCGACATGGTCCGCGGGAAGGCCATAGGCACCTTCAGGACGTTCATGGACATGGGCGGCCTGTTGGGACCCATGATTATGAGCACCTTCGTGGAGGTCGTCGGGCCCCCCATGGGCTACATCCAGAGCTTCTACCTGGGCATCGGCATAACCGCCGCATGCCTCGTCCTGGTGCTGCGCCTCAGGGAGCCCGGCTCAACCTAGGTTTATATGAACCGCCTCCAGACGTTCTATCATGGCTAAAACTATTGGAAAGATGATCCAGTCCGCGGATTGGAAGAGCGAGAAACACGTGCCTGTCATCGATTGCCCGGACAATGTCAAGGCTGGGGAGTGGGTGGACGTCGCCGTGCAGGTCGGCAAGGAGATACCGCACCCCAACACGACGGAGCACCACATCCGCTGGATACGGGTGTTCTACGCGCCTGAGGGCGAAAAGTTCGTCCACGACCTGGGGCTGTTCGAGTTCAACTCCCACGGCGAAGGCGTCAAGGGGCCCAACGAGGGGCCTGTGCACACCCACAGCATGGCCAAGTTCAGGTTCAAGACCACGAAGCCGGGCACGCTGAACGCGGCGAGCTACTGCAACATCCACGGCCTCTGGGAGTACAGCAAGAAGCTAGCCGTCGAGTAACCCAACCTTTTTTCTTTTATTTCTCGGAAAACAGCGGTAACGGTTTCAGGGTAGTGTTCTCACGGAACACCTGTTCCTAGTTGACCCTAATAAACCGCGGTTACACAGAACCGACTTAAGAGGTGAACCGTTTGAGCAAGAACATATTGCACAGGGTATCGGTGGACGCCGCCATGTTCCTGACCATGGCTTCCTCGCTGGTTAGCGGGGTCGTCCTCTGGCTGGCCCTCCCCAGCGGGAGGCGGAGCGGCTACGAGACTTTCCTAGGCGTCGCGAAGACCCTTTGGGTGGATTTTCACACATATGTGAGCCTGATCTTCGCCGTGGCGCTTCTCGTCCACTTGGCGCTGAACCTGAGGCTATTCTCCAGCATGGTGAAGTGCATACTTGGGAGACGCTAGAAAGTCTTGACGTAGCTGGTGAAGTTCTCCGGGGCCTCTGCCGATGCTGGCACCTCCATGTACGCAGCCGCCTTGTTCCCGTAGTGGGGAAGTTTACACGAGAACAGGGTGTGCACTCTCCCTGTGACCATGTGGCCCGTCTCGCAGCTCTGGTGCCCCCTAATGAGCACCTGGACCCCGACGGCGTCCAGAAACCTCTCCGCTACGTCGGGCCCGAAGACGTACCCGACTCCCCTCACGCTCCGGTCCACCCCCGGCTCGGGCCTGGGGTCGTTCCATAGTATCTGCCTCAGGGTGTCCGTCTCCGGGTGGGTCCGGTGGGCGAAGGCAACGTCATCTAGGCTCCTTGAGCCGACGGGCACCCCGCCGTGAAGTATCAGGGCTCTCCCCGTGATCACGGCGGCCGTGTAAAGCTGGTCCGTGAAGGCTCTGAACCGCCTGTAGACTTCCTGCGATTCGTCGCCGTAGAGCCGGTGGAGCACGAACGGGAAGTCGTGGGGGCTGACCCCCACGTCGCTGGGGCCTTCGTGGTTTCCCCTGAGCAGTACAACGTTCCCCGGGTGCTCCAAGAGGAGCCTGGTGAGCGTGTAAAGTGCTTCGACCTGCCCTGGGCCCCGGTCGATGTAGTCTCCCATGCAGAGCAGTGTCACGGGCTCGCCGTCCATGGCCCGCTCCCTGAACCAGGTCTTCGTCAGCATGTATTGGAGGGAGCTGTAGTCGCCGTGGATGTCCCCTAATACTATGGTCTCCCGGTTGAGCAGTGTGACGAGCCTGCCCTTGACGTCCAGCAGAGAAGGCTGGGTCTTGCTCAGCGTCTCCGTGGCTTCGTCGAGGGACTTGATGAGCTGACCGGCTTCAGGGACCGACATCAGGTTGATGGTCTTGTGATCCCGTAAAAAAGTTTAATGGAGTTGCCTGTGCTCGTCCACATACTCCTCGACATCGGCCAGTAGCTCCCCGCATTCGAAGACCGCGCCGCCTTTGACGGTCCATCTGACGCCGCCGCCCTTCCTCACGGTGACGCCGTCGTCGCCGTACATGTCCACGCCGGTGCCGTACATGACCTTGAAGTTGTCAAGGGGGTTGCCGTCCACGACGCAGAGGTCGGCGGGGGCGCCCTCCACGACTCCTTTGCTCCTCTCCTCGTCGCCGAGGCAGGTGTGGGCGTTGGTGGTGGCTATCCTCACCACATCGATGGGGTGGATGCCCACCTCTTGGAACAGCTCAAGCTCCCGTATTAGGGCGAACCCGAATAACTGGTATATGAACGCGGTGTCGCTGCCAGCCGTCAATGTGCCGCCGTTCTCGAAGAAGTAGCGGACGTACTTCATCCAGATGCCGTACTTCTCCTTCCAAGCTATCTCGTCGCTGGTCTTCCAGTCGAAGAAGTGGGTGGCGTGGCGGCCCGGCTGGGGGCTGAAGGCCTCCCATAGTTGGCGCACGGTGTACCTCCGGTGCCAGGGCATGTTTCTGGCGCGCTCAAGGTCCCTGTGGGCCTCGTAGACTACCATGGTGGGGTCCCAGACGGTGCCGTTCTGGATCATTGTGTCCAGGACGTCCATGACCTCGTCCTCGTACATGTCGGCCTCGTGCCAGATGTAGCCGTCGTACCTGAACCTGTCCACCTCGTCGCTGTAGTTGTAGTCGGGCGGGAATTCCTGGCTGCCAGGGAGAGCGGCCTGGGGGATGCCGTAGGTGTGCTCTATGCTTATCTTGTCTAGTCCGGCGTAGGTGACGTCCAGGGCGTCCAGTTCGCTGTTCTGGGCGACGTGGATGGCGACGCCCGCGGGCATGCCCGCCTCACGGGCTCCCTCAGCGAGCACCCGAAGCATCTCTGGGGTGACGTGGGGCCGCGGGATTATCTTTATGCCGTCCACCCCCAGCTCCTTCAGCCTTTTCACCGCCTCCCGGGCCTCCTCTACGTCGTGAGCCTCTGCCGGCCAGCTTCCCATGACAGTCAGGTTAGGCGCGGTGATCTTGTTTTCGGCGCTTAGGCGCTTGTGCTCCAGGAGCTGTTCGTCGGTGCCAAAGCCGCAGGTTCGTATAGTGGTGACGCCGTGGGCCAGCAGGAGCTTGTAGGCGTACTCGGGTCCCTCGGGGCCGCACTTGTCGTCGTCTACGTTTATGTGGACATGCATGTCCACGAGGCCGGGGAGCACGTACATGCCCCGGGCCTCTATGACGCGGTCCCCCTCGGGCCTCTCGGGGCTGTACCTGCTGAGGCTGATGGGGTCCACGTTAACTATCTCGGCCACTCTTCCGCCTTCGACGAGTATGTCCACGGGGCCGTATGGCGGCGTCCCCCGTCCGTTGACGAGCATTGCGTCCCTTATCACCAAGCGATCGTATTCGACTCCCTTTGAACCAGACATGGT